>JBBQJJ010000098.1:0-22954 GCA_038325805.1 Haliangiales bacterium
GATACATCCCGTCGACGTCATCACATGCCTGCGAGGGTTTCTGAGCAGGTGTCGGGGTTGCGGTGACCTTGGTGTCAACCGGCACCGTGAGGTCACCGGTCTTCAGCCCATCTCCCGAACCCTTGCTCCATCCACACCGGAATCCGACCTCGAGATCCGCGGTGGGTGGCACCGACGTGCGGAAGAAGATCGTCGCCGGCCAACCGGCTGCTGCCGACACCGTGAAGGCCGCACCGCGCACGACCTTGTCGTTACCCTTCGCACCGCCATCGGCGGTGCTACGCGGCCCCCCTTCGGCGGCCTTGTTGGCGCCATCAGCGGTCCACTCGATCACGCCGCCGAGCATGTCGCACAGGCCATCGCTCGAGCAGTCGGCATGCGCGGTCGCGACCAGCTTGCCGCTCGCCGTCTTGAGCGCGGCCTTGGTCGGATCCTTTGGCGTCGTGCGCGCCGCGATCTCCCACTCGTCCTCCGTCGGCAACCGCTTGCCCAGCGCCTTGCACGTGGCGACCGCTTGGCCCCACGTCACGTTGCGCGCGGGCAGCGTTCCGGCATCACCGGGGGCACCGCCGAGCTTCGGAGACGTCAGCACCTTGCGCACGGTATCGAGCGTGACCTCGTCCTTGTCGATGAAGAACTCGCCGACGCTGACCTTCGCGAGCTTGCGCGCTCCGGGGCTGGCGAGCGTTGCCTCGCCGACGTCGTACTCGCCCGCGGCGAATTTCACCATCTCCTTGGTGAACGGCGGCACCGGATCTTCCGTCGGTGCGTCGGGAGTCACCACCGTCGCGCTGTCTGCAGGTGCTGCACCGTCGGGCGTCGGAGTCGCGACGACGCCGGCATCTGCCTTCGTCAGCGGCTTGTCGTTGCCGCCGCCGCCAGCCACCTTGATCGCGACGAACGCGCCGATGCCGGCGACCGCGACGCCGCCGAGGATCAGCGGCAGCTTGGACTTCTTCGGAGGGTCGATCGCGCTCGCGCTCGCACCGGTGCTCGACGTGACGCCGACCGTCGGGCCGAACGCGGAGACATCGCTACTCGGCCGGATCGGTGCGGTCGGCGTGATCGGTGGCGCGGGCGTGTTCCCCGTCGCTGGCGGAGGCGTCAACTTGGGCAGCGGCGTGTCGCGACCCTCGGTGGCCATCACGCCGAGCGCGGTGCCACCCGGACTCGAGCCGACGTGCACGGGTGGAATCGAATCGACCCGCGTCTTGTGCGGCGGTGGGATCGACGTGCCCTGCGGCACCATCCGCGCGCCGTTGAGCGCGACCCGCATCGCCTCGGCATCCTGCGGACGGACCGCGGGCGTGGTGCTCATGCAGCGCTCGACCAGCGCGTAGACCTCGTTCGACAGGCCGGGCCGCACCGACTGCAGCGGCACGATCTCCGACTTGAGGACGCGCTGCAGCACCTCGGTCACGGTGTTGCCTCCGAACGCGGGCGCGCCGGCGAGCATCTCGTACAGGATCGCACCCATCGCGTAGACATCGCTCCACGGCCCGATCTCGCCGACGCCGGCGGCGATCTGCTCGGTGGCCATGTACGACGCCGTGCCCATCAGGCTGCCGGTATGCGTCAGGTTCTTGTCTTGCGTTCGCACGCGCGCGATGCCGAAGTCGAGGAGCTTGGGCACCTCGCCATCGTCGGTGTCGGCGACGAAGATGTTCTCGGGCTTGAGATCGCGGTGGACGATGCCGACCTTGTGCGCGGCGGCGAGCCCCTTGAGTGCGCCCTCCATCACCATCTGCACGCGCGCGAGATCCATGTAGCTCGGCGCCGGCATGATCTCGTCGCGAAGCGCGTGACCATCGAGCAGCTCCATCACGAGGTAGAGCGTGCCGTCGGGCTCGGCGTTGAAGTCGAAGACCTTGACGACGTGCGAGGTCCGCAGCGCGGCGACCGCGGCCGCCTCGCGCTTGAACCGCTCGCGGATCTGCTCGGCCTGTGCGATCGCCGGGTTCATCACCTTGATGGCGACGCGCGAGCCCTTGATATCGGGGTTGGTGGCCTTGTAGACCGCACCCATGCCGCCGACGCCGAGCATGCCCTCGATGCGGTACTTGCCGATCTGGGAGGACTTTAGAAGGCTGCTCGCGTCCTTCGGACACGCCTTCCAGTCGGCCGGATATTCCGAATGGCAGACGGGACAGTACACGTTCGCCATCCTACTCCGACCTTGGTTCGTACGTGTACGATGTGCGGCGTGCGATTGTTCGGGGCTCTGATCGCGTGGGCGATTCTTGCGAGCGGGCTTGCCACGGCCGACTCTCGTCTGGATCGCCAGCTCGCCGAACAGAGGTGCGCGGCGAAGGATGCGAGTTGCGACTGGCTCGCGGCGCTGTCCTCGCTCGAGCGCCAGAGCGTGACGCGCGCGATCGTGAAGCGCGGCTACACCGTCGAGCCGGCGCCATGGGGCAAGCCGATCGCGAAGGTCCACATCTATAACGAGGACGTGTTCGCCGAGAAGTTCGGCCTGCTCGAGTTCTTCAACCACTTCCACGTCACCACGAAAGAGCGCGCGATCGCGAACGAGCTGGTGATCAACGCCGGCGAGGTCTGGGATCAGGAGCGCGTCAACGAGACCGCGCGCCGGCTCCGCGATCCGCTGTGGACGAGCGTCGTCGTCGTGATCCCGGTCGTCTCGGCAGAGGCTGCAGCGGGCAAGGTCGACATGCTCGTGGTGACGCGCGACATCTGGAGCCTTCGCCTCAACACGCAGTACACGTTCCAGCAGGGCTCGCTGACCAACCTGTCGGTCGCGCTGTCGGAGAACAACTTCCTCGGCCGCCGCTCGGTGTTCGCTGCTGGTTTTTCGATGGACCAGGGCGCGATCGCGACCGGCCCGATCTTCATCGACAAGAACCTCCTCGGGCTCAAGCTCGATTTTCGCGCGCGCTTCGACTTCATCCTCAATCGCCAGAACCTCCAGGAGAAGCTGGGCTTCTCCGACGGGCCGCCCACGATCTCGGAGCGCGACACCCCGGGCGTCAATCGCGAGGGCACGCAGAGCTCGTTCTCGCTCAGCAAGCCGTTGTTCTCGCTCGCCAGCAAGTGGGGCGTCGGGATCACGTTCTCGCATCGCTACGCGATCGACCGCCGGTTCCGCGGCCTCGGCCTGTTGCCGGTCGACTGCTCGTCGGGCGAGTGCAAGTTCCCGCTCGACGGCAACAACCGCTTTCAGAGCCAGCTCGACATCGCGCGAGATGTGACCGACGCGAGCCTGATCGGCGTGCAGTACAAGATGAAGCGGTGGGACACGACCGCCTCGGCGGTGCGCCAGTGGGGCACCAAGGTCAAGCAGCAGCTCTCGGTCGGCTATAGCGTCGACAACACCGATCCGCAACCGCTCGCCTCATTCCCGGGGAGTGCGCTCGAGCGCGCTGCGTTCATTCGCGACGTGCTGCCGCGCAATGAGATGACGTCGACGCCGTTCATCTCCTACGGCTTCTTCGTCCCGGTGTTCAAGACGTTCCGCAACGTCTCGACCTACGAGCTCGCCGAGGATGCGCGGTTCGGTCCCACGGTCGATCTGTCGTACTCCGCCGGGATCAAGCTGCTGGGCTCGGACTTCAACTTCCAGCGCGGGGCAGCGTCGGCGTCGTGGGGCTTCCCGTGGTGTCGCGACGGGCTGGTGCGGCCGTCGATCAGCATGTCGACGCAGTATCGCGACATCGACAGCGACGGCGATCGCGAGCTCGTCAACAACACCACCACACTCGGCCTCCGCCTCGTCACGCCTACCTACAAATGGGCGCGGATCGTCGCGGAGTCCACCATCGCCGCGCGCTGGCGCGACATCAACAACAGCTTCTTCGCGATCGGCTCGGACAACGGTCTGCGCGGCTTCTTGATCAACGAGTTCTCCGGCACGCGCACCGGCGATCGCTTGATGCGCACGCAGATCGAGCTCCGCACGGTGCCGCGTCCGCTGTGGGTGCTCCGCTACGGCGGAGTGCTGTTCTACGAGGTCGGTGGCGTCGGCGACACGTTCAACGGCAACGCGAGGATCACGTTGCACCACGATGTCGGCGCGGGGTTCCGGATGTTGATCCCGCAGACCGCACGCGACCTGTTCCGGTTCGATTTCGCGTTCCCGCTCGACGGTCCGAACGCGGGTGCGTTGCGGTTCATCGCCGGCTTCGAATCGGCGTTCTGAGCTCAGCGCGTGTCGAACGGCCCAGCTACTTCAGCGGGCGCGGATCCATCGGCGCGTTGACGTACGTCAGGTTCTTCGCGACGAGCTTCGCGAGCTCGAGGCGCTTCGCCGGATCGGGACCGTAGACGCGGACGTAGCAGGGCGCATCGTCGTCGATGAACAGGATGCCTTGATCGTTGTGATCGAGGCCTTTTGCACCGACCGCGACCTCTTGCGGCTCGCTCGGCTGCTTCATCTCGACCGCGGCATCCTCGGCACCCTTCGGGGCTTTGGTCGGCGGGCCTGCATCCGAGACGCGGTTGTACTCCTCGATGCGCGCGGCGTTCTGCTCGCGATACTGCTTGAACAACGCGTCGGCGGTCCTCTTGTAGCTCTCGCGGCAATCGAAATCGTAGGAGTACTTCGCTGGCGGATCGCTCTGGACCTCGTACTCGCACGGCTTGGGCACGCCGCGCTGACCGCCCATCGGGCCTTCGACGCGGCGAGCGTTACCGCCGAGCAGCTGCGCGAGTGTGTCGATCGAGACGATCGTCGTGCAGTCGAAGCGATCCGGGAACACGCCGGCCATCTTCCCGGGCGCGGGCTCGACCGGCTTGTCCTTCGGAACGCCAGCATCCGAGCTGCATGCAGCGAACAAGAAGATCGACAGGAATGACAACCTCACGGCGCGCAGACGGTACCTCGAAACCTGTCCCGGGTGTCTATCGAGCCGCGGCGCTACTGGCGTCAAACACGACTCGCAACTCGGCCACTTCCGAGATCGCCTCGGCCAGCGCGAGCAAGCCGGCGGGACGGCGCGCCTCGTCGAGATGGATCGTGCCGCCGACGCGGCGTTCGACGTACGCGACATAGATCCCGGCGCGGGCCGCGACCACCACTGCGCGCAGGTGGAACAACGGAATCGCGGCGCGGCGATGAACGCCGAGCACACGCTGCTCGACCCGCAGCAGGCCCTCCTCGCGATCGAACACCAGACGCCGGCGCAGCGTCCCGAGCAACACACCCGCGGCGAACGCGAACCCGCCGAGGATGATCGACCACACCGCACCGAGCGCGACGAGCCACGCGCCACCGGCGGCGAGGGCCCAGCCGGTCCACGCGGTCGCGCGGGTCAAGTCGAGCTCGACGCGTGTGGGGGTGCGCTTGCGCACCGCGACCGAGCCGAGCCAATCGAGCATGTCGAGCGACTGTAGCGCGCTCTCACAGCGCACGCTCGGACGAGAACAGCGCCTGCGCGTAGACACAGACCGCGACCCAGTAGTTCGACACCGCCTGCACCGCGTCCGGGGACAACCCGAGGTCGGTCAGCACCGCCGCCGCCCACGCCGCGGACGTGCTGCGCAGACCCTTGTGCTTCGAGAACGCCGCCTCGACCTGATGCCACCTCCTCGTTGCATCAGGCTCCTGTTGCGACGGCCCGACGGTGGGGCCTCGCGTGGATCGATGGTGACGTCGAGGACCCACGGTCCTCGAGCGGCGAGGGCCCGTGCGAGTGCCGCCTCGACATCGGCTTGGTCTCGGCCGCGGTCGCCCCCAAGCTGCCGTAGGCCGATGCGCGTCGCCATGCAATCGATGCGTTCGAGCGTGCGTATCTCACGTCCACGACGGCAAGGTCGCCGCGGCCGCGAAGACCGCCGGTATCGCGCGCGTCTACTTCTACCGGTTACTGCAGCGCCACGGCTTGAAGTAGCCACGGTCCGACATGCTCTCGTGAGCAGCCGCTGATCTGACGTCCGACGAACTACTCGTCGAAGTCGGGACCGCGATCGTCGCCGGCGAAGTCACCACCGGCATCGCCGGCGAAGTCGCCACCAGGAGCACCGCCTTCGCCGCCCTCGGCACCGCCTTCACCGGGCGGACCGTTGCGTGGCCCGAGCTCGCGCTGACGACCACCGCGACCACGCCGCCGCCGCCGACGACGCTTCCGGAGAGGCTGACCATCAGGGCCGAGCACGACCGGTTGCGGTTGCTGCGGCTGATTCGGATTCGTCGGTGCGAAGAACTGCACCGGCTCTTCACCGGGACCGAGTTGCGGACTGCCGTTGTTCGGCCCGTTCAGCGCGATTCCGCCGGGCGCTCCCTGCATCGGCAGCCCGTTACCGCCCCGCCGACGCCGCCGGCGACGACGACGACGACCCGGTTCACCGGCCTGGCCTTCTAGCAGTTGCGGCGGACGCTGCGCCTGCTGACCCTCGGGGCGCGGGGTGGTGGAGTTGAAGCGCGGCCGGTCGCCACGATCGGACTGTCGACTGCCGCCTCGGCTGTTGCGGCGATCGCGACCATTGCTCGCGCCACCACGACCACCACGGCGGTTGATCCCGGCGTCGTTCGGGTTCGCCGAGGCAACGGGAGCCATCGCGATGCGCATCGGCCCACGGACGTACTCGATCACGGGACCGCCACCACCACTGCGGCGCGGTGCGTCCAAGCTCGGCAGCGCGGTCGACAGCACCGGCGTGGTGAACGCGCTCTTCGGCGGCAGCATCGCGCGACGCTTCCGGCGGCGGCGACGACGTCGTCGTCGGGCCTCGGCGGCCGAGAGCGTCAGGGAGTTGATGTCCTCGGTGCCCCCGCGTTGCTTCGGGACCTTGGGGACTTTCGGGACGCGCTTGCGCGCGAGCACCGTGATCTCGCCGGGGCCTTCGACGCCTTCCTCGGCGAGCTCGGCCGCGGTCTTGTCGATGACTTCGTAGTCGTCGTCATCGTCATCGTCATCGTCGTCATCGTCGTCGTCGTCGTCGTCGTCGTCGTCGTCATCATCCTCGCCGTCGACCAGATCGTCGTCGTCGTCATCGTCGTCATCGTCGTCATCGTCGTCGTCGTCATCGAGCTCGTCGTCGTCGAGCTCCTCGTCCGGATGCGCGGCGTGCTGCGGAGCGGGTGTGGCGGTAGCCCCCTCTGCAGGCGGCCCTAGCGTCGCGGGCGCACCTGGACCCTTGCGGGTGAGCACCGTCGGTGCGGCCGGAGCGGCAGCCGCAGCGACCACGGGTGCAGTGCCGGAGCGACGCAACACCGTGGCCGGCTTCGCCGGTGCGGCTGGTGCGGAGACCGGTGCGACGACCGCGTTCGGATCGCCCGCGAGGTTCGGCGCGGGTTGATCGATCCGCACGACGCGCGCCTTGATCTCGCGCTTCGGCTTCGAGATCACGACGCCGTCATCGTCGAGCAGCCGGGTCAGCGATGCGCCGAGACGCGTGGCCTCGGTCGAAGCAGCGAGGGCGGCTTCGCGCGAGCGTAGGCAGTTGTCGCAGCGTCCACACTTCGGGGGCTCGGGCTCCCCGAGGTACTCGAGCACGACCTGGCTCCGGCATCCCGGCGCCTTGACGTATCCGAGCAAGGCGTCGAGGCGCTGGCGGTCCATGATCCGGCGCGCTTCGTAGGTGCGCGCGCGATCCATCAGCACGTCGAGCTCGGGCGGCGGATCGGCGACCGAGAACAGGCCGTCGTTCTCGATCACGAAGCCCTCGTCCTTGAGCAGTCCCAGCACGGTGCGCGTGCGCTGTTGGCCGACGCTCGATGACAGCGCGACGTTCGCGACGTTCGGCGGTGTCTCCTCGATCAGGCGATGGGTTTCCTTCGCCATGTTGGTGAACGCAGTGAGCGCATCGAACACCTGCCGCACCTGACGCTTGGTCGGGTAGGTGCCGGAGAGGAAGTACTCCTGGATGGCGACGTCGTCGGGGGAGAACAGCAGCACGCAGCGTGCGGGCTTGCCATCGCGACCGCCGCGGCCGGCTTCCTGAGCGTACGCCTCGACGGATCCGGGCACGTGATAGTGGATGACGTTGCGGATGTTCGGCTTGTCGACGCCGAGCCCGAACGCGTTGGTCGCGACCATGATCTGGTCGTTCGACGCCATGAACTCGTTCTGGCTGGCCTCGCGGTCGCCCTTGTTCATCTTGCCGTTGTACTTGCCCGTCGGAATCCCGTGACGGGTCAGCGCTTCGTAGAGCTCTTCGACCTTCTTGACGGTCGCGCAGTAGACGATGCCCGGTCGCGGCAGCTTCTTGAGCAGCGTGACCAACGTCTTCATCTTCTCGTCGTCATCGCCGAAGACGATCACTTCGTAGTGGAGATTGGGGCGATCGAACGTCGTCGTGACGATCGTCGAGCCCTCGATGCCGAGCTGGAACAGGATGTCGTCGCGAACATGCGGCGGTGCCGTGGCCGTGGTGGCCAGCACCGGAGGGCGACCGAGCTCTTCGACGGCTTGGCGCAGCGACAGATACGCCGGTCGGAAATCGTGACCCCACTGCGAGACGCAGTGCGCTTCGTCGACGACGAACCGCGACACACCGACGCCTCCACACGCTTCGTTCAAGAAGGTGCGGAACTCCGGCATCGCCATGCGCTCGGGCGTGGTCAGCAGCAACTTGCCGCCGGGTGCCTGGATCATCGCGTCGACTTCGCGGCGCTGCTTGATTGTCAGCGTCGAGTCGATCTTGCAGGCGGCGACGCCCTTGCTCTGCATCTTGTCGAGCTGATCTTTGATCAGCGCGATCAGTGGCGAGACCACGACGGTGACGCCGGGATTGATCAACGACGTCAGCTGATAGAGCAGTGACTTACCGCTGCCCGTGGGCATGACGGCGAGTAGATTTTCACCTTCGAGCAGGTGCTCGAACGCCTCGGTCTGACCGGGACGGAACGACTTGATGCCGAGCGTCTTCTGGCCGATGCCGAGCAGCGCGCCGACCTTCTTGGGGAGGTTCACGCCCTCCGGCGGGATCGGCCCATCGAGCGTGTACTCGATCCGGGGAGGCGGGGGAGGCGCGGGGACCTGTGCGGCTTTCCCTCGCCCCTTCTTCTCCGGCTTGTCGTCGACCTTTGCAGCCTTCTCGGCTCGTTCAGCCTTCTCGGCTCGTTCAGCCTTCTCGGCCCTCTCGGCCTTCTCGGCCTTCTCCTTCTCGGCTCGCTCCGCCTTTTCCGCCTTTTCAGCCTTCTCGGCCTTCTCGGCTTTTTCCTTCTCCGCCTTTTCAGCCTTCTCGGCTTTGTCAGCTCGCTCCGCTTTCTCCGCCTTTTCAGCCTTTTCAGCCTTCACTAGCTTCTCTGTGTTCGCCTTCTTCGCCGGGGTTGGCTTTTCGGCTTTCGCCTTCGCGCCACGCTTGGGCTTCTCGACGACATCATCGTCGTCGTCGTCGTCGTCCTCGTCCTCGTCCTCATCGCTCTCCGACGACGCGCGACTGGGCTTCCGCGTTTTTGCCGCGGGCTTCGCCTTCTTCGGTGACGGTTTCTTCTTCGTCGTGGACATCAACCACCCACCTTCACCGGGGGCGAATCGCTCGAATCACTCGACACGATCCACTGCCTCGGGAGGACCCGGCGTGCTGTGTTTCCACCGCTCGCTGAGTAATCGATGATCACCATACCCCGCGAGGCCGTGCAAGGCCCCACGGCAGATACGGGGCTGGAGCGTAACGGCCGAGGGATCCGGCACAGGAGCGTGATATGACCGAGGTCATGGCTCGTGACGCTCGGCCCGTGAGGGAAGCCGAGAACCGGCTCGAGAAGTTCAACACCGACCGCGAGCGCTTGCTCTCCGAGGTCGAGCGTCGGGTCGTGGCCCGTCGTGTCGCCGAGGGAAAAGCAGGTGGCGATGCGTCGCTCGAATATGTCCTCAACGACGTCGCGTACTGCGAGATCCGTCGGCTCGAGGCCAGCAAGAGCGACGGCGTGGACCGGTGGAGGGACCTCTCTCGTCGGTTGCTCGGCATGTCGGATGATGACAAGCGCGAGGAGCTTCGCTCCCTGGTCCGCCACTACGGCAAGGACGTGGTGGGGAACTTCGACCCGCGGGTCTACAAGTTCGCGACGGGCATCGGGCCCTCGCTGCTCGGCTTCCTGTTCTCGCCGACCTCGAACATCAAAGAAGGCATGAACACGCTGCGTCAGCTCGACGCGAGGATCCATGCCGACGGCGAGACCGAGATCGCGCGGACCTGCGCCGAGCGCGGCACGTTGATCGTGACGCCGACACACTCGTCGAACATGGACTCGCCCGCGATCGGCCTCGGCCTGACGCGCGCCGGGCTGCCGCCGACGACGTACGGCGCCGGCAAGAACCTGTTCTCCAATCCGTTCATCTCGTTCTTCATGCGGAACCTCGGCGCATATCGCGTCGATCGCCGCCTCAAGTTCGAGCTCTACAAGGACGTGCTCAAGGAGTACTCGACCGTCCTGCTCGAGCACGGGTACCACTCGCTGTTCTTCCCCGGCGGCACGCGCTGTCGGTCGAACATCGTCGAGAAGAACCTCAAGCTCGGGCTGCTCGGCACCTCGGTGACCGCGTACAAGAACAGCGTCCGCGAGGGCGCGCCGAACAAGCGGCTCTACATCCTGCCGGTGACGATCAACTATCGCCTCGTCCTCGAGGCCGAGACGCTGATCGACGACTACCTCGCCGAGGTTGGCAAGAGCAGATACATCATCACCGACGACGAGTTCTCGCGCGTCGGGCGCATCGTGGAATTCTTCCGCAAGATCGTGGCTCATGAAGGCTCCGTGGTCGTCCGCTTCGGGAGACCGCTCGATCCGTTTGGCAACGACATCACCGATGACAGCGAGTCGATCGATCGCGCGGGTCGGATCGTGGACCCGGCGAGCTTTGTCAAAGGCCCCGACGGTGAGGTCATCGACGATGATCAGCGCGACGCCGAGTACACGCGCGCGCTCGGGCGCCGGCTCGCCGCGGCCTATCCGCGGCTGACGGTGCTGCACTCGACACACCTGGTGGCGCGTGCGGTGTGGGACGGCATCTGCCAGAACGCGGGAACCAGGGACATCTATCGGCTGCTGCGGGCGCCGACGGGACACCTCGAGATGCCGATGTCGACCGTGCTCCGCGGCATCGACCGCCTGCGCGCCCGGCTCCTGGAGAACCCGGGCTACGGCGCCGAGCATCCGCTGCATACCTCACAATCCGCGGCTGACAAGCTCGAGACCGGAATCCACGGGCTGTCGAGCTATCACACGCGCCCGATCCTCTCGCGGACCAACGAGATGGTCACCGCGCTCGACCTCAAGCTCCTCTACTACTACCAGAACCGAACGGCCCACGTTCCGCCGGAGCTGACGTGAGTAAGCGAGGAGATGCCGTCGGGATCGTCGGCGCGGGTACGTTCGGCACCGCCCTTGGCGCGGTGCTCGCTCGAACGGGTCGCCGGGTGATCCTGTGGTCGCGCGACGTGGCGGTCGTCGAAGCGATCCAGCAAACGCGGCGTTCACCACGGCTCCCCACCGCGCAGCTCGCCGAATCGCTCGAGGCCACCGCCGATCCCAAGCGCCTCGCCTCCGAGGCGCGGTTCCTGGTGATGGCGGTGTCGTCGAAGGATGTCCGCGATCGCGCGCGCGAGCTCGGCGAGGTGCTCGACGGTAGTCACATCGTCGTCCACGCGATCGGTGCGCTGCCCGCGCCGGTCCACAAGCACCCCAAGGGTACGGGCTCGCCTGGCGGCTCGCTGGCGAAGGGGACGCACCTCGTCAACGAGCGCGTCTCCGAGGTCCTCCTCGAGGGCATCCCGACGCAAAAGGTCGGCGTGCTCGCCGGGCCCGCGTTGCCACAGGATCTCGCGACCAGCTCGTACAGCTCGATGGTGGTCGCGAGTCGGTTCGATGAAGTGGTGGCCGAAGGTCGGCGCCTGCTCAGCGCGCCGCCCGCGCTGCGTGTCTACACCTCGAAGGATCTGATCGGCGTCGAGCTGGCGTCCGCACTCTCGGGTGCGTACACCGTCGCGCTCGGCCTCGCCGATGGGCTCGACACGCCGATCGGCGCGCGTGCGGTGCTGATCACGCGCGCGATCGCCGAGGCCTCTCGCCTCGGGCAAGCCGCCGGTGCCGAGGCACGCACGTTCTCCGGACTCGCGGGGCTCGGCAACTTGCTCGTGCGCTCGCAGGGCGACAAGTCCGCCGACTATCTCCTCGGTCGCAGGCTCGCCGAGGGCATCGTCACCGCCGACGGTGGTCGCACCGAGGGCGCGCGTGCGGCGCTCGCGGCCGTCGAGCTCGCAGCCTCGCTTCGCGTGCGAATGCCGGTGCTGCAAGGCATCGCCGCCGTGCTGACCGGCAAGCTCGAGCCGCGCGAAGCGGCGCACCAGATCGGCGACACCGTCGCGTTCGAGGAGTAGTGAGAGCACTGCTCGTTGTCGCGCTCGCTGGTTGTCCTGCGCAGCGCCCGGTCGGCCTCCCCATCGCGACCCCCCCCGAAGGCACCGCGATCGCGGTCTACCTCGGCAGGGATCCCGGCAGTGCGATCGCGCTGATCGACGATCGCCAGCGCATCACTGTCGCGAACAACACGATCCTCCTCGATCGCGTCGAGCCCGGGTCGCAGCCGCTCTTGATCGAACCGCTCGAGCCTCTCCCTGATCGCCAACCGTTTCAGGTCGGCGCCTGTACGCACGAGCGCGTCGCGGGCAGCTCGCTCGATCTCCTCGGCACCCCGCGCGTCTCCGCGAAGGCGGGCCAACCGCGACAGCCGCTACCAATTCCACCGCCCGGCGTGATCACGCCGCAGCTGCGTTGCGCGGTGACCGCGGCGCCGGGCACGCACCTCGTGCGCGTCGTCCAGTACACGCCACTGCCCGGGTTTCAGACGCTCCACGAAGCGCACTACGACGGTGGCGAGCGCGCGAAGCTGACCACGCGCTTCGTGATCAAGTCGCTGACCTGGGGCAGGCAGCGCGCAGCGCTCACCGTGTTCGAGGGGCTGCCCGGCGGTGATCGCTCACCATCGCCGATCGCGCGTGGCGAGGTCGTCCTCGACGGCAGTACCACCGTGCTCGCGAATCCGCCGATCGAAGCGCCAGCGCGGCTCCGCGTGATCTACGACGGAGGGGTCACCACAGGTGCGGCGTCGCCCACGGATCCAGCGTGGCGGCGCGACTCCAAGACCATCGTCACGACGGTGCTCGAGCTCGACGGCGTCGATCTCCCGGCGGGACAGATCGATGTTCGTTTCGTGGGTGTCCAGTTGCGCGATACGACGGTCGCCCAACGCGATCGCGAACGCGGCGGCGACACGCTGCGCCTCCAGCTCGACTCGGTGACCGCGCTGCGCGGCGAGCGTCGCAACACTGTCGAGGTCTCGACGGGCAAGAGCGGCAAGCTGATCACGAACAAGATCGCGATCACCGTCTCCAACACGTCCGACGAACCGAAGTCGGTGACGATCGAGGAGCAGCTCCGGCCCGGTGTGAAGCGCGTGACGACGCAGCTGCCGCCGACGGCGAAGCTCGTCGGTGACACGGTACGCGCCGACGTGGTGGTGGCGCCCCGCGGCAACCAGCGTCTCGAGATCAAGGTGACGTACGCCGTCGGTCTGTAGCTGCGACACCCTTGGCCGCATGGCGAAGCCGCGCTCCTTGGTTCCTGTCCACAGATCCGATCCAGGTCGCGTTGTCGAACGAGGTGACGTCGCGCCGCGGCCTCGGTGACTCCTCGTCGGCCTGCTCGGTCGCGGCCTGCCCGGCATAGCGATCGAAGAGCTCGACCAGTGAACTGGCGTGCTCGACCAGATACGAGCGGCACTGGGCGCGGTCCACGCCCGCCTTGATGAGCTCGACGACATCGAGCTGATCGCGCAACCGATTTGCCTTGAGCTTCATGTAGATCCGCCGAGCAGCGTCGATCGCTTTTCCGAAGCTGCCCTCGAGCGCAGCGGCGAGGTGGGACTCGTCGCCGGCCGCAGAGAGATAGTCGACGGCCACACCATCGACCTGAAACGGGATCCCC
Source organism: Haliangiales bacterium (assembly GCA_038325805.1). GTDB lineage: Bacteria > Myxococcota_A > Polyangia > Haliangiales > Haliangiaceae > JABFXX01. Next base: position 13,886 of record JBBQJJ010000098.1, read on the forward strand.
GGCGCGAGCAAGACAACGCCGCCGGCCTTCGTCACGAACGCATCGTCGCTGACCAGAAAATCGGCAACCTTGGTGGCTCTCGGATACCCATTAGCGTCACTGTCATGACTCCCGATTTTTCGGCGGTGGAGCTCTTGCCTCGATTGGACGATGTCATTCACCTGGGCAGCGACGGGAGATGTTTCGTCGTGAACAACCCGTCGCTTCGCGATCAGGCGAGGAGTGACATCCAGCGGATGCGTCGCCGGGCTCGCTGACGCTTACATGCCGAGCGTGACGTCGATCGAGTACGTGTTCTGCACGCCACTGAGGCCGCGCACCTCGAGCACGTAGTCACCTTCCGGGATCGGCGGCGTCATGCCGAGCGCACACGCCGGCGTAGCGCCCGGACACACGATCTGCTCGTTGTCGCGGTTGCTGACCGACCTCGAGAGCTCGATGCCCGCGCTGTCGTAGAGAAACAGATCGAGATCGCCGGCGAGGTTGGTGAACTCGATCTTCGCCGTCAGCGAGACGGTCGCCGCCGGCACCGTGAACTTGTAGAAGTCCTTGTCCTGCGCACCATCGGCGCAGAGTGCCGCCATGGCCGGCGTACCGACGGGCTGCGCGACCGCGGACTCGAACGTGTCGTTGGGCTCCGCGAACGAGCACTCGGCGACCGTGAATACGTCGGGCGGTGCGTCGATCGGAATCTGGGTGTCCGAGAAGTCGAGGAGCAGGCTGCAACCAGCTTGTGCGAGACAGCCGAGCCCGACACCAAACGGCAGCAGCCGGAACATGGATCCACGCTACGCGTCGCTGCATGACCGGGTCAAGTTGGGGTACGGTCCAACGCCCCCAGAGGCACCCATGCACCTGCAGGATTTGATCTTTACTCTCCAGAAGTTCTGGGCCGATCACGGGTGTGTGGTCGAGCAGCCGGTCGACGTCGAGGTCGGCGCCGGAACCTTCCATCCCGCCACGTTCTTGCGCGTGCTCGGTCCCGAGCCATGGAACGCGGCGTTCGCGCAGTTCTGTCGCCGGCCGTCGGACGGTCGCTACGGCGACAACCCCAATCGTGCGGGCGCGTACTACCAGTTCCAGGTCGGCCTCAAGCCGAGCCCGCTCAAGGTCCAGGACCTCTACCTCGATTCGCTGCGCGCGATCGGCCTCGATCCCGCGGTGCATGACATCCGGTTCGTCGAGGACGACTGGGAGTCGCCCACGCTCGGCGCGTGGGGCCTGGGCTGGGAAGTCTGGTGCGACGGCATGGAGGTCACGCAGTACACCTACTTCCAGCAGGCCGGCGGCCTCGATCTGCGCCCGGTGACCTGCGAGTTGACGTACGGCGTCGAGCGCCTCGCGATGTACCTCCAGCAGGTCGACAACATGTACGACCTCAAGTGGGACAAGAACGTCACCTACGGGCAGCTGCGCCATCCGTGGGAGGTCGAGTACTCGACGTTCCACTTCGAGGAGCTCGACCCCAAGTTCTCGTTCGCGAACTTCGACAACTACGAGGGCGAGTGCAAGCGCTTGCTCGCTCGCACGAAAGACGGTGCCGCGGCACCGCTCGTGTTGCCTGCCTACGAGTTCTGCATGAAGGCCTCGCACGCGTTCAACACGCTCGATGCGCGCGGCGCGATCAGCGTCACCGAGCGCGCGCGCTTCATCGGTCGTGTCCGCGGCATGGCGAAGGCATGTGCCGAGGTCTACGTCGCCTCGCGTGCACGGCTCGGCTTCCCGCTACTACCGAAGCACCTGCAACAGCTGGCCGTCGACGCGTATCGCGCGAACGAAGAGGCCGGCGTGTCCGCTGCCGCCACCGCCGCGGCACGCGCCGTCGCTCCGCACGCCGAGGAGATTCCCCATGCCAGCTGATCTGCTGTTCGAGATCGGATGCGAGGAGATTCCGGCGAAGAAGCTCGCCGATCAGCTCGAAGCATTTCCGAAGCTCGTCGACAAGCACCTCGCCGACCACCGGCTCACCCACGCCGGCATCCGCGCGTACGGCACGCCGCGCCGGATCGCGGTGATCGTCAAGGGCCTAATCGATCGGCAGCCCGACATCCACGAGGAGGTCGTCGGTCCGCCGGTCGGCGCGGCGTTCGCGGCCGATGGCTCGGTGACCAAGGCGGGGCAGGGCTTCGCGGCGAAGAATGGCGTCGATCCGACGTCGCTGCAGAAGAAGGAAGTCGCGGGCAAGAAGGGGCAGTACGCGGTCGCCGTGCGGAACGTGATCGGCGTCAACACGCTCGACATCCTGCCCGCGCTGCTGTCGCAGATCGCGAGCGCGATCACGTGGCCGAAGTCGCAGCGCTGGGGCTGGAGCGAGACCACGTTCGTGCGCCCGGTGCAGTGGCTCGTCGCGTTGCTCGGCGGCGAGGTCGTGCCGGTGCAGTTCGCCGATCTCACCGCCACGCGGAACAGCCGCGGCCATCGCTTCCTCGCGAACGGCCCGGTCGAGATCAAATCGGCCGACAAGTACCTCGAGGCGTTGCGCGCCGCGCACGTGATCGCGGATCCCGAAGCACGTCGTACGACCGTGCTCGCGGAGCTGGGCGGGCTCGAGAAGGAGACCGGCTGCAAGGTGCGCGAGGACCTGGCGCTCGTCGATGAAGTGATCCACCTCGGCGAGTATCCCGTCGGCGTGTCGGGGCAGTTCGATCCGGCCTACCTGGTGGTGCCGGAGGAGCTGATCGTCCTCGCGATGCGCACGCACCAGCGCTACTTCGCGTTGGAGGATGCGACCGGCAAGCTGACCAACCGGTTCGCGACGATGATGGCCACGGTCGTCAAGGACAAGACGGTCGTCGCCAAGGGCAACGAGAAGGTGCTCGCGGCACGGCTGTCCGATGCGCGGTTCTTCTTCACCGAGGATCGCAAGAAGTCGTTCGAGCAGTGGAACGAGAAGAACGAGTCGGTGGTGTTCCAGGCCAAGCTCGGTTCGATCGGTCAGAAGACGCGTCGGATCGAGGCGATCGCGTCATCGATCGCCCAGCACCTCGAGCTGACCAGCGGGAATCTCGTCCGCGAGGCGGCGCTCAACTGCAAAGCGGACCTGCGCTCGCTCGCGGTGGGCGAGTTCCCCGAGCTCGAAGGCTTGATGGGCCGCTACTACGCCACCCACTTCGGCTTCGATCCCGAGGTCGCCATCGCGATCGAGCAGCATCGCTGGCCGAAGGGGCAGGGCGCCGCGCTGCCATCGACGGATGTCGCGGCCGTGCTCGCGATCGCGGATCGCATGGACACCGTGGTCGGCGTGTTCGCCGTCGGCGAAGAGCCCAAGGGCGGTAACGATCCACTCGCGGTGCGCCGCGCGGCGATCGGCATCTTGCAGATCCTGCTCACCCGCGATGCCGACTCGAAGTGGGCCGGCGTCTGGAAGGTCGCGTTCGACGAGGCGCGCAGTGCGCTCGCCTACTACGGCATCAACCTGCGCTCCGAAGGCCCGGTGCGCGAGTTCTTCCTCCAGCGCCTGCGCGGGATCCTGATCGATCAGGACATCCCTGCCGCTGATGCGGATGCAGCGCTCGCCCAGAGCTTCGAGGATCCGGTGGATGCCGTCGCGCGCGCCAACGCGCTCGCCTGCGTCCCCGCCGCGGCGCGAAGGGTGTTCAAGCGCGTCGCGAACATCCTCGACGATGCGAAGGCGAAGGAGATCCATCCGGCTGCGAAGATCGACCCGTCGCTGTTCGTCAAGGATCGCGCCGTCGAGCAGGACCTCCACGCGGCGATCACGGCGGCTCGAGCGCGTGAGGTCGACGCACGTCGCAACCGGGACTACCCGGCGGTGTTCGAGTCCTTGATCCAGCTCCAGCCCGTCGTCGATGCGTTCTTCGACAAGGGTGGCGTGATGGTGATGGATCCCGACGAGGCGCTGCGCGCCAACCGCCTCGCGTTACTGCACTGGTTGATCACTCCGTACCTCCAGATCGCCGACTTCCGGCTCGCCGTCGCCTCCGCGTGACGTGGCCCAGCCGGTGCGGCACGTGGGAGCTCCGCTATGTCGAGAGCGGTGCACCCACGAATAGCTCCGGCTACGGGATGCAGGGCTGGACGTGGGAGCTCGTCACGCGCGCGACTGGTGCAGTGGTCGCGTCGTGGTCCGGTACCGCGACGACCTCACCGTGGAGCGCGTCGTCTCATGGCATCGCGCGCGTGTCGTGGGACGGCGACACCCTCGTGATCGAGCACTGCGCCGATCATGTCGAGCCCGAGATCGAGCGTGTGCTGCCGGCGAGTCTGACGCTGTGACTACTCGGTGATCCGGACGTAGCGGTGGACCTCGCCGTCCCCGTCGTCGTCGCCCTGCTCCTGCTCCGCCGTGATCACCTTCTTCGCGAGCGACTTGACGGCGGCGATGCCCTTCTTCGTCAGGTAGTTCCGCGTCAGGTCGAGCACGTCGAGGTGCTTGAACGCGTCGGGATGTGCGGCGAGCGCCTCGGCACCCGCGTCGGTCATCGTGCCGAGCGAGAGATCGAGCGTCTTGAGCTGCTTCAGGATCTTCGCCCTCGGGATCGCCGCCGCGACCTCGTCCATGAACTCCGCGTTCTTGATCCCGAGGTACTCGAGCTTCGGCAGATCCGTGCGTTCGAGGAGCGGCTTGATGTCCTTGAACGTGCTGGTGCCGCCATACTCGTCGGTGCCGAAGTAGACCTCGAGATGCTTGATCGCCGGGATCTGCGCCGTCGCGATCGACTTCGCGCTCGAGGCATCGAGCCCGCCGGTGACGAACCGCGCCTTCTCGAGCTTCGGCGCGACCAGCTTGCCGACGCTGAACTCACCAGACTCGATGTCGAAGATCCGCAGGTTCGGGACGGCCTTCCACAGCTTGTCGAGCTTGCCGGTGTGGTGCCACGAGATCTGATCGATGTTGTCGCCGAGCGTGATCTTGCGGATCGTCGGCGGCGCCTTCTTCGCGACCACGTCGATCAGGTCCTGCAGATCGTCGTCGTTCGGATCGCCGTCGCTCATGAACGCCAGCTCGACGACGAACCGGCCCGACGGGTGCGCGAACACCTGTTCGAGCACCTTCGAGAGGTCGCCGGCGAAGCCGGAGTCCGAGTAGCTGTTGTGGCTGAGTCGGACGCGGTGGATGAAGCCGTGGCGCCAGAAGAACGCCTGATCCGCGAGCTTCTGCCACTCCTTCTCCTGCGCGGAGGTCCGGAGGTGCGAGACCGAGTTGTTGCCGTTGTCGTCGTAGACCTTCTGGTGCGCGGCGAGCGGCCCGAGGAAGTAGTCCTGGTGCTTCTCGATCAGCTTCTTCGCCTGACCGTCTTTGTTTCCTAGTTGCAGCGAGATCAGCTCGCCGCGCGGATCGCCTTGCTCCATCAACCAGTCGGCGTAGACGGCATACGCCTCGCGATCGTTCGGGTTCGCGACGATCGCCTTCTCGAGCTCCGGGTTACGCGCGTCGAGCTTCGTGCCGTCCTCGACGACAGGCGCGGCCTTCTTGCCTTTGGCCGGCTTGACCTCGGCCTTGGCAGGAGCCGCCTTCGCAGCCTTGCCACCGACGGGCTTGTAGCCCTTCTTGAGCTTTTCGGCGACGAGCTTGTCGTGCTCCTTCTTCGCTTCCGCAGCGGAGGAGAACTTCTTGATCGTCGTCTGGCCGGTCGCGCCGATCTTGCCAAACGTCGTCGTGAACGAGCTGTCGTTCGCGGCGAGGGCGATCTCCCAGAACTTGTTGGACGTGCCTTCCGAAAACTCGTAACGAACGGATCCCATTGACCCGTTCGTATCACGCCGCCTTCAGGGCGTGCGGCGAGCTGCCGTCGCCTTGCGGCTGGCCTTGCTCTTCGTGCCGCGGACCTTGCTCGACACCTTGTTCGCGAGGCGTTTGACGCCGTCCTTGACCTTGTCGATCCCACCCTCGATGTCGCCCTTGGTATCTACCGCCGAGCCCTGCACCTGACGGACCTTGTCACCCGTCACCTTGCCCTCCGCCTTCATCAGCTTGCCCTTCACTTTGTCGATGATCTTTCCCATGGTCGTAGCTCCTTGTTGCAGGGAGTTGGTGCAACGCAGGTGCCACGAAATGGGCTGGGCGTCACCGCCCACTCCACAAGTGATCTTCCAGCCTTGAGGCGGGTCCAGGGACCGAGTATGAAGCCTCATGTTTGTCCGCCAATTCGGTGGTGGCACGGCCCAAGGTCGCGCTCGCGACAAGGCTCTGCTCGGCGGTAAAGGCGCGAACCTCGCGGAGATGGCGTCACTCGGCCTGCCGGTCCCACCCGGTTTCACGATCACGACCGAAGTCTGCCGCCACGTGATGGAGCACGGTGTCGGCAACTATCCCGCCGAGCTCACCGCGGAAGTCGAGTCCGCGCTCGCGCAGGTCGAGACGCTCACCAAGACGAAGTTCGGCGACGGCACTGCGCCCTTACTGGTCAGCGTGCGCTCCGGCGCGCCCGCCTCGATGCCCGGGATGATGGATACGATCCTCAACCTCGGGCTCAACGACGTCACCGTCGCGGCCCTCGCGAAGGCCGCGAACAACGCTCGGTTCGCGTGGGACTGCTATCGCCGCTTCGTCGCGATGTACGGCGAGGTCGTGATGGGCGTGGTCGCCCCATCGGAAGAGGCCGAGCTGCCGCTCGACGTGATCTTCGAGCAGGTAAAGAGCGAGCATAAGGTCCATCGCGACCAAGACCTCTCCGAGGTCGCGCTCCAGCAGATCGTCGCGCGCTCCAAGGCCAAGATCCTCGAGCTCACCGGCACCGCGTTCCCCGATGACGTGAAGACCCAGCTCTGGGGTGCGATCGGTGCCGTGTTCCGCTCGTGGGGCAACCCGCGCGCCGACGTCTATCGCAGGATGCACGGCATCTCCGCGTCGATCGGCACCGCCGTCAACGTCCAGGCGATGGTGTTCGGCAACCTCGGTGACGACTGCGCGACCGGCGTCGCGTTCACGCGCAACCCGGCCACCGGTACCGCGGAGCTCTACGGCGAGTTCCTGATCAACGCGCAGGGCGAGGATGTCGTCGCGGGCGTTCGGACCCCGAGTCCGCTCCCGGAGCTTGCGACGAAGCTCCCCGCCGCGTTCGCCGAGCTCGTCCGCGTCGCCAAGCTCCTCGAGAGGCACTTCCGCGACATGCAGGATCTCGAGTTCACGATCATGAAGGGGCAGCTGTTCATGCTGCAGACCCGCAACGGCAAGCGCACCGGCAAGGCGATGGTGAAGATCGCCGTCGACCTGGTCGCCGAGAAGCTGCTCGATACGAAGGAAGCCGTGCTCCGCATCGAGCCCGGCAAGCTCGACGAAGTGCTCCACCCGACGATCGATCCGAAGGCCCGCCCGACGTCGATCGGCAAGGGCTTGCCGGCCTCGCCCGGCGCCGCGATCGGTCGCATCGTGTTCACCGCGAACTCCGCGGAGGAGTGGGCGAGTCGAGGCGAGACGGTGCTGCTCGTGCGCACGGACACGTCACCGGAGGACATCCACGGCATGAAGGCCGCGGCCGGAATCCTCACGGCTCGTGGGGGGATGACCTCGCATGCGGCCGTCGTCGCTCGCGGGATGGGCAAGTGCTGCGTCACGGCATGCACGTCGCTGCGCGTCGACATCGCCAAGAAGACGGCGAGCTTCATCTCGGGCGGCAAGGAGATGAAGTTCAAGGAAGGCGACACGCTGACACTCGACGGCTCGACCGGCGAAGTCTTCGTCGGCACCTTGCCGCTCGTGCCCGCGAAGCTCGGCGAGGAGCTCGGGACGCTGATGAAGTGGGTCGACGAGCACCGCACGTTGAAGGTGCGAACCAACGCCGACACGCCCAACGATGCACGCACCGCGCGCAGCTTCGGCGCCGAGGGCATCGGCCTGTGCCGCACCGAGCACATGTTCTTCCAACCCGAGCGGATCCTCGTGGTGCGCGAGATGATCGTCGCGGCCGACGAGCGGGGCCGGCGCGCGGCGCTCGCCAAGCTGCTGCCGATGCAGCGCAGTGACTTCGCCGAGCTGTTTCGCGTGATGGATGGGCTACCGGTCACGATCCGGTTGCTCGATCCACCGCTCCACGAGTTTCTCCCACACACCGATGCCGAGATCGAGGAGGTCGCCACCTCGCTCGGTTCGCAGGTCGCGACCATCCGCGCCAAAGTCGCCGAGCTCTCCGAGTCCAACCCGATGCTCGGTCACCGTGGTTGCCGACTCGGGATCACCTATCCCGAGATCTACGAGATGCAGGTGCAGGCGATCGGCGAGGCGGCCGACGAGGTCAGCAAGGCCGGCGTCGTCGTCACGCCGGAGATCATGATTCCTCTGGTGATGGTCCCCGAGGAGCTGCGCCGGTTGCGCGTGCTCGTCGAGAAGGCGTTCACCAAGGTCACCAGCGTGCCGTTCACCGTCGGGACGATGATCGAGCTGCCCCGCGCGTGCGTGGTGGCGGATCGGATCGCCGAGCACGCCGACTTCTTCTCGTTCGGCACCAACGACCTGACGCAGACCACGTACGGCCTGTCGCGCGACGATGCCGGCCGGTTCTTGCCGGCGTACATCGACGGCGGCGTGATCGCGGCCGACCCGTTCGCGGTGCTCGACCCCGAGGGCGTCGGCGCCTTGATCGAGCTCGGCGTTCGTGGTGGTCGTAGCGTCAAGCCAGGTCTCAAGGTAGGCATCTGCGGTGAGCACGGCGGCGAGCCGAGCTCGGTCGAGCTTTGCCACCGCATGGGATTCGATTATGTGTCGTGCTCTCCGTTCCGCGTGCCGATCGCGCGGGTCGCGGCCGCACGCGCAGCGATCCTCTCGGGTCTCGAACCCTTACAAGTCGCCGAAACTACTAGGAAGTGATGAGGATCATGCAGGCAACCCAACGACCCGACCTCCGGTCGAAGACTTCACTAATGAGGCCCTTCCTTTGCCTTCTGCCTCTCGCTGCGTGCACGGCGTCCGCCGAGGACGTCAGGCCGCCCGTCGACGAGATCTTCTTCCCGACGGGGCTCGCGATCGCACCCGACGAGTCGGTGCTGTTCCTCGCGAACGGCAACAGCGAGCTGCGCTACGACTCCGGCTCGATCTCCGTGATCGATCTCGCACTCGTCGATTCGATCGTCGGTGAGTGGATCGGCAACACCGTCGTCCCGGCCGGCTGC
>JBBQJJ010000099.1:0-22808 GCA_038325805.1 Haliangiales bacterium
GATCCTTCTGCTTGTCGTAGACCTCGGCCAGGAAGGCGAGCGCCGCTTCACGCTTCGCGAGCGTGTCCTCGAGCTTCTTGACGCGCGCCTCGAGGGACGGATCCGGCTTCGCCGTGAAGCAACCCGCGAGCGCGAGCGCGATGACCGCCGACTTCATCGTGCGGAACCCGCCGCGGGCGGCGCAGGAGCCGGAGCGGGCTTGCCAGTGGGCTGCGCGGTGGGCTGCGCGGGACCCTGCTCTGCAGGGGCTTGCTGCGCATCGCGCTTCGAGCGGAACTGGTGCAGCCCCTTACCCATGATCTCCTTCGCGTAGTACTCGGCCGGCGGCACCTTCGATGCGTCGACGAGCGCGAGCTTCTCGTCGATGAGCTGCTTGAACGCTTCCTTCGGGATCGCGCCGCCGATGAACTTGCCGTTGATGAACAAGCCCGGCGTACCGCTGACGCGGAACTTGCGCAGCTCGACGCCATCTTCCTCGATCCGCTTCTTGCACTCTTCGCCGTTGGCGTCGGTCTTCAGCTTCTGAACATCGAGGCCGAGCTCGCCCGAGAGCGTGAGGATGTTGCTCTCGCCCATCGCGTCGCGATCCTTGCCCTGGCTCGCCAGGTAGACGTTGAAGCCCTTGGTCCAGAACGCGTCTTTCCACGCGACGTATTTGCCCTGCTTCGCCGCCGCGCAGCTGTAGAGGTGCGCGAGCTGCGCCGTATCCGGGTGGACCACGAGGTTCATGTACACGACGCGAACCTTGCCCGCGTACTCCTTCACGAGCTCGTGGAGCGGCGTGTTGAGCTTCTCGCAGTACGGGCACGCGAAGTCGAACGCCTTGACGATCGTCACCGCGGCACCCGCAGGACCCTCCGTCTGGCCAGCCTTGACCGGACCCGAAACGTCGACGGCAAACACGCCATCGGGATCCGCTTCGTTCGCTTCCTTCTGATCCTGCTGCGCCTTCTGCTGGCCGTACGCCATCTCGAGGAAGCCGAGCGCCTCCTCACGACGACCGAGCCCGACCTCGATCCGATGCAACCGCTCGAGCGTCGAGCCAGTGCCCGGGTTCGGTGCGTGGAGCGTCTCGAACGTGGCGAGGCGTTCGTCGAGCCGCTTGATGCGAGCGATCAGCTCGGTGTTCGCGCCTTCACCCTTCGCGGACGGGGACGTGGACGTGGACGTCACCTTGCCTTCGAGCTGCGACGGCGTGTTCTGACACGCGACCAGCGACAGGAGGACGATGCTGAGCGCCTTCATCACGGCCTCTTCGCCGAGGCGCGCTTGCTGCGGAACTGGTGGACACCCTTGCCCATGATCTCTTTCTCGTAGTACTCGGCACCCGAGACGCCCGACTTCTCGGCGACCGCGAGCTTCTCGTCGATGATCTGCTTGAACTGCGGCTTCGGGATCGCGCCGCCGATGAACTTGCCGTTGATGAACAGGCCCGGTGTGCCGTTGACCTTGAACTTGCGGAGCTCGGTGGTGTCCGCCTCGACGCGCTGCTTGCAGTCGTCGCCGTTGGCGTCGGCCTTGAGCTTCTGCGTGTCGAGCCCGACCTCGCCGGAGAGCTTGAGGATGTTGTCCTCGCCCATCGCGCCCTGATCCTTGCCGCCGCTCTTCGCGTAGACGTTGAAGCCCTGGGTCCAGAACGCGTCCTTCCACGCGGTGTACTTGCCCTGCTTCGCCGCCGCGCAGCTGTAGAGGTGCGCCGTCTGCGCGGTGTCCGGGTGGACGACGAGGTTCATGTACACGACGCGAACCTTGCCGTCGTACTCCTTGACCAGCTCGTGCAGCGGCTCGTTGAGCTTCTCGCAGTACGGGCAAGCGAAGTCGAAGGCCTTGATGATCGTCACCGTGGCGTCCGCCGGACCCTCGGTCTGACCCGCCTTGACCGGACCCGCGATATCGACCGCGAACACCGCGTTCGGATCTGGCTCTTGCGCCTCCTGTTGATCCTGCTGGCGCTTCTGCTGCGTGTACGCCATCTCGAGGAAACCGAGCGCCTCCTCGCGGCGGGTGAGGTTTGCCTCGACCTTCGCGAGTCGCGCGGTCAGCGCCGCGTCGGTGCTGCCACCTTCGAACGAGCCCTTATCGTGCGTCTTCTCGAGCGAGTCGAGCCGATCCTCGAGCCCGCGCAACGCGGTCTCGATGGCCGCGGTGTCTTCCTCACCGGCATTTCCGGGGAGCGTCGAGCTCGAATTTTCACATCCGACCAGCACGGTCGACATCAAGAGCAGGCTCGGCAGCAACTTCATCGGCGGCACCATGCCGAGTCAGTGCCTCCCTCGCAAGTCGATCTGACACGCGGAAGATCATCGCTGCGAGATCGGTTATCCGGAGATCCGGCAGCCGGAGATCCGGCAGCCGGAGATCCGGCAGCCGGGTTGGACGCCCGTTCTGTTACGGCTTGGCTGCGGAAGAACCAGCGCCAGGAGCTTGCTCCGCGGGTGCCGGTGCAGCCTTCGCATCGCGCTTGCTGCGGAACTCGTGGGCGCCTTTGCCCATGATCTCCTTGGCGTAGTACTCGGCGCCCGGCACCTTCGAGGCCTCGGCGATCGCGAGCTTCTCGTTGATGATCTGCTCGAACGCCGGCTTGGGGATGCCGCCGCCGATGTGCTTGCCGTTGATGAAGAACGCCGGCGTACCGGAGACGTGGAACTTCGCCAGCTCCACCATGTCCTCGGCGACGCGCTGCTTGCACTCGGCGCTATTCGCATCGGCCTTCAGCTTCGCCGGATCGGCGCCGAAGCTTGGTGCGTACTGGAGGATCGCTCCCTCGCCGAGCGACGCGCGGTCCTTGCCACCCGATGCGGCGTACGCCCCGAAGCTCTTCTCCCAGAACGCGTGCTTGAACTCGAGGAACTTCTTCTGCTTGGCCGCCGCGCACGTGTACTGGTGCGCCAGCTGCACCGCATCGGGGTGCACGACCATGTTCATGTAAACGACTCGAACCTTGCCCTTGTAGTCCTTCACCAGCTCCGTGAGGGTCGAACCGACCCTCTGGCAGTGGGGTCAAGCAAAGTCCCAGGCCTCGACGATCGTCACCATCGCCGACGTCGGGCCGTCGACCTGACCTGCCGCGAGTGCCTTCGAGATATCGACGGCGAACACCGCGTCCGGATCCAGCTCGTTGGCTTCTTGTGCTTCCTGTTGTTTCCTCTGCTGCGTGTACGCCATCTCGAGGAAGCCGAGCGCCTCCTCGCGACGCGCGAGCCCGACCTCGATCCGATGCAGCCGCTCGAGGGTGGAGCCAGCACCGGGATTCGGCGTGTGCAGCGCTTCGAACTTCGCGAGCCGTTCATCGAGCCGCTTGGCTGCGGCGACGAGCTCCCCCAGTTTTCCTTGGGCTTGGCCTGCGCTCTTGCTGACGCCGCTCGTGGCCTTGCCTTCGAGCTGCGACGGCGTGTTCTGGCAGGCGACCAGCGCGACCAGCGCGATGGATGCGAGCTTCACGGCTTCTTCCCCGCGTCGCGCTTGCTACGGAACTGGCGGACGCCCTTACCCATGATCTCTTTCTCGTAGTACTCGCTGCCGGCGACGCCCGAGGCTTCCGCGATCTTGATCTTCTCGTCGATGATCTGCTGGAACGTGGGCTTGGGGATGCCGCCGCCGATGTGCTTGCCGTTGATGAAGAACGCCGGCGTGCCGTTGACGCGGAACTTGCGTAGCTCGTTCTGATCTTCGTCGATGCGCTGCTTGCACGCGGCGCTGTTCGCATCCGCCTTGAGCTTCTGGGTATCGAAGCCCGCTTCGCCGGCGAACTTGAGGATGTTCTCCTCCCCGAGCGATGCGCGATCCTTACCGCCCGACGACGCGTACGCGCCGAACCCCTTCTCCCAGAACTCGTGCTTGTACTCGATGAACTTGTTCTGCTTGCCGGCCGCGCAACCGTACTGGTGCGCCACCTGCACAGCGTCGGGGTGAACAACCATGTTCATGTAGACGACGCGAACCTTGCCGTCGTACTCCTTGACCAGCTCCGTGAGGGTCGAACCGACCCTCTGGCAGTGGGGTCAAGCAAAGTCCCAGGCCTCGACAATCGTCACGATTGCCGAGTTGGGACCATCGACCTGACCTGCCGCGATCGCCTTCGAAATATCGACGGCGAACACCGCGTTGTCATCGGGCTCCTGGGATTCCTGCTGCTCCTGCTGGCGCTTCTGCTGCGCGAACGCCATCTCGAGGAACCCGAGCGCCTCTTCACGACGCGTCAGATTCGCTTCGATCTTTGCGAGCCGTCCCGCGAGGGATGCATCGCCTGTGGCGTTGGCGTCGAACGCGCCCGCGCCGTGCGTCGATTCGAGCGCCTTGATGCGTTCCTCCAGGCTGGAGAGCACGGCTTCGAGCTCCGAGGTGTCACCGACTTCTGCAGCGGTGTCACCCTTCGCCGTTCCCTCGAGCTTTGAGGGTGTCTTCTCGCATGCGGCGAGAATCATCACAGCGACGAGGGCCAGGCGCTTCATGCCGCGATGATGCACTTTTTCTCTGCAGCTGCAAGAGCAGGGTGGTGTACCAACACCTGCGATGCGCCGGTGGACGCTGATCATACTTGCAGCATGTGGTGGCGACGAGCCGGTGGAGCCCGGCGCGGATTCGGCCATCGATACGCCTCCGACGATGTGCGAGGCACTCCCCGCGATCGGGCAGTTCACGCGGCGCAGTGGAAACCCCGAGCTGATCGCTGGCGCGACGTTCTCGGATGGCGCGCTCGATGTCGCGTTCTCCGATCCCGACCTGCGGTTCGACAGCACCGCGAATCGGTTCGAGCTGTTCTACACCGCCGAGCACTCCACCGCGTTCGGGGTCGCGGGCACGCAGGTGATCCGCCGCGCGACCAGCCCGGATCGGATGACGTGGACGGTGGATGACAAGCCGGCACTCTTGCTCAGCACCGAGGTCGATGCATGGGATCGCGGTGCCGTCGAGGCCCCGTCGATCGTGGTCAACCCGGCGGCACCCGCGGATCGTCGCTACCTGATGATGTACGCGGGCAGCTCGCGCGCGTTTCCGCATGCGGGGTACGAGTTTCCCGAATCGCGGATCGGTGCGGCGTTCTCCGCCGACGGCATCACCTGGACGCGCGTCGCGGCGGCCGACTCGCCTCACGGTCAAGCCGGACTCGTGCTCACCGCCGCGCAGATCTATCCCGGTGCGGTCGGCGCGATCGTCGACGATCCCGAGGTCGTCCTCGAGGGCGGGGTCTATCACCTGTTCTTCTCGAGCTTCGCCTGCATGGGCGCGGACTGTGCGACGCCGATCGCGCGCGGCATCGGTCACGCCACCTCGGCGGACGGCATCACCTGGACACCCGCGCAATCGCCGGTGAAGAGCCTGCTCGAGGCGAGTGCGGATGACCTGACCGGCGGCTCGTCGCCGGCGGCGCTCTACGATGCCGTGCACTGTCGCTGGGAGCTCTGGCAGAACCGCGATCGGGGCAACGACGTCGCAGCGCAGCCAGTGCAGCTCGATAACACCGCCGGCGTGTGGCACGCGGACTCGACCGACGCGCAGCAGTGGAGCGTGTTCTTCGCCGGTCCGCGCGATCTGAGTTGGAACGGCGTGCAACCCACGACGGGCGAGAAGCTCGGTCTGCGCACCGGGTTCGACATCGCCGATTTCAACGGCGGTCGCGTGATGGTCTACGTCGGCTACGACGATGCGAACGTGCCGGCAAATTCTGTCCTACCGACGGCGAACGCGACTCGATCAGGTGTGATGACGATCAACATCGCGACGCGCGACGTTCCGTAGGGCGGGCCATTCACAGTTCGTCACGAACAATTTGCGTGGTCGAATTGAATACTTCGCCGCGCTCGCGAGTCAGTTTGCCCCACAGGTCATGGCCATTTTTTCCTGGGTGCTGATCAAGAAGCAAACAGGTCAGAAATCGGCCACTATACGTCGGCCTTCCATAGGAGTCGGGGAAACATGAAAGCTCGGATTGCTGCACTGCTGTTTGGAATCGTCGCTTCTGGTTGCTACGCCACGGCAGGCACAAGAGGTGGCTACGTCGCCACGTCGTCGCCGCAACCCGTCGTCACCACGACCGTGACGACGACCTCTGACGGGGGATATGACCCGGATCTCGACGAGCCGGATATGATCGATCTCAACGGCGGCGTTCGCGTCGTCTATGACTCCGAGGACCCGGTCTTCTTCTCGGACAACTACTACTGGCGCTACGGTGACGACGGTAGCTGGTACCGCTCGAGCACGTACAACAGCGGTTGGTCGGTCTACGCTGACGTCCCGGTGCACGTCCGCACCATCGAGCGTCCGCGCGAATATCGGCGTTATCGTCCGGCGACCTACACCCCGCGTCCGCGCCCGGCACGTCCCGCTAACTATCAGCCGCGTCCGCGACCGACGAATTATCAGCCGCGCCCGTCGGGCTACCAGCCGCGTCCATCGGAGCGTCCGGCGTACAACCCGCAGCCCGCGGAGCGTCCGGGTTATCAGCCGCGTCCGTCGGAGCCGTCGCGTCCCGGCTACAACCCGGAGCCGTCGCGCCCCGGCTATCAGCCACGTCCGTCCGAGCCCGCCCGTCCGGCCGGTTGGCAGCCAACCACTCCGGCAGAGCGCCCGGGCTATCAGCCGCGTCCCTCGGAGCCCGCGCGTCCGGGCTACAACCCGCAGCCGTCGAACCCGGGCTACCAACCGCGTCCGTCGGAGCCTGCGCGTCCGGGCTACACGCCGACGCCGTCGCAGCCGGGTTACCAGCCGCGCCCGTCGGAGCCCGCGCGTCCGGGCTACACGCCGCGCCCGTCGGAGCCCACCCGTCCGGGTTACAACCCGCAGCCGTCGCAGCCGTCGCGTCCGGGGTACCAGCCCACGGCACCGGCCGAGCGTCCGGCACCGCCGACCCCGCGTCCGGCACCGGCGCAGCCGGGCTACTCGCCGCGTCCGACGCAGCCCACACCCCCACCCGCGCGTCCGTACAACAAGAACGACGACAAGGATAAGAAGGACGACAAGAAAGAGCGCCCGAAGCGCGGTCGCTAGTCCTCGCGACTGATTGCTGACCAAGCCGACTCACAGGAGTCGGCTTTTTCGTTTATCTAATTTCCGGCGCGACGCAGATCCAGGACGTCGATGCGGCGCTCGACGAACGACAGCTCGAAGCCCGTCGGGTTCGCCCGCCAGTGGACGTACTCGGGCTCGCTCACCGGGATCACCTGTGCGAGCGTGATCGGCGGCGGGCCTTCGTGTAGTGGGAGCTTGGTCTTCCACGCACGCGGCACACCGATGAACACGTGCGGCAAGCGTTGCGAGAGCTCGCCTGCGGACAGCGCACCGATGACGTCTCGCACGAGCACGCCCGGTTGCGGGAAGAAGCCCGTGGTCTGGAGATGGAACGCGAGGTTCGCGAGGATCTGACCGCAGATCTCTCCATCGACCACGGTCGCGAGGATCAGCTCGACGTGCGGGCGAGCGGCATCGGGCCACGTCTTGTTCGACAGGCCGATCGTCACGTACGTGAACGCGTTCGCGCGCGGTTGGTTGATGATCCGACCGACCTCGATGAAGCGGCTGTCTTCGTCGGCGTGGCGATATGTCCTCGTCGAGAACGAACCGAATGTCGCGCGCAGCGCATCGATCGCGCGCGCCGACGGCTGCAGGATCTGGGCGAACATCGGGATCGTCTTCGCCATCTCGACCCACGTCGGCTGCAGCGCGAGCGTGCGGCGCAGATAGTTCGTCGACATCAGCTTGTTGCCTAGCTCGGCGTGAGCGACTGCTCCACCCCACAGTGCGGTCGCGCTGTCCGGACGGATTCCGATCGACCGATCGAACGCACGCGCAGCTTCGTGTGGCCGCGCCAAGCACAGCAAGCAGTGGCCCAGCCCTTTCCAACCTGTTGCATGCTCAGGAAAGATCTGCACCGCGCGCTCGAACCGCGAGAGCGCTTCAGCGAAGTGCTCGGCCTGAAAGAGGCCATTTGCCTCGTTCACCAAGTCGTCCGCTGCTTGCCGGCTCATGCCTTGCGCTTATCACAGGTGGGACCTCTAGCTGGTATGCTGCGGCCCTCATGACTGTTGGAGTAGGAGCCGATGTCGAAGCACTCTGTTCCAAGTGTGGAGACGTCTGGCACGTCGTAGTTGCCAAGGACGTTAAAGGCCGGATCGCCAAGGTCCAGTGCAAGCAGTGCCAGGGCTATCACCGTTACAAGTCCCCGCATGGAGCGGCCAAGGACGCCAAATTGCCGTCGGCGATTCGGCCGCCGAAGCAACCGAAGGAGCCGGCCGCGCCGTCTGCTCGGTTCGACAAGCCGGCGGTCCAAGCGGACCTCGGCAAACCTCCACGACCGTATCGCGCGAGCGAGAGATACGAGGTCGGTGACCGCGTCGATCACGTGAGCTTCGGACAGGGCGTCGTCGAGCTCTCCGAGCCCGGCAAGGTCACGCTGTTCTTCGCCACCGGTCGCCGCGTCCTCGTCCAGTCGAAAGAAGGCGCGATCGGGGGCGGTGGATTGTCGCGGCCCAAGCCGTTCGATTACTCGCGCACCGGCGGCGGAAAGCCCGTTCCCGACCAGTAGCGTGTGAGGTAGGGTCCGTCGCATATGCGGCTCAAGTGGCTTGGACCTGCGATCGTGATCGTGGGTGTCGCCGTGGCCGGTGCAGGCGCCTACGCCATCGTCACGGGCCGACCCGATCCGGGTGCGGTGCTCGATCGGATCCATGTCGATCCGGAGACCGAGCTCGTCGTCCGCGCCGAGGAAGGCGGAGACCGCAACTTCGTCGAGCTGTTCGAGCGAGGCGAGCTCAAGTGGCGCGCGCTGACGCCGTCGTACGCGGGTCGCCCGGGTGCCCCCGGCATCGCGTGGAACAACGTCGCGATCAGCGTGCGCGTGATCCGCGATGGGCGCGCCGAGATCTTCGCGCTCGCGCGCGACAACGCCTCGAAGCTCGGCGGATTCAAGCTCGCACCCGATCACGGTGCGGTGATCAAGCAGCAGCACGGGCCCGTCACGATCACCGATCACGTCCGCTCGTACGAGATCGTCGAGGGTGAAGGCTGGCACCAGCTGGTCGCGTTCGACCTCAACACGGGCGTTGGCGTGTGGCGCCAGCAACTCGGCGACAAGCCCGTCGACGCTGCGAAAATCGAGGAGGGCGTGGTGTGGGTGACGCAAAACGGGGCGCGGCGGGGATTCGGTGTGGCAGATGGTAGCGAACGATCTTCGACTTCACTGTAATCGCTGCAGATCTAGCTCGGCTACGGATGTCACGTATGCGTCGCCCGGCCGGTATAATTCGGTCCAATGTCCGCCGAGCGCAGCGTGGTTTCGCCCGAGGTTTCCGGCGTACATCGACTAGAAGCGATCGCGGAAGCCGCGAGCGCTGACGTTCACAAGGATCGGCCGTCGCTTCGCGCGGTCGAGCACCCCGGTCGCACGCCGGCCGCGCCGGGCATCAGCGACATCACGCCGACGGACGTCAATGCGCCCGAGCTCCAGCTCAATCGCGAGCTGACGTATCTCAACTTCTGCTGGCGCGTGCTGCAGGAAGCCGACGAGGCGAACGTCCCGCTGCTCGAGCGGCTCAAGTTCATCGCGATCATCTCGGCCAACATCGACGAGTTCTTCCAGAAGCGCATCGGCGGTCTCAAGCAGCAGGTCGGGGCACAGGTCCATGTCAGCTCCCCCGACGGCCGCACGCCTCAGCAACAGATCATCGATAGCCTCGAGCTGATCTCGCGGCTCGAGAAGCACAAGGCGTGGCTCCTCGAGAAGGTGCTGACCGAGCTGCGCTCCAGCGGCGTGTGGATCGCGCCATACAAGGAGCTCGATCCGAAGGAGCAGGCGTGGGTGCGCGAGTACTACCTGCGCAACATCTTCCCGCTGGTGACGCCCCAGGCGATGGATCCGGCGCACCCGTTCCCGTTCGTCTCGAACCTGTCGCTCAACCTGCTCGTCTCGTTGCGTTACGAGAATGACGTCGAGAACCTGCTCGCGCGGATCAAGGTCCCCGTCGGTGGCGGGACCTCGCGGTTCGTGCGCGTCGGCACGTCGCGCACGTTCGTCGATCTCGCCGACGTGATCGCGCACAACCTCGATCTGCTGTTCCCAGGGATGGAGGTCGAGTCGTACGCGCTGTTCCGCGTCACGCGCAACGCCGTCACCGAGCGCGACGAGGAGGACGCCGACGATCTCCTCGAGCTGATCGAGGCCGAGCTTCGCGATCGCAAGTTCGCGCCGGTCGTGCGTCTCCAGGTCGATCGCCACATGCAGCCGGTGCTGCGTGGCCGGCTCGCCGCCGAGCTCGAGCTCGACGAAGCCTCCGACGTGTTCGAGACCATGGGGATGCCCGGCATGCGCGACCTCATGGAGATCGCCCTGCTCGATATCCCCGAGCTTCGCGACCCGCCGCACGCACCTGTGCAACCCGTCGACTTCCTCACCGACGGCTCGATCTTCCACGCGATCCGCGACGTCAAGAACATGCTCGTCCACCACCCGTACGAGTCGTTCCAGCTGTCGGTGGAACGCTTCCTGCGCGAGGCCGCCGAAGATCCCAAGGTCCGCGCGATCAAGATGACGCTGTACCGGACCTCGAAGGACTCCGATGTCATCCGACACCTCGTGCGCGCCGCGAAGAACGGCAAGCAGGTCGCCGTCGTGCTCGAGCTCAAGGCCCGCTTCGACGAAGAAGCGAACATCAAGTGGGCGACGCGGATGGAGCGTGCCGGCATCCACGTCACCTACGGCGTCGTCGGTCTCAAGACACACACCAAGATCACGCTCGTCGTACGCAACGACTTCGACGGTCTCCGCCGCTACGCGCACATCGCCACCGGCAACTACCACGCAGGCACCGCGCGGCTGTACACCGACCTCGCGGTGTTCACGTCCGATGACGCGATCGGCCGCGATCTCACCGAGCTGTTCAACTACCTGACGACCGGTTACAAGCCGCGTCGTAAGTACCACAAGCTCCTCGTCGCGCCGAAGATGCTCAAGCTCGCTCTGCTCGAGAAGATCGAGCGAGAGATCGCGATCCAGGGCGGCGGTGGCCGCGGCCACATCCAGTGGAAGCTCAACGCGCTCGAGGACGTCGACATCGTGCGCGCCCTCTACCGAGCGTCACAGCGCGGCGTCACGATCGATCTGATCGTGCGCGACTCGTGCCGGCTGCGCCCCGGTGTGGAAGGTGTGTCGTCGACGATCAAGGTCGTCAGCGTCATCGGTCGCTTCCTCGAGCACGCGCGGATCTACTACTTCCACAACGGCGGCAAGACCGAGTACTACCTCGGCTCCGCCGATGCGATGCAGCGCAACCTCGAGAAGCGCGTCGAGGTGCTGATCCCGATCGAGGATGCGCGGCTGCAGTCCGAGCTGCGCCACATCCTCGACACCCAGCTCTCCGATCAGCGCGGCGCGTGGGACATGAACGCCGACGGCAGCTACGTCAAGCGGGCGAGCGTTGGAGCAAAGCACTCGCAGCAGTCGCTGATCGAGCGGACCGAGCGTCGGTTGAAGGAAGCGACGCGGCTGCGTCGTCGCAAGGTGCAGGTCACGACGACGCGGAGGAAGCGCTAGGCCCTTCGCTTCGAGCTTCGAGCTTCGCACCTCGGACTTCGACGGGACGATCAGCATTTCGGAAGAGCAGCCGTTCGCCGGGTACGCATCCGGACTTCGGACGCGCAACCGTTCGCTGGGAACGCATCAGGGTTCGCATCCGCATCGGAGACCGGGCCCGCGCCCGTTCCATTCTACGGACCTGGGCCCGCCGTTGACGTCGAGTGAGTACGCCAGCTAGGGCCCGCTCGGTGTCTTGATCTGGCCTCGGAAGGACGCGCTCGCCCTGCGGTCCATCGCGCACCGAGCCGCGCCGAGCGCCACACCACCGCTCGGGCGCACGCATTGCCGCGCAGACAATCGTTCGATCGAACACGGACAGGGTGCAGAGCGCTCGTCACGCCTCGTGCGCGAGTGGCCCGCGACGGGCGAGAGCGCGCCCTTCCTCGGAAGCCCGAGGAGCTTGGGTTCCTCGAAACGATCGCTTCAGGAGAACACCCACATGTTCGTGGCCTACGAGATTTCTAAGCAGCTCATCGTCAGCCTTCGCCCGCTCGTGCCCGTCATTCAAGCGAGTGATCGAGATCTCGCGGATCAGTTGAAGAGGGCCGCGCAGAGCGTGCTCCTCAACCTCGCCGAAGGGCAGAAGTTCGAGGATGGCAACCGGCGAAAACACTATGCGATCGCGCAAGGCAGTGCGAACGAGGTGAAGGCGGCGCTGGATGCCGCAGAAGCCTGGGGATGGCTCGAGGTGCGCGGCCCAGAGCGCGCGTTGATCGATCGGTTGCTTGCGGTGCTGTGGAAGCTCACGCATGCGCCGGCGATCCAGAGGATGGAGCGGCGCAAACGCGCGTAACGAACCCGGTCGATTGTTCGGGGGCCCCGGCTCGAAAACGAGCCACCCCGTTCCCCATCATTCGCCTGGTCGAAGGATCGACACAGGCGAAGCTTCGGTCTTTGCGCTTCGCCTCGTCCTTCACTTCGTCGTTTGTTCTTCGTCCTTCGTTCTTTGCGTTAGCAGGACGTGGTCAGAGGGTCGCCAAAACGCCAAACGGCGGACGCCATGTTCGCCAAAAGTCTTTTCAAGACTCTCGGCGTGGCCCGGACTCCCGCCCAAGGACGCGACCGCCTCGAACGACACGAGCCAGGCCCTCGCGGAGATATGCGACGTTGAAGTTGATCAGAAGCCCCAGATCGAGGTTCGTCGCGCGCAGGTAGGTGAGCAACTGCGCTCGGTGAATGTCAGCGAGTTTCGCGACGGACTTCAGCTCGACAACGAGTTCTTCCTCGACGAGAAGGTCGAGCTCGTAGATCCCGGCGACTTCTCCTCTGTACTCGATGGGTATTGGGGCGTGACGCTGGGCGTGTAGTCCGGCATGCCGCAGCTCGATCTGTAGCGTCGTCTGATAGATCGATTCGAGTAGTCCCGGACCGAGCGATCGATGGACTTGAATGGCCGCTCCGATCACGCAATGCGCAACCTGATCAACTCGTGCCGATGGCTCGCGATATTGCATCTCGCCGGACTCGACCCGACAGGTGTGAAGTTGCGTGATCTTTCGTGCGATCGAAACGCGGTGCCACTCGGGGCGCCTGCGCCCTTGGGCGGGAGTTCGTGCAAGCGGAGGATCTCGAAGAGATCCTTTGGCGAATATGGCGTCCGCCCTTTGGCGTTTTTGGCGACCCTCTGACCACGCCCGGCAAGGACGATGCTGCAAGGCGCAGCGCAGGACGCTCTGAGCTGCGCGAGCGCAGACGAAGCAACGCTAGAGCGACTCGCAGTCGATGTTGTTCGTCCGCACCTTGACCTGAACCGTCGCCGCCGCACCGTCCGCGTACTTCTTCCACACGGCGTTGTTCACTTCGCAGCGCTGCTTGCCGACGCCGGCGACGTCGAGATCCAGGTAGTGCACGTCGATCCGGCGGCCGACCTTCCGCGCACCCATCGCGTTGGTGACGGCGCCGGTGGGTAGACCGGGCGGATCCGCGAGGTTCAGGCCGGCGCCATTCGCGGTCTTGCTCTCGACCTCGACCCACTTGGTGACGGTGAAGCTGCACTTGTCGTCCATCACCGGCTCGCTCTTCGTGACGTCCTTGCAGTCGTAGTCCTCGGTGCGCCCCGTGCCGTCCTTGTTGTCGACCCGGCGGGTCTTGCACTTCTTCTCGCCCGTCGGGACTGCCTTGGTGGAGCGCTGCGCTTGGTGGCAGACGACGAGGCGAGCGTCGCTCGGCATCTCGTTGCGCCACTTCTCTTCCTTTACGTCCTTGTACTCGTCGATACCGACGGTGCGCTCCCACGCGTGCGCGAGCACCTTGCCGCCCGCATCCTTGGTGCGGTTGCAGTACTTGACGCCGAGCACGATGCCGATGAGCGCGCCGATGCCGAGGATCACGAACAGGATCCACATCTTCGATTTCTTCGGCGGTGGCGGTGCCGCGATCTCGACGCCCTTCACCGTCGCGGAGCCATCCATCGCCGAGCCGCAGTTCGTGCAGTTCTTGCCCGCGGCACCCTGCGGGTTCTGACAGGCGGGGCAGTAGCGATCGGCGCCCTCGTACTTGTGACCGGTGACCTGAACCTCCTCGCCCTCCTTCGGGAAGTAGCGCTTGTCGGCGTTCTGCTTGCCGCCGCATTCGGGGCAGCAGCGCTGACTCTTTGCGAGGAGACCCTTGGTCTCGCAGAACTCGCAGTCCCACAACATCTCGAACGTCGCCTTGACGTTTGCATCACCCATCGCAGGCGATCATATCGGAACTAGGGTTTTGCGGAGCCGGCGCGGCGTCGCAACTCGGCCCGGAGCTCACCCGCGATCTCCATCCACCGCGAGCCGCGCTTGCTGGCGCCCCGGACGCCGAGCTCGGCCCAGAGGAGTGCGTTGTGCTCCGCCTCGAGGAACTGTGCTTCGAGCTCCTTGTCGGTCAGCTGCGCGAGCGCGTCAGATGGTCGAGCCACACAGCACCTGGACGGTGTCGAATTGCTCGCCGATCAACGCCTTCTCGGTGAGGAACCAGTACACCGAGACCACCTCGACGAAGTCGTAGTCTCCAAACTCGTTACAGTCGATCCGGAGCAGCACCAGCTCGTCGGCCTGCTGTGCCGACTCCATCATCCGCTCGTAGCCGAGCATGCCGTGCTGCGCGTAGCCGACCTCGTCGAGCCACCGCTGGTAGATCTCGCAGTAGGTCTCGTGCGCGTTCGCCGGCAGCTCGACGAGCGTCGAGCCTTTACCCCGCTTGCCGGTGCGTGAGCTCCATGCGGTGGCACTGCGAGTCGTCGACGACACGAACGCCGACCACGGCGGCGGCAACACCGTGTCCGCGGTGACGTCGAAGCCTCCCCACTTCGGAGGTTTTTTGCGGCCGGGACGAGGAACGCGCACGACCGCATCGCGCTCGCCGTGGATCACGACGCCGCTGTCGTAGTTCTGCGCGACGAAGAAGGCGAGCACCCCGGACTTCGGCAGCAGGCCGTCGACGTCGCGCAGTGAGATCGCGTCGAGATCGAGTTGCGCGAGGAAGTCCATCGGGGCCTCGCCATCCCACCCTGGACCGACCGGCCACGCCGTTCCCGACGGTAGATCGGGCTCGCCGCCGAGTCGCGAGGCACCCGGCTTGTTGTCGGCTGCCTTGCCCTTGCGCGGTGTGAAGCGAATGTGTGGCCGCACCAGCGAGAGGATCTGCTTCGCAGCTTTCGCCAGCGGCTTGCTCGCCTTGATCTCCTTGATGGCCTTCTCGATGGCGGTCACCGCGACCACGTTACCAGTGGGATAGGATGCGCGCGATGCGTCCTTGGAACCTCGTCATGTGCGGCCTGGTGGTCGCGTGCGGATCGCACGTCAAGCCACTGAAGCTCGACCGCGTCATCCTCTACCAGAACGGCATCGGCTACTTCGAACGCTCCGGCGTCGTCGGTGGCGACCGGATCGTGCTCGAGTTCTCGCATCACGAGCTCGACGATGTGATGAAGACGTTGACGGTGATCGATCGCTCCGGAGCGTCGGTGGCGACGGTGGATGTCCCCACGATCGGCGACAAGGATCGTCGCGTGCCGATCGGCGTCAAGCTGACGGGCGGCAACGCGCACGACGTCCGGGTCAGCTACGCGGTGCCGACGCCGACGTGGAAGGCCACGTATCGCGTGGTGCTCGACGACAGCAACAGCCTGTTGCAGGGCTGGGCGGTGATCGACAACGCCTCGCAAGAGGACTGGGTGAACGTCAAGCTGACACTCGCGACCGGCGCGCCGATGAGCTACCAGCTCGATCTGCATACGCCGACGTTCGTGGAGCGTCCGGATGTGAGCGGCAACATGGTGGCGCCTGCGGTGCGCGGCCCGGTGAGCAACGAGAAGGTGAACGCCGCCGAGGGTGATAAAGACGGCGACGGGATCGCGAACAAAGCTGATCTGTGTCCCAACGATGCCGAGGACAAGGACGGATTCGAGGACGAGGACGGCTGCCCGGATCTCGACAACGACAAGGATCGGATCGCCGACAAGACCGACAAGTGTCCGAACGAGCCGGAGACCTACAACGGCATCGAGGACGAAGACGGCTGCCCGGACCGCGGCCGCGTGGTGGTCACCGACACCTCGATCGAGATCTTCGACATGATCTACTTCAAGGCGAACAGCGACACGGTCGAGCCGCAGTCGTACCCGATCGCCGATGCGGTCGCGGCGACGCTGCAGGGCAATCCGAGCATCACGCAGATCGAGATCCAGGGACACGCGGCGCAGAACGAGGGCACCGACGCGGGTGCGCTGACGCTGTCGGATCGGCGGGCGGCGGCCGTACGCGGGTATCTGATGCGCAAGGGTGTCGATGGCAGGCGGCTATCGATCCAGGGCTACGGCAAGACGCAGCTGCTCGACCGACGTGACATCGAGATGGGTCGCGCGAAGAATCGCCGCGCTGCCTTTCTGATCCTCAAGCGCTCCGAGGGAGATGAAGAGCGACGCGCCACCGATGCGTTCCTGGACGCGAGGAAGGTGGAGGCGAGCGTGAAGACCTCCGCGACCAAGCCCGTCGAGGTGGCGGGTGCTGTGCGTTACGAGATCGAACAGCCGGTCACGATCAAGCGCGGCACGTCGAAGATGCTGTCGGTGATCAACAAGCGGGTCGCCGCCGAGGATGCGTACCTCTGGCGCCCCGACAGCAACGCGCCCGGCAGCGAGGTGCATCCGTTTCGCGCGATGCGCCTCGTCAATGACAGCGGCTTCACGCTGCAGCCGGGGCCGATCGCGATCTTCGCGCGCGGCACGTTCGTCGGCGACAGCCTGCTCGACAAGTTGGACCTCGACGAGACCGCGTGGGTGCCGTACGCCCTCGACAGCAGCACGCGCGTCACGCCGCACAGCGACTACGATCTCAAGCCGTTGCGCATCGTCTCGATCACGCGAGGTGGATCGATGGTGGTGGAGAATGCCAACATCCGGACGACTCGCTACACCGTGGCAGTGGGTCGACAGCCGCCGAAGCTGATCTACATCCGTCACACCAAGACCGCCGGTTACGCGCTGCGCGATCTGCCCGAGGGCACGCTCGATCAAGGGACCAGCGTGTTGATCCCGGTGCCGATCAGCGCCGGCAAGTCGACGGAGCTCTCCGTCGAGGAGCGCCAGCCGCGCCGCAACACGTATCAACTCCTCGACGCGCGCATCGAGCTCGCCGCGTATCTCGAGGGCACGCCGAGCCTTCCGCCGGGTGTGCCGGAGAAGCTCAGGACCGCTGCGGTGCTCCGCAAAGAGATGATCGCCCTCGAGGACGAGGTCGCGGCTGCACGCAGCAAGTTCACGGATGTCGTGCAGCGCGCGCAGGAGATCCGCGAGAGCCTGAAAGCACTCGATCGCGTGCAGAACGCGGATGACCTCCGCAAGAAGCTCGTCGCCGATCTTCGCGAGACGACCGCGCGCACCGACGTGCTGACCAAGCTGGTCGAGACCAAGGCGCAGACCCTGGCGACCGTCCGGTTACGGCTCCAGGAGCTGCTGCGCGACCTCGAGCTCGTGGAACCCAAACCCTAGAAGCGGGCGTAGCCGAGCGACACACGTCTCGCCGCCCGCTTCGACGAAGCAGAGCCGCGCATCCGGCGGTGCCAGGTTCGAGCGCCACGAGCGTATCCGTCCCCCCAACCCCACGTCAGCTCTTCGACAGTCTCGACAACCTCGTCGCTACCCCAGCGCGGAGATTACGAATGCGAGAGGCATTGTGGCGACGACTGCTCGCTTGAGACGATGGGCGAATGTCTGCGGGTGCACGTCAATACCAGAGTGAGGGACTCGCTCGCCCCCTGGCTCTTCCACTGGTCGGCCCTCGCATCATCGATCGCTTCCTGACGACCAGCCGCCAGCGCCCGCATGCGGTCGCGATCGTCCATCCAGGAGGAACGTGGTCGTTCTCGGAGGTCGAGCAGATGAGTCGCGCTCTGGCGACGCGCCTGCTCGCGATGCCCGATCGAGAGGACGTGGTCGCGTTGTACTCGCGGCGTTCCGGAGAGCTCGTCATCGCGATGCTGGCGTGCGTGCGGGCTGGGCTGACGTTTGCGGTGCTCGATGCAAACTATCCGGTCGAGCGCGTCGAGCTGCTGCTGGGCGTGATGCGCCCCGGTCGCTTGGTGGTGATCGGCGAAGCGCCGGCGGCTGTGGGCTCGATGATGCCGCTGGGCTCGGTGCTGCACCTCGATCGAGCCGCGTTCGATGCACTCGAGGCGAGGCCGGATGATCGGCTCGATGCGGTGCGTCCCGACGCGGTCGCCTATCTGCTGTTCACGTCGGGCACCACCGGCGCACCGAAGTGCATCGCGACCAAGCACACGCCACTCGTACACTTCGTCGACTGGTACGAGCGCGCCTTCGCCGTCGATCCGACTCGTCGATTCTCGATGCTCTCCGGGCTCGGTCACGACCCCGTGCTACGCGATGTGTTCGTTCCGCTCTCGATCGGCGCCCAGCTCCACGTTCCCTCGCAGGACGTGATGCTCGATCCGATCAAGCTCCATAGCTGGTGCTTCCAGCATCGGATCACGCATGCCCATGTCACACCGCAGCTGGCGCGGATCCTGTGCGCAGGGCGGCGCGACCAGCCTCTCCCCGATCTCGCATTCGTGTGCTCTGGAGGCGACGTGCTGCGCCGCAAGCTGGCACTCGACGTGATCGCCGTGGCGCCCAGCGTCAAGGTCGTCAACTTCTATGGCTCGACCGAGACGCCGCAGGCCATGGCGGCTCACGTCTTCGATCCGCTCACCGATACGTCGGACACGGTTCCGATCGGTCGCGGCATCGACGATGTCGAGATCATCGTACTCGCGCTCGACAACCTCGCGCCCGTCCTCGCGAACGGTAGCGGACAGATCGCGATCCGGACGCGCTATCTGTCGGAGGGCTACCGCGACGATCCCACGCTGACGGACGCGAGGTTCGTCCCCAACCCGATCTCCAGCGACGTGACGGATCGCCTCTACCTGACCGGCGACATCGGTCACGTCCGCGCCGACGGTGCGGTGACCCTGGAGGGGCGCGTCGACGATCAGGTCAAGGTGCGCGGCTATCGCGTCGAGCTCGGCGACGTGGCCTATCACCTGAACCGGCTCTCGCAGATCACCGAGGCTGTCGTCCTCGCCGAGCGCATGCCTGACGGCGAGAACCGCCTCGTCGCATACGTGATCGGAACCGGCGACCACGAGGCGGCGCGCACCGCGATGTGCCTCGCGGTTCCCGCGTACATGGTGCCTGCACGCTATGTCTGGCTGGAGCGGTTCCCGCTGCTACCGAACGGGAAGATCGATCGCACCGGCCTGCGGGAGCTCGAGCCGGTCGAGCAGGGTGCCGAGGAAGAGCTCGATTCGACCGAGGCGGCGATCGTCGCGGACTGGAAGGCGCTGCTCGGCCGGCCCGGCATCAGCGCCGACGCCAGCTTCGTCTCGCTCGGTGGCGATTCGCTGTCGTTCATCCAGGCGTCGGTGGCGCTCGAGGAGTTGCTCGGTGGACTCCCCGATGGCTGGGAGAAGCTGCCGATTCGCGACCTCGCGAAGGTGAAGCGAGCCGAGAAGAGCCGGTGGACGCGCGTCGACTCGTCGGTGCTGTTGCGAGCGATCTCGATCATCGGCGTCGTCCTCGGCCACCTCGAGGCGCCCAACCTCGCAGGCACCACGATCGCGTTGTTCGTGGTCTCGGGAATGAGCTTCGGGCGTTACGTGGCTCCCGCGATCGGACAGCACGGCAAGCTCTCGCCGATCTTCAAGCTGATCGCGAAGGTCGCGATCCCGGTGATGATCTACACGCTGATCATCAATCTCTGGTCTCACCTCCCGACGTGGCCGGCGATGCTCCTGGTCTCCAATCTCTACACCTCCGACGCACACGTCATCGGGATCGGGTTCTGGTACATCAACACGCTCGTCCACTGCTTGCTGATTCTCGCCGTGTTGCTCGCGATCCCGCCGGTGCGCCGGCTGCTGACGCGAGACGATCCGTTCCGAGTGTTGATCGGAGCGACGCTGCTGTTCATCGCCGTCGCCTACCTCGCTCCGCTCGTCTTCGACACCGCGCATCTGGCCGATCGCGTTCCTCAGCACTACCTCCGCGTCATCTTCCTCGGCTGGGCGGCGATCTACGCCACGACGACGCGACGCAAGCTCCTCGTCCTCGCGATCGCGATCCCGGCGTTCGCCGACTTCGTGTGGTTCAACGACCGCGAGTACGTCTGGTTCCCGTTCCTCGCGATCGCCTTCCTGCTGTTCACGACCCGCGTGTCGCTGCCGGTCTGGGTCGGGCG
This sequence comes from Haliangiales bacterium, assembly GCA_038325805.1. Taxonomy (GTDB): domain Bacteria; phylum Myxococcota_A; class Polyangia; order Haliangiales; family Haliangiaceae; genus JABFXX01. The sequence continues at coordinate 20,281 of JBBQJJ010000099.1, forward strand.
CATCGTCACCACCGTCGCGAGCGCCTCGCTGTTCATGTACCTGATCGACAAGCATGTCGGGCTCGGCGTGGAGAAGGTCGGCATCGACAGCTGGATCGTGATGGCCGTGGCCGTCGTGCTCCTCGGCATCCTGGCGTGGACAGCCTGGGAGATCGCGACCGAAAGCCTGCAACGAGCGGTGAGACGACTCAGGCTCTGACGCGACCGACCCCGACGAGCGAGCTCATCTTGAACTGCAGGGCATCACCGTCGACGAACGGTGCCAGCGCTTCGCTTGCCGCGGCGATCAACGCTTCACTCGCCGGCTCGCCTGTGAGCCAGTGCAGCGACAGCGCGGCGAACCGTGCGGGATCGGGAACGCGAACCTGCCGTGTCACGGTTTCGATCTGGATCGCGAAGAAGCCGGCGTCGACGAGCAGCTTGTTCAGTTCTGTCGCGTCGAGGGGCGTCGACGGCTCGTGCTCGACGAGCTGATCGAGCGCCGCATATGCACCCTGATGTTCGATCGCCGTCCAGCACGAGATCACCGCGCGCCCACCGGGCAACAGTACACGGCGCATCTCGCGGGTCGCCTTCGCGCGATCGGTCATGAACTGCAGCCCCTGCTGGCAGGTCACGAGCTCGAACGCGGGCTCGCGAAACGGCAACGCCTCGCCACTGCCCTCTCGCCACGTGACCGAGACGCTCTCCTCCGAGGCTCGCTTGCGTGCGACCTCGAGCCGAGATGCATCGATGTCGAGGCCCGTCACCTTCGCGCCGGTGCCCGCGATCCGGCACGCGACGATGCCCGTGCCGCACGCGAGATCGAGGACGCGATCGCCTTTCCACACCAGTGCGCGCTTGATCAGGTCGCGCGACCACGGCTCGAAGATCGCCGGCACGAGGTACGAGTCGTAGGTCTCGGCATCCTCGTGCATGCGTGCATGGTACTCGCGGTTGCATGCCTCGGTAGACATCGCGCGACGCGCAACTCCTCGACGATACTGCTCGGTCGCGTGGCACGTCGCGTGAACATCACGTGGTCGTCATGTGTCTTCACCCCACCTCGACGTCTGGCTGGCGCTGGTGGTGGTGCGCTCATCATCGGTTTGAACCCAACGTCGCCCGCAAGGCGACGTTGGTCGGTTTCGGCTCTTGTGTGCTTGTGCTGGGTTGATCACGCGTTTGAAACCTGGAGATCACGATCCGCCAACTCGCGAAGACGCGCGCGAGTCGCGCATGCGAGCGAACTCGTCGTGATCACACACACGCGACCTGGGCACGACGGCTGCACTTGGTCTGGTTCATCGACGGAAGACACCGTCGAACAGCCAGATCAACCCAGCCAACTCAGGAGCACATGTCATGTCGCATTCGTTCGAGACCATCTCTCTCACCAAGCTCTCCAGCATCTCCGGTGGCCAGGCGCCCGCGCCTGCGCAGCCACCGCGCAACCTCACCGGCGGTGACGTCGCTGAAGTCGCCGGTCGCGCGACCCAAGCCGTGCTGTCGCGCGGTGGGAGCACCGTCGGCAACCTCGGTCAGGCATACCGCCAGTTCAACGATCCCCGCGTCGGTACCGGCTTCTGGGACCGGGCCGCGTACGGCTTCACGGGGCTGTTCGGGATCGACCCGCTCAAGCCCCGCTGAAGATCGACTGCATCTAGCGCACTCCAGCGGGTATCCTGTCGGGGATGCGCTGGCAGTTGATCGCGGTGGCGGTGTGCATGGCGAGCGCGAGCGCAGATGCCTGCCCGTTGCCTCCATCGCTCACCGTCGCTGGCGAGGCGTTCGAATGGCGTGCGATCGAACCTCCGTTCGGAGGGGCGCGTTACGACGTCGTCCTAGCGAGGCGAGTACCGTCGCATCCGCGGATCTATCTCCAGACCCAGAACGAAGGGTGGGCGAGGTATCCGGTGTTTCATCGCGCGGACGGCAGCACGATCCCGTTCGTCGTCGAGCCCACACCGATCGAGGGCGTGCTCGTACTGACCCTGGCGATCGATCACGGATCGGTCGACGTCGAGTTCGAGCATTACGAGGTGCCACGACTCGTCGTCCGAGCCTCCACGGCGCAGACGCGACGCGCGAGGCGCCTCCGCCCGGAGGGCAGCCAGGATCACTGGCGCATCGATTCAGACACCGCGTTGTTCCGGATCGAGACGCCGGGTCAGGTCGAGTACCGACTGGCGAACGAGGAGCTCTACGTCGATGCCGGCGCGACCGTCACCGCGATCTATCCGGACGGCCGCGAGGAAGTCCTCGGCGGTGGTGAGTACCTCTACGATCTCCCGCTCGAGCTTCCGTGGTGGGCGCTCGGTCTCGTGCTTGCGGGAGTCGGCAGCGTCTGGCTCACGCGCCGGATCACGGCGTAGCCTAAATTGTATTCGGGTCCCCGGCTCGAGGACGAGCCACCCCGTTCCCCATCATTCGCCTGGTCGAAGGATCGACACAGGCGAACTGCCACGAAAATAGAGTTCGCGGTCTATGCGAACTCATTTTCGTTCAAGGTGGTGGCCGGCCGCCGGCCCGCTGGTCTCTGGGGTTAG
>JBBQJJ010000100.1:0-22737 GCA_038325805.1 Haliangiales bacterium
GATCTATGGCATCAAGATGACCCACAAGGTCGCCGGGCCGCTGTTCAAGGTCCAGCTCTACCTCGCGAAGATGCGCGATGGCCGGTTCGACAAGGTCTACAACCTCCGCAAGGGCGATCAGCTCGTCGAGTTCTACGATCATTTCAAGCAAGCGCACGCCGGTGTCGTCGCGCTCGAGAAGAGCGACATCGAACGGTTGAAGAAGACGCTGCTCGCTGCGGAGGCCTCCGGCGCCGGCGAACATCCGTCGATCGTCGAGCTTCGCGCGATGCTCGCGAGGAAGGAGAAGTCCGTTGAGTGATCCGACGGCAAGCACCCCTGGGAACCTCGGACCCGGCGCGTCGAACCCCAACGTCGGTGGGCGCCACAAGCGCAAGCTGTCCAACTACCTGCTCGATAAGAAGCTGCAGCTTCGCTACATCCTCGTGGTCACGCTGCTGTCGGGCATGATCGCGGGTGCGCTCGGCTACATGATCTACGACCAGCGCCACCAATCGACGCAGTCGATCGAGGAGGACTTGCAGGAGCTGGTGCCCGATGCCGACGACATCAAGAGCATCACCGGCGACTACGAGACCGAGGATCGCGTCCTGGTCTACAAGATGGTCGGTGCGGGCGTCGGGCTCGTCGTGATCCTGTCGCTGTACCTGATCCTGATGACGCACAAGGTCGCGGGTCCGCTCTACAAGACCTCGATCTACTTCGATCGCATGGCGCAGGGCAGGCTCTCTGTCGTCACGCCGCTGCGACGCGGCGACATGCTCCAGGACTTCTTCGAAAACTTCAAAGTCATGCACGACGCGGTCAGACAGCGCGCGATCGATGACGTCGATGCGATGGAGAAGGCGCTCGCCTCGCTCCGCGAGTCACGGAACCAGGGCGACTACCGCGGCGACACGCACAACTCGTTCAACGAGGAGCTCGACAAGCTCGAGTACCACCTCGCGCAGCGTAAGAAGCAGCTGGTCTAGGTCAGTACTGGAAGTGGCCGACGAGGCCGTCCGCACCGACGGTCCACATGTGACCCGTCGTGCCGGTCATGCTCCACAGGCTCGCACTCGTACCGAACGGCGTGCTGATCGTCCACGACGTGCCGTTGAACCGGCCGACCTTCGCGCCACCGGCGCCGAACAGGTCGCTGCCATTGCCCTTGTTCATGCCCTGGAAGATCGCCGAGCTCGTGCCCTTCGCCGTCCACTTCTTGGAGGCGAGGTGCATCGTCTCCTTCGTCGGCATGTAGTCCGACACCCAGACGTCGCCGGCGCCGAGCGCCACGACCGAGAAGTACGTAGAGGTGCCAGCGCCCGGGTTCACCGTCGACCACGCGGTGCCGTTCCACTTGCGCACGTAGCTGTTCTCGCCGGTGACGTAGACTTCGTTCGCGGACACGCCGGCGATCGCGAACAGCGAGCCCGTCATGCCCGTCGCCGTGAAGCTGGTGCCGTTGGTCGAGCGCCACACGCTCGAGCCACCGCAGAGGAAGACGTGGGTCGCGCTCGCCGCGTACACGCACTCGAAGTTCGTGGTTCCGACGGGCACCGCGCTCCACGCCGTGCCGTTGTAGTGAAGCACGGTGCCGGCCTGACCGACCGCCCACACGTCGGAGGCGCTGGTGCCGTGAACGTCGCGCAAGCTGGCGGTGGTTCCACTCGGCATGGCGAGCCACTCACCATTCGATCGCTGGAGGATGGTGCCGTTGTCGCCGACGGCGAACACGTTGTTCGCATCCGCTGCCCACACGTCATGCAGCGTGACCGCGCCAGCGGGCGTCGCTTCGACGCACCAGGTGCCCGACGCGCATGCCGGGACCGCCACCGCCGACTCCGCCATCGCCAGCTCCTCGTCGGTGATCGACGGATCGTCGATGCAACCAGCGACGGCGGCGAACGTGGCGAGGACGAGGGCAGCTGACTCGACGGGTTTGGTCATTGGGTTAGGGAGACCGACCAACGATGCACTTCCGTACGGGTAGCGCAGGTCGTCTCGTGGGGTACGTCTCGGTGAAACCGGGCTTTGTCGAGATTTCTGGAAGGTGTGCCCTCGACGATCGCCGGAATGTGCCGAGCACTCTGATGATGAATTCGGTCCGCTGCTACCATCGCGACCGATGGCATCGGCTGCACAGCTGCTCGAGCTTGGCGAGCGCTATTGGGCACTTGGCCTGCCGGCGGCGGCACGCAGCGCGCTCGGACGCGCCCTCGATGCGAACGCGGATCCCGCACCTGCACTCAAGCTGACCGACATCGCCCTCGCGCAGGGTGATGTCCGCGCCGCGCGCGTGTTCGCGGCGGAAGCGGCGAAGCGCCAGCCCGGTCCGGCGACGAAGATCCTGCTCGGGCGCGCGCAGCTCGCCGCGGGAGAGCTGTCGGCGGCGCGGATGTCGATCCTCGTCGCGATCGATGCACCGAAGATCACGCCGTGGGATCGCGCGCGCGCGCACCTCGAGCTGTCGCGGATCGCCGCCGGGCAGAGTGATCCGAGTGGTGCGGCGGCGCAGGCCTCGGCCTCGCTCGAGGCGGCGATCGCCGCGATCGGTACGGCGCCGCTCGACGTCTCGCTCGCCGAAGAGGTCGTGGCCGCGCTGGTCGGGCACGGGCGGTCGGCCGACGGTGCCGAGATGATCGAGACGGCAAAGCAGACCAAGCCCAGTCCCGAGCTCGGCATCCTCGCGGTCAGCTTGCTCGCCGCGCGACAGAGCGCCGGCGATCATGGGGTGTCGGATCGAATGATCGATGCCGAGCTCGCGGCGATCGGCGACCAAGGCGGCACCGCGATCGCACTGCGCCGGCTCGAGCGGCGCGCGCGGAAGCACGCCACTGGTGATCGAGGGTCGCTACTCGACGAGATCTCGCAGCTGATCGAGTCGTCCGCCCACGAGGCGATGGCACCGGCCGATCGCGCGAGGCTGCAGTTCCTCTACGGGTCGCTGTGCGCCGAGGATGCTGCGCTCCAGGCCAAGGCCGAGGACGCGTATCGCAAGGGACTCGCGTATCAACCCGGCCACACCGCCGCCGCCTGCCAGCTCGCGCTGCTCGTGCTCGATCGCGGTGATCAAGCGGGTGCCCTCGCAGAGATCGAGCGCACGCTGCGGATCGATGCGAGCCACGGGCTCGCGTGGCGCAACGCCGCTCGCATGCTCGACGCGCAGTCGCCGAGCCTCGGGCTGATCGTCCAGCGCTTGCTCGACGCCGCGAACCCCGGCGCAGGCAGCGTCGCGGCCGGCGTGGCGCCGCGGTTGGTGACGGCGACGGCCGAGGTCGCGCGTCACGATGTGCTCGCCGGCGTCTACGCGCACGGCCACCGCGTCAAGAATCTGCTCGGCATCATCGGCTCGCGCGCACGGTCCGCACGCAAGCTCAGCACCGGGGACGTGCTCGACAAGCTGGTCGATCTCGAGAAAGACGTCACCGCGCTGTACGAGGAGTGGGCGCAGTACCTGCGATCGATGCAGGCACCCACGCCCACCGTCGAGCTCGTCCCGCTCGCGCCGCTGCTTCACGAGATCGTGGTCGCGGCGCAGGCACGTACGCAGCAGATTCCGATCGCGCTCGAGACCCAGGCCGGCCTGCCCGACGTCCGCGGCGATCGCATGCTGCTGCGCGAGGCGTTGCTCAACATCGTGTCGAATGCGGCGGAGGCCTGCGGTGGCGCGGGTCGCGGCGAGGTCTCGGTGCGCGTGCGCTCCATCCCCTCACCGTCCGGCGCGTCGCCGTTAGTCGAGGTCGTGGTCGCGGATTCCGGTCCGGGGATCCCGCGATCGCACCTCGGACGGATGTTCGTGCCCGGGTTCACCACCAAGGAGACCGGCTCCGGCGTTGGCCTCGCGATCGCCGAGCGCGCGGTGTCGGCGCACCACGGGCGGATCACCGTCGAGTCCGAGGAGGGGCAGGGCACCACGATCATCGTGACGTTGCCGACCGACAAGGCCGGTCTACAGTCGCTGCCGCTGTGGAACGTTTCGGAGCGCACATGAGGTACCTGGTCGTCGTGTTGCTCGCCGCGTGCCCCGCCAAGAAGACCGCGGAACCACCCAAGGAGCCCGTCCCCGGCGATGCAGCCGACCCGGTGGCCATCCCGAGCGATGCCCCCACGCCGCCGGGCACAACGCCCGGACCCGCGTTCTGCGCGAACCGGCCGGAGAAAGCCGGACCGTTCGTCCTCGACGCCACGCTCGCCGCCCAACGCCGCGGCACCGGTGCGAAGACATACGCCGACGTCGACTCGACGAAGGCGCAGCCGATCGAGGTCTGCGGGATGGAAGGCGCGCGGATCTGGCTCGAGTCCACCAAGTGCCCCGATGGCTCCGTCGGGCTGCAAGGCGGCCGCTTCGATTCGGTCGGCCGCGGCGGTCGCTGCGACACCATGATCGAGCGTTTCAAGGTGGGGTGCCCCGACGGCACGCTCAACATCGTGTTCGCGGTCCACTTCTGCGGCCCCGGCGAGGTGATGTGACGATCGGAACGATCGTCTGTGTAGACGATCAAGCCGAGGTGCGCCGGTTGCTCTCCGACGTGTTCCGCGCGCGCGGTAGCAACGTGGTCGGCTTCGACGACGGCGAGGATGCGATCGCGTGGCTGGGCGCCAACGACGCCGACCTCGCGGTGCTCGATCTCGATCTCGGACCGGGGCGCCGCACCGGCATCGAGATCTGTCGCGCGATCCACGGCAAGCTCCCCGAGCTCCCGATCATCATCCTGACCGGGCACGGCGCGATCGACGATGCGGTCGCAGCGGTCAAGGCGGGCGCCGTCGACTTCATCACCAAGGACCCGTACCTCGAAGACAAGCTCGAGATCTCCGTCGAGAAGGTCGAGCGGATCCTCCAGCACGCCGTCGATCGCAAACGGCTCGAAGCCGAGAACCGCGAGCTGCGCGCCACCAACGAGCGGTTGCGCAAGGCTGCGGGTCGGCGCTGGCAGATCGTCGGCGACTCGGGATCGATGCGCACCGTGATGACCAAGATCGAGAAGGTCGCGCCCCTGCCGCGGCCGGTGCTCGTGCTCGGACCGCGTGGCACCGGCAAGGAGCTGGTCGCGCGCGCGATCCACACGCTGTCGTCACGCGCGAGCGAGCCGTACATCACGATCAACTGCGCGGCCGTCGCCGAATCGCTGCTCGAGAGCGAGCTGTTCGGGCACGAGGAGGGCGCGTTCACCGGCGCGACCAAGCAGAAGGAGGGCAAGTTCGAGCTCGCCGATGGCGGCACGCTGTTCCTCGACGAGATCGGGAACATGTCGCTCGAGTTCCAGGCCAAGATCCTGCGCGTCCTCGAGTACCAACGATTCGAGCGCGTCGCCGGCAATGAATCGATCCAGGTCAACGTCCGCGTGATCGCGGCGACCAACGCGGATCTCAAGCAGGCGATCGCCGACGGCAAGTTCCGCGCGGATCTCTACGATCGTCTCGCGTTCGAGGTCATCACCCTGCCTTCCTTAGCGCAGAGATTGGAAGACGTGCCGGTGCTCGCGGCGCACTTCTTAGCGCGGTTCCGCCAGGAGGTGGCCGGCATCGCGGTCAAGGAGATCAGCGCCGCGGCGCTCGACCGGTTCGCCCAGTACGAGTACCCGGGCAACATCCGCGAGCTCAAGAACATCGTCGAGCGCGCCTGCTACATGGCGCAGGGCGAGGTGCTGACCGATGCCGATGTCGATGCCGCGCTCCCACCCGAGGCCCAGGGGGCCGCCGCATCGGGCACGGCGTTCGCGGACGATCCGCGGTTGCCGCTCGACGAGCGGGTCGATAATTACGAGGCATTCCTGTGTCGCGACGCCTTGGAGCGCACCCGGTTCAAGCAAAAGGAAGCGGCGGCGATCCTCGGCATCACCTACGACCAGTTCCGTCAGCGCTATCGCAAGTACGGCCTTGGCAAGGACTGAGCTACTCTAGGGGAGCGATGGGCTTCTTCGGCAAGATCAAGCGTGGAATCTCGAGCAAGGCGAACGCCGCACTCGACAAGGCGATCGATCCCGCGAAGGAGCTCGACATGGCGATCCTCGAGCTCGAGGAGGGTCGCAAGAAGGCGATGCAGGAGCTGATCACGTACAAGGCGACGGCCAAGCTCCTCGACGCCGACATCGAGAAGTTCAAGGGGAAGGCGACCGAGTGGGAGCGCCGCGCGATGGTGGCGGTCAAGGCTGGCGACGACGACGCGGCGAAGGTCGCGCTCAAGGAGAAGAAGGCGGCGGAGATCGAGGTCATCAAGATCACGAACGACAAGCACGAGGCGGCGTCGTATGCGATCTCGCTCAACAAGAGCCGCAAGGAGTTCGAGATCAAGATGCAGATGCTCAAGCTCCGCAAGGGCACGCTCGCGACGCAGATCGCGGCGGGGCGGTCGGCGGGTGGCGATGCGTTCGGCAATGATTCGTCGGTGTGGGATCGGTTCAAGGCGGCAGAGGACCGGATCGACGCCGAGGCGATCGAGAGCGAGGTCGACGCGTCGATGCGCGGCGAGGAGCTCGATGGAGCGGCGTTCGATCAGAAGCTCGCGGCGGCGACGACCAGCGCGGCGCTCCTCGGCACCGGCGTGCCCGATGGCCCCGAGGACGCGCTGTCGCGGCTGAAGGGCAGGATGGCGGATCAGAAGGCGGCGAAGCAGAAGTCGCTCGAGGCGCCGAAACCACCCGAGGACACCAAGAAGTGACGCTGACCGCAACGTTCGGGGATACCTCGACGACCGGTGGGGCAGCGCTCGACCCCGACGAGGCGCTGTCGACCCGGCTGCGCGACCTGGCGCTCGTCGATCTCGACGCGCTCGGCGCTGGCAACCACGCCTTGATCGGAGTGTTCGCCGACGACGTCGCCCATGCGCTGGGCGAGACGCGGGCGCGGATCGCCGCGCTGCGCGGCCAGCTCGGCGGTCCCGAGCCGCTCAACGTGCTCGACCTCACGACCCGGCAACGGGCGTCGGACTCCGCCTCCGCAGGTGCCGCACGGTCGCGGGATCGGCTGGTCAACCAGGCCGAGGTCGCCCGGTCGCTCGCGAGGCTGGCCGACCTATCTGGCCCGCTAGTTCCCAAGTTATTCGAAGCAGATCGGCGTCGCTGACAAAATGCATTTCGACCCAAAGGGGAAACACCCTGCTGTTGTCCAATGCAAGGTCACGATATAAGTCCCTTGATGTCCGACGAGGATCCAGACCTCGCACGGGCCCGTGAGGGTGACCGCGAAGCTTTCGGACGTCTCGTACGACGTCATCAAAAACGCGTGTACGCAGCAGCCCTCCATATCCTCGGCAATCACAGCGATGCCGATGACGTCACGCAGGAGAGCCTCGTGCGCGCGTATCGCGGGCTGGGCTCCTTCGATGGGCGTGCGGACTTCTTCACGTGGCTCTACCGGATCACCGTCAACACCGCGCTCAACGCGCTGCGTTCCGGCAAGCGTGGAGCCGCGCTCCAGCACAAGGGGCACACCGAGAGCGCGCATGTCGGCGGTCGTCCGGAAGCACTCGGTCAGACGGCGCAAGAGCCTGCACATAAGGCGCAGATTGCCGGCGAGCTGGCGCGCGTCCTGGAGGCCGTGAGCAAGCTGTCTGCACCGCTGCGAGTCACGCTCGTACTCGCCACCATCGAGGAGCTTCCTCACAAACAGATTGCCGAGATCCTCGACATCCCCGAGGGAACGGTAGCCTGGCGCGTCAATGAGGCGCGCAGGTTGTTGAAGTTGCGACTGTCAACGGAAACCACTCAGGCGGCCGCGAAATAGCTATGCCGGCAAACGACGACATCGACGACATTCTCCGCGCCGCGATGAAAACGCTGGACGGTGAAACCCCCTCGGGGTATTTCGAGGACCTTCCAAAGCGGACGCTGGCGCGTCTCGAGGGCATGACAATGCAAACGACTTCGGAGACCGAGAGCTCGAGCTCGAACAACGAATTGCCTATGTCTGATGACTCTGGAAAAGTTCGCGACGAAGACTCCGGTCTCCACGACATTCGCAACCTCGCGGCGACCAGCCGGTCGCGGATGTCGTCGCGGCGGCTCGGAACCACGCCACCCTCGGTCGACGAGGATATCCTGGCGTCGGCGTCGGGAAGCTGGAAGTCGATCGCGCTCCCCGAGCCCGCTCGCATGATCTCGTTGCCCGAGATGGCCGAGCTCACCGAGAGACCGTCGCAGAAGGATCTCAAGGCGCAGGAGAAGGCCAGCAAGCTCGCCGCGAAGGCGGAAGCGAAGGTTCGCAAGAGCCGTCCTTCGGGCCAGATGGAAACGATGCCGGAGCTCGCTGCTCCGATCGCTGCGATCGTTCCGGAACCGAAGATCGCAGAAGCACCACTTCACCTCGAAGCGCCGGTAGCGTCGGACACGGCGAAGGGCGCCGTCACCGCCGCCGTCGGTACCGCGAAGGGTGCATCGATCGCTTCGGTGACACCGATGATCGGCGCGCGGATCGCCGCCCAGTCGAGGTCCAACAAGTCGAACAAGGGTCTGCTGATCGGGCTCGCCGGTGTTGGCCTCGCCGCTGCGGCGGGCGTCGCGATTTACCTCGGCACGCGTGGTGAGGACAAGCCCGCGACGCAGGCGGCCGCCTCGGATGACGGCGCGCTCCGCGCGAAGACAGAACCCACCAAGCCGACAGCGGCTCCGATCGAGCCCGCGCCTGTCGCGGTCGCCAAGGAGGAGCCCAAGGAAGAGCCCACGGTTGTCGAGCCGGAGATTCCGGTCGAGCCGCCCACCAACGCGAAGACGGTGAAGCCGGCAAAGCCGACGGTTGGTAAGAAGCCCGAGAAGACGAAGATCGAAGTTCAGGATCCGGGCAATGGCGTGAAGGCACCGGTGAAGAAGGAAGAGCCGAAGAAGGAGCCGCCGAAAGAAGGCGACCCCGACTTCGAACAGCTCCTCAAGGACTCCGGCTACCAGAAGAAGGACTCGGAGAAGCCGAAGCTCGAGAAGAAGTCGCTGGCCGCCGGTGACTTCAAGGCTGGGATGGCCGGCGTCTCTAGCTCCGCGCAGGGTTGCTACAAGGGCACCCAGGGCACCGCGATGGTCAAACTGACGATCGCGCCGTCGGGCAAGGTCTCGAAGGTCTCGGTCACCGGCGTCGGTGCTGCCGAGGCGAGCTGCGTCCAGGCCGCCGTGCAGGGCGCATCGTTCCCCGCGTGGGAAGGCGGTCCGCAGACCTTCAACTACAGCTACCTGTTGTCGAACTAAGCTCGCATCGATCCGCGATCAACCCGCTGGCACTCCAGCGGGTTGTTGCGTTTCGGGGGGTCTCGGGGATAGGTTCGCGCATCGCGTCATGCGCAAGGTTTCGACGGGACGGTTCTTCGAGGACTTCGGCATCGGGCAGCATCTCGCGCACTCGATTCCGCGCACGCTGCACGGCGGCGACATCGCCATGTACATGGCCCTGACGGGCGAGCGGCCTCCGCTGTCGTCCTCCACGGAGCTCGCACGGTCGCTCGGCTTCAACCGCGAGCTCGTTCCAGACCTGCTGGTGTTCCACATCGTGTTCGGCAAGTCCGTGCCGGACGTCTCGCACAACGCCACCGCCAACCTCGGCTACGCCGACGTGCGCTTCCTCCGCCCGGTCTATCCCGGTGACACGCTGGTCGCCGAGTCCGAGGTCATCGGGCTCCGAGAGGTCTCGTCGGGGGAGGCCGGCGTGGTCTACGTGCGCACGCGCGGCACCAACCAGCGCGGTCAGGAAGTCCTGTCGTTCGTGCGCTGGGTGATGGTCCCGAAGCGCGATGCCACGCAGGCGCGTGGTGTGGCGTCGGTCCCGCAGATTCCGGCGACGGTCACCTCCGATCGACTGCCGGTCCCGGAGGCGATGAATCTACAGCGCTTCCCCGATCTCGCATGGGCGTTCGGCTCGACGGCGCGGTGGGATGACTACGAACCCGGCGAGCGCCTCGATCATCCCGATGCGATGACGATCGAGGAGTCCGACCACGTGCAGGCCACGCGGCTCTATCACAACACCGCGCAGGTCCACTTCGACGCGCTCGCGATGAAGACGTCGAAGGTCGGTCGCCGGATCGTCTACGGCGGTCACGTGATCTCGGTGTCGATGGCGCTCGCGCAGAACGGGCTCAACACACTGCTGCGGATCGCGGCATGGAACGGCGGGACGCACGTCGCGCCCACGTTCGCGGGTGACACGCTGCGGGTGTTCACGCATGTCGTCGAGCGAGCAGAAGTTCCAGGGCGGCGCGACTGCGGAGCGGTGCGGTTGCGGATGACCACCACGAAGAACGTTTCGGCGACCGAGTTGCCGAACATCGAGCCGTTGCTGTCGGGAACGAAGTCGAGCTCGATCGTGCTGGAGCTCGACTACTGGGCGCTGTTTCCTCGTCGGTAACGACGCGGGTGGAGGGTGTGCGTGGCGCGCAAGTTCTGTCCTGCATGTAATCGGCTCAACGGTGGGAGCGCGATCGCGTGTCCGCAGTGCGGTCACGCGTTCGACGCCGCGAGCATTCCGAGCGCTCCGAGCGCTCCGAGCGCCGTCGGCGTGGCCAAGCCAGCGAAGGTTTGTCTGGTGTGCGGGACCCGCAATTTGCCGACCGCGCAGGTCTGTGACTGCCGCGAGCCCCTCGATACCAACGTCGATGATGCGCGCGCGGTGCTGCAGGGCAGGCGGACGAACGGTGCGATCCTGGCGGGCGTCAGTCTTGCCGGCGTCGCCGGACTGCTCGTCGCGTTCTTCGTGCTGCAGTGGATCTGGCCGTGGATCTTGGTCGTGGTGGCGCTGGCCTTCGTGAACGGCGTGCGCATCGTGGTTTCTACCAACAAGCTGCTGGCGGCACTGCCTGCGTCCTTGCCCAAGGCCACGCTTCGCGAGCCGCGCAAGTAGCGCTGGTGTACCGTCGCCCCGTGCGGTGGCTGCTGATCCTGCTCGTCGCGTGTGCGCCGGTCGTGGACGGACCCGTCGACAAGCAGCGCGTGGTGGATCGCAGCGAGGGCGATCGACTCGCCACGCAGTTGTCGGCCTTGCCGGGCGTCGTGCGCGCCGACGTGATCGTGCGGCGACCCGTGCGTGATCCACTCGCTCCACGCGAGGTGGTTGCTCCGGCGACCGCGTCGATCGTTGTGATCGTCGACGATCAGGCGGATCGCGCGACGACGATCGACGCGACCAGGCGACTCGCGGGTGCAGCGGTCCCCGGCATCGTGCCGGCGATCGTGGTCGAGGTCGGCGCGGCGCGGCCAGCGTTGGCGAAGCTCGGACCGTTCACCATCGAGGCGAGCTCGAAGGGCCCGCTCAAGATCGCGTTCGCGCTCGTGCTGGCTCTCCTTGCCGCTGCCGCGGGCGGGATCGCGTGGCGGGCACGTCCGATCCGGCGAGCTGATCTCGACTAAGCTCGATCCAATGAACGCCGTCGAGCATCTCGCGGCGCTGTTGCCGCCCGAGGCGGTGCGGCGACTGGCGGCGACGCGGGTAGGGCGGTTCGACAGCCCGGGCTTGCTCGGAACGATCGAGGTGGCTGCGCAGGATCTCGACAACGAGCAGGCGCTCGCACGGATCACGGCGCGGTGGGGCGATGACCTGTGCGGGTTGCTCAACGCGCTGATGCACGACGAGCTCGGTGAGCTGGCGACCGCGATGCGGCTGCCGGTCACGACATCGTCGCGGTCGTGGGAGCTGCGCACGCAGCTGTGGGATGCAGGCGCGGCGCTCGAGCGGGGTGGTGTCGACGTCACCATGCGCCTGCAACCGGCACCGGTCGTGCTTGGAGGACACCTCGTCATTCAGGCTTCTCCGCGCGGGCTGTTTCCTCCGAGCGAGGTGTATCCGCGACCGTTGCCGGATCCATCACCGCCGCAGCAACCGCTCGAGGAGCCGGAGACCGTCGACGATCTGCTCGCCGCCGCGGATGCCGCGATCGGCGTGCGCCTCGGGCCACGCGGGCGCGACAAGGGTGCCTGGGGGATGCGCGCGCAGCTGCTGCTCGGTGTTCCCGACACCGGCAGCGACGAGCCGGACTGGCGCGGCGACGTCGAGATCAAGACGGTGCCGGTGGCGCGCGATCCGTCGGGGCTGTGGCGCGTCGTCGAGGATCCGGCGATCGCGATGGTCGGCGATGGCGTGATCGCGAAGCTGCAGCGCACGCTGTGGCTCGCGCGCGCGACGATCGGTGACGAGGCGGCCGAGGACGACGCGACGATCGTCAGCTGGTATCTGCTCGACTGGGACGCCGAGATCGCGCGGCTGGCACGCCGGTATCTCCACGAGCGACCGAAGGGGCCGGCGGGCACGCTCGCGCGCGGCCAGTACCTCGGGAAGCGGTTCTTCGCCGACTGCGGCCTGCTCTCGACGTTGAACGGCCAGCTCGCATAGCTTGCGTTGGCCGACCGGGGATGGTTGATTCCGGCCATGCATTTCGCGCCGGGTCCCGCGTGATCGTCGACGAGCTTCGCATCGTCGGCTCGACGCAGACCAACGTCGTGATGGCCGCCGAGCTGGTGCGCGTCTGCAAGCGCGCTCTCAACGTCCGTCCACCGGAGCCCCGCAAGGAGGGGCTCGGCCAGCTCGTGCTGCCGTTCGATCGCGAGCTCGCGTGGGCGGCGACCACATACCTGCGCACGCCGACCCGCGTGCTGTGGGACGTCTATCGCTCCAGCGCGACGCGGCTCGAGGCGCTGTACGACGACCTGATGACCGACATCGCCGGTGATGCGCGCACGCTGTGGCGCGATGGCGATGGGATCTCCGTCGAGGCGAGACGCGTGGACGAGTTTGCCGCCGGCGAGCGCCAGGTGGTGGGCACCGTGAAGAATGCGCTGATCGCTGGAGCAGGGCAGCGCGGTGCGAAGCTCCATGTCGATCCCGAGCGACCGGCGACGCGCTGGGTGGCGCGCCTCGACGACGCGAACCAGCTCGTGGTCTCGATCGATCTCGGCGGTGGCTCGCTGTCGCAGCGCGGTTGGCGGCGCGACGCCGGCGCAGCGCCGTTGCGCGAGCACCTCGCCGCCGTGCTGCTGATGCTGTGTCGCTATGACTCTCGCAAGGACGTGCTCGTCGATCCGATGTGCGGCTCGGGGACGATCCCGATCGAGGCGGTCCATGCGGCGCGCGCGACGCCACGCGAATCACCGACGCTGGAGGTGCTCGGGCTCCAGGTCCGCAAGGCCGAGCCGCTGTTCGCCGATGCCGAGCCAGTCGCGATCGGCTGCGATCTCGATCTCGAGTCGCTGTCCGCGGCTCGCGACAACGCACGCGCCGCCGGCGTCGCCGGCAAGGTCGTGTGGCAGCGCGCCGATGTGGCGAACCTCCGCCCCGAGGCGATCGCCGAGATCATGCGCGAGCACGGGCGCGAACCGGCCCCGGGGTTGATCGTGTCGAACCCGCCGTATGGTGAGCGGCTCAACGAAGGCGATCTCGTGGAGATCTACGGTGGGATGGCCACCGCGTGTCGGCGGTTCCGGGGCTGGCGCGCGGGCTTCCTCGTGGGCAGCCCGTTGTTCGAAGAAGTGATGACCCAGGCGCTCGGGCGGCCGCGCATCAAGAAGCCGCTCGCGAACGCCAACCTGCGTGCGTACTTCTTCCTGTGGGATTTATAGTTGGGCTCGACCCCGACGATGTTTGTTGGCGGGCCCCAAAGCGCGCGCCTAGTCCTGGCGCGCGGCCCAGGCCGAGATCAGCTCGAAGTCATCGATGATCCGCGAGTGGTAGTGACCCCAGAGGTCGGAGATCATGACCATCGAGCCCTGCGATAGCTGCGGTGTGAGATAGATCGCGAAGTACCGTGCCCCGGACTCATCCTCGACCTCGCCGACCAGGTCCAGCGGCTGCTTCGAAACCGGGCAAAACAGCTCGCATTTGGTGCCGTGCGGGATGTCGAACGGCTTGGACTTACGACCATCCCCGTGGATCGGCGACAGGTGGATCAACCCCTCGTGGCCATTCGCTCGTATGCCAAGGGTGACCGCGGGATGCCCATCGAACTTGACCTGATCGATCCCGACCAGGTTGTCGCCGCGTGGCCCGAAGGCCTGCGTGACGATCACCGTCACGTCGTTGTCGACCTGGACGTGAAGATCGGCGTCGGTGACCACCTTGTGGCGGCCGGTGATACGGAGGTTATGGCGGTCGACGGGGTCCACGTGCCCAGCAGGCCATGGCTTCAAAGACTTGGCAAGCATCACATGGGGCTGTCAGGAGCCCTCAGTGGCGCCCCCCCGAACGTATGTATAATCAGGCTTCCCCTCGGTTTATGCGCGCAGCGTTGATGTTCCTGTTCGTGGTCCTCGGTGTGACCACGGCCATCGCAGCACCCAAGGTCGCGTTACCCGCGATCGAGGGTGACGATAGCGGGGAGATCCGCGAAGCCGTCGCGGAAGCGCTCGATAGCAAAGAGCTGTCGGTGCTCGGTGCGAAGGAAACCAATCGGACGCTCGACAAGCTCAAGATCGACGTCGCCGAGATCAACGAGAAGCAGGCGAAGAAGCTCGCGACCGAGCTCGAAGCCAACGTCGTGATGGCGGGGACGTTAGGCAAAGAGGGAAAGAGCAAGCTCCTCAAGTTCCGCGTCTTCATCAACGGCAAGAAGGTGAAGAGCTTCTCGGTCATGTTCTCGAATCCGCGCTCGAAGAAGTTCAAGGACGCGCTGCACGAGAAGATGGTCGACAAGCTCGCGGCCATGCCGCCACCGACCGAGGCGACCGAGGAGGACGAAGACGAGAAGAAGCCGAAGGTGACGAAGGTCGACGACGACAAGAAGAAGAAAAAGAAAAAGCAGAAGAAGAAGAAGCCGAAGGCCGACGGCGAGCCCGACGAAGAGGATGAGAAGCGCACGGCGACCGCCGACGAGGACGAGGAAGAAGAAGAGGAGGAAGACGCGAACGCGGTCGCCGTTCGCCTCAGCAAGCCGCAGCACGCCGCGAATCGCGTCGCGTTCCGCGTCGATGTCGGCTCGTCGTTCTCGGCCCGGTCGCTGACGTTCACGTTCACGCCGGAGCTCGCGCAGGTCAACGCGCCGTCGCCCTTCAAGCCAGGCCCGGTCATGGGTGTGCGCGCGGAAGGCGAGGTGTTCCCGCTGTCGTTCGCCAACCCTGAAGCGATCTACGCCGGGATCCTGGGTGTCGGGTTCGAGGTCGACCAGGTGTTGTCGTCGAAGGTGCAGACCACGCTCGAGCCCGGCGCGACCGGTGTGGTCAAGCAGTTCCACTTCGCGGTCGGCCCGCGCGTCCGCTTCACGCTCGGCAACGCCGACATCGCCCCGGCGATCACGTTCGGGCTGTCGTACGGCCGCCGGCAGTTCGTCGTCACCGGCGGGTTCGAGAATCGCGACATGAACCTCGATCTCCCAGACACCGACTACAGCTACATCGCGCCGATGTTCTCCGGTCGCGTTCCGCTCGGCACGCCGAACCTCGCACTCGTCGCCCAGACCGAGATCATGCTGGTCAAGGACGCCGGTCGGATCGCCGATCAAGATCAGTACGGCCGCGCGAAGGTGTTCGGCATCGACGTGCAGGGTGGCCTCGACATCGTGCTCAAGCGCCGGCTCGCGCTTCGCCTGCTGGTCGAGTACACGCAGATCGGGTTCACGTTCACCGGTGGCGGAGAGAAGTCGCGCAATCGCGACCTGCAGCCCGAGACCGTCGACATCGGCGGTGCACTCGATCGCAGCATCGGTGGCGTCGCGACGCTCGGTATCTTGTACTAACGTGCCCGCAGTGCCCGCCGGCAAGCTCGTGGTTGCGCATCCCGAGCGCAAGGCGCAACGCGCGCTGGTCCGGCTCGTCGGTGCGTGCCCGTTGCCGGTCGAGGTCGTCGGCGATCTCGAAGGGCTGAGCAGGGCCGTCGATGCGACGACGATCGCGATCGTCGATGCCGGCATCGCGCGGATGAGCACGAACCTCCGCGACCAACCGGCACACGCATGGATCGCGGTGCCCGGTGAAGGGCTCGCACCCGCGGATCCCGAGCAGTTGAACGCACTCCTGCTCGCAGGCTGGGATCACGTGATCTCGCACCCGTTGCCGATCCTCGCCGAGGAGCTCGTCGCGACGGTGCAGAAGCTGATCCGCGGCGACGTGTTCGGGCTCGAGAAGTACATGACGTGGGGTGCGGAGATCCGCAGCTACCTCGTCGAGGACACCCGCGATCGCGAGTCCGCGGTGAACCGGCTTGCCACCGACATCGTCGGCGTCGGCTTGCCCGATCGCATCAGCTCGATGGTCAGCGTGATCGCCGACGAGCTGATCGCGAACGCGGTATATGGCGCGCCCGTCGACGACGAGGGCAAGCGGTTCCGCAGCAAGCTCGCACGCGACGAGAGCTGCAAGCTCGTCGGTCGCGATGTGGTCACCGTCCGGTGGGGCTCCGATGCGCGCTACCTCGCGATCGAGGTTCGCGATCGCTGGGGTTCGATCACGCCGGCGACCACCGGCCGAAAGCTCGTAGCCGGGAAGCAAGCCGCCGCGCACTCCGAGGGCGGCATGGGCTTGCCGCTCGCGTACGCATGCTGCAATCAGCTGGTGATCGGCGTCGCGCCGTCGCAGCTGACCGAGGTGATCGCGCTGCTCGACGTGCGGCACAAGCCGACGGAGCTCGCGCGGGCTGCGTCGTTCCACGTGTTCGTCGGCGACCACAAGGCGGGATGAAGCTCGGACGGCTCGAGGTCATCACGACGGGAGCACGCGTGATGTTCACCGGCCGGATCGACGACACCAGCCCGCTCGGCGAGCTGTGGATGCAGCTGCCGGCGACGGACCTGACGATCGATACCGCGGGCGTCACCTTCATCAACTCGGTGGGTATGCGCGAGTGGGTGCGCTTGTTGCGATCGTTGACCGGCGGCGGCACGCGAACGGTCACGCTCGACCGGGTCGCCGACGTGTTGATGACGCAGCTGAACTTGATGCCGAGGATCGCCGGCGTGCGGATCGCGTCGTTTCACGCGCAGTACGCGTCCAATGCGTGCGGCGCCGAGGCCGCGTTGCTGGTCGATACCACGCTCCATGCCGCGCAGCTCGCCAAGCTCCAGGCGCCGACCTTGCCGTGCCCGGAATGCGTTGCGCCGATGGAGCTTGCGGACTTCCCGGAGCGATATCTGATGCTGTTCAAAGCCTGAGATCTCGGGGACTTCTCTCCTCGCGACGGCATGTTAGGGTGCCGCCGTGCAACTCGAGCTGCTCGCACCGTCCGACACCTTTGCTCGTCGCCATATCGCACCGCAGGAGGCCGAGATCGCGGAGATGCTCACCGCCCTCGGGCACAAGTCTCTCGCGGAGCTCGCCGACGCGGTCGTCCCCGGCAACATCCGCCTGACGAAGAAGCTCGAGCTCGGTGAACCGCTCGGCGAGTTCGAGCTGATCCAGGAGCTCAAGAACCTCGCCGCGGACAACCACGTCCTGCGGTCGTTCATCGGCCAGGGCTACTACGACTGCATCACTCCAGCGGTGATCCTCCGCAACGTCCTCGAGAACCCGGGTTGGTACACGCAATACACGCCGTACCAGGCCGAGATTTCGCAGGGCCGCCTCGAGGCGCTCGTCAACTACCAGACCATGGTCGAGGACCTGACGGCGCTGCCGATGGCGAACGCGTCGCTGCTCGACGAAGCCACCGCGGCCGCCGAAGCGATGGTGATGTGCGTCGAGAAGGCGGAGCGCAAGAAGCTGACCTTCTGGATCCAGACCGAGACGCACCCGCAGACCATCGCGGTGATGGCCACGCGCGCCGAGCCGCTCAAGATCACGGTCAAGGTCGGGTCTCCCGCCGAGATCGAGCGAGGGCTCGACGGCAGCGTCGCCGGAATTCTATTGTCGTACCCGACCACCGACGGTCGCGTCGACGACTACCGTGATCTAGCAGCCAAGGCACACGCGGTCGGCGCCTCGGTCGCGATGGCCACGGACCTCCTCGCGCTTACCCTGCTGACGCCGCCGGGCGAGCTCGGTGCGGATATCGCGATCGGATCGGCGCAGCGGTTCGGCGTGCCGATGGGCTTCGGTGGTCCGCACGCGGCGTTCATGTCGTGCAAGGACGAGTTTCGCCGGATCATCCCGGGGCGCCTGATCGGCGTGTCCCGTGATGCCAAGGGCAAGGTCGCGTACCGGCTCGCGCTGCAGACGCGTGAACAGCACATCCGTCGCGAGAAGGCGCTCAGCAACATCTGCACGGCGCAGGTGCTGCTCGCGATCATGGCCTCGATGTACGCCGTGTATCACGGGCCGGAAGGGCTCGTGCAGATCGCGCAGCGCGTGCGCGGCTTCACGGCGGTGACCGCAGCGGGCCTGACGCGCCTCGGCTTCTCGCCGCGGGCCGGCACGTACTTCGATACCCTCCGCATCGATCTCGATGCGCATCTCCAAGCCGAGGTGCTCGCACGCGCACTCGATCGCGGGATCAACCTGCGGCGCTACACCGACGGCGTCGGCATCTCGTGCGACGAGACCACGAGCCATACCGACATCCACGATCTGCTCGAGGCGTTCGCCGTCGTCAAAGGCGAGGGCGAGCTGCCGTTCGCGATCGAGGAGCTGATCGAATCGACGGAGATGCCGAAGCTCGCGCTATCGCGCACGTCGGCGTTCCTCACGCATCCCACGTTCAGTCGCTATCACGCGGAGCACGAGATCCTGCGGTACATCAACCGGCTGCAGGCAAAGGACCTGTCGCTCACCACGTCGATGATTCCGCTCGGCTCGTGCACGATGAAGCTCAACGCCACCACCGAGATGATTCCGGTGACGTGGCCCGAGTTCGGGCGCATCCATCCGTTCGCACCGGCGGAGCAGTGGGGTGGCTACAAGGCGATGTTCGAACAACTCGAGTCGTGGCTCGCCGAGATCACCGGCTTCGCGCAGGTCTCGCTGCAACCCAACTCGGGTGCGCAGGGTGAGTATGCGGGCCTGCTCGCGATCCGCGCGTACCATCGCTCGCGCGGCGACACCCACCGCACCGTCTGTCTGATCCCGCAGAGTGCGCACGGCACCAACCCGGCGTCGGCGGTGCTCGCCGGCATGGATGTCGTGGTGGTGGCGACCGCCTCCGACGGTACGATCGATCTCGTCGACCTACGCGCGAAGGCCGAGAAGCATCAGCAGCAGCTCGGTGCGGTCATGGTCACGTATCCGTCGACGCACGGCGTGTTCGAGGAGGGCGTCAAGGAGCTCTGCGAGATCGTCCACGCGAACGGCGGCCAGGTCTACATGGACGGCGCGAACCTCAACGCGCAGCTCGGGCTGACGCGACCCGGTGATATCGGCGCCGACGTCTGTCACCTCAACCTCCACAAGACGTTCTGCATCCCGCACGGCGGCGGCGGTCCGGGCATGGGCCCGATCGCGGTGGCCAAGCACCTGGCGCCGTATCTGCCGGGACATCCGCTCGCACCGCCGGGCACCCAGTCGGTCGGGCCGGTCAGCGCTGCGGCGTTCGGCAGCGCGAGCATCCTCCCGATCTCGTTCTCGTACATCGCGATGATGGGTGAGGCCGGCCTGCGCAAGGCCACCGAGGTCGCGATCCTCGGGGCGAACTACATCGCGCATCGCCTCGGCGCGCACTACCCGGTGCTCTACACCGGCCGCGGCGGGCGCGTCGCGCACGAGCTGATCCTCGACTGCCGTCCGTTCAAGAAGACGTCGGGCGTCGAGGCCGAGGACATCGCGAAGCGCCTGATGGACTACGGCTTCCACGCGCCCACGATGTCGTTCCCGGTGCCGGGCACGCTGATGGTCGAGCCGACGGAGAGCGAATCGAAGGCGGAGCTCGACCGGTTCTGCGAGGCGATGATCGCGATCCGCGAGGAGATCCGCGCGATCGAGACCGGCGCGATGGACAAGACCAACAACCCGCTCAAGAACGCGCCGCACACCGCGTCGGCGGTCACCGGCACCGAGTGGGACCGCCCGTACTCGCGAGAGCAGGCCGCGTTTCCGGCCCCCTGGTTGCGCGTGCACAAGTACTGGCCGCCGGTCGCACGTGTCGACAACGCGTACGGCGATCGCAACCTGATCTGCTCGTGCCCGCCGATCGACGCGTACTGACATGGATCTCGTCGGGCTAGTCGCGGTGATGGGGGCGTTCGCGGTTCCGCTGTACGCGATCAAGATGCGTTATCAGGCGAGGAGCGAGCAGAAGCAGCTCAGCGCCGGCCCTCCGCCCGAAGAGGTCAAGCAGCTGACCTCCGAGAACAAGCTGCTGCGCGAGCGCGTCGAGAACCTCGAGGCGATCGTGTGCAGCGTCGACTACGAGCTCAACCAGAAGCTCGCGAAGATGATCGACGAGTCGCGCGCCGGGGCCTTGCCGGCAGCCGCGCCCGTCGCGAAACCCGTCGAGTCCGCGTCGCCGGCGCTCGATCAGGGGCTCGATCGAACGGCCACCGCGCACGGCGTACCCGGCAAGCCGACGGCGCCACTCACGACCCACCTCGAACCGAACCAGGTGCTCGCACAGCGCTACCGCGTCCAGCGCCTGCTCGGCCGCGGTGGGATGGGTGCGGTGTATCTCGCCGACGACGAAGTGCTCGGCGAGCTCGTCGCGTTGAAGGTGATCTCGAGCGCGTTCGCCGCCGACGAGGCCGCGATGGTCACGCGATTCCGGCGCGAAGCCGCGGCCGCCAGGAAGGTCTCGTCGCCGTCAGTGATCCGGATCCACGATCTCGGCGAAGCGCGCCCGGGCCTGCTGTATCTGTCGATGGAGTACTTCGCGGGCCGCACGCTCGCGGAGGTGATCGCGCAGCGCGGCATCGTCCCGATCAAGGACGTCCAGGACATGCTGTCGCAGATCGTCACCGGGCTCGAAGCGGCGCATGCCGCGGGCGTCGTCCATCGCGATCTCAAGCCGAGTAACGTGCTCGTCGGCGAGCGCGGCGCGATCAAGATCATCGACTTCGGGCTCGCGACCACCGGCATGGCCGAGGGGCTCACCGCGACCGGTGCGATCCTCGGAACGCCGCACTACATGGCGCCCGAGCAAGTGCGCGGCAAGACCGTCGACGCGCGCACGGACATCTATGCGCTCGGCGCACTGGCGTATCACCTGGTGTGCGGGCGGCCGCCGTTCTCGGGAGATAACCCGATCGCGATCGGCTTCGCACATCTCTCGGAGCCGGTGGTCGCGCCGATCACGATGCGCCGCGACTGCCCGCCGAACCTGTCAGGTGCGATCGTGTGGGCGCTCGCGAAGGCGCCGGACGATCGCCCGAGCTCCGCACGCGCGTTCCTCGACAAGAGCAACGCGACTCCCTAGCGGAAGCACGTCAGTACGTGGTCGATCCGCTCGGCCTCCATCAAGCAATTGGTGTCGACGTCGCGGGCCTCTACCGTCGTGACGCACTTCGCGACATCGGCCTCGCGCGCCGCGGTCAGCTCCTGTCTTTTCGCGACCAGCGAGCCCTGCATCCCGACCATGCTGTCACCGGCGTACGACAGCTGCTCGAGGTGACGATCGAGCTCCTTGGTGCGGAGGTCGACGGTGTGCTTGCACGCCTTCTCTGCCGAGGGTTTGGAACAACCAGCGAGGAAGATCGCGAGGAGGACGCGGCTCATGGGGGTTCAGACGACGCGCGAGACTAGGCGTCGCACGGATCCTTCACCGGCAAGCACACGCGCGACCTGTTCCCAGCGGTCGACGCTGGTCGCCGCCTCTGGATCGTCGTCAAACTGACCGAGCAGGCGCGACAGGGAGAGCACCTCGAGGCGCTCGACGAGGCGGGGATGCGTGAACCAGGCCGGGCTGGCGGCATGGAGCCAGCGCGGGAGGTCCGCGTAGTGGGCGGCGACGACGGCGTGCTCGCGATCGGGGGCGGCGAACTCGGCGGGGGCGTCGGCGAGCGCGAGCAAGATCTCGAGGTCGGCGTGGATCCACGACGGTCGAGACCACTCGAGATCGAGCAGCGCCGAGACTCGTTCGCCATCCCACATCACGTTCTCGAGGTGCGGATCGCCATGCACGAGGCCGCGGTCAGTGTCGTCGAAGGCGCTCCATCTCGTGATCACGAAGTGCGTCGCGAGCGCGCAGATCGCGGTGTCATCGATGTGGGTCTCGATCAGCGAGATCAACGGCTCGATCGGTAGCGTGTGTGGCGGTCGGATGTCGTCGGGGATGCCGGAGGGGTCGGTCGCGTGTACGGCTGACAGTGCGTCGGCGAGCTGATGGATCGAGCGCTCGCGCTGGACGGGTGTCAAGGAGGGCCAGGCACGACCGAGATCGATCCCCTGCGCGCGGCGGGTCAGCATCCATTCGATCTCACCGTCGTCGGCGACGTCGAGGATCTCCGGATACAACGCCTCGCGAGGCACGCGCCGTCCGATCTGCGCCTCGCGAGCGAGCCGACCCACGCCGTCGGCGTTGACCCGCAGCACCACCTCGTCGCCGACCCACACCTCGTTCGCGTAGCTGTGGCCGCGCGTCATCGCGAGATCGCGATCCAGCCCGCAGGCGACGAGCGCGACCTGGCGACGCGCATGCTCGCTACTACTCGCGACCGTGATCACTGGGGTACTGTGCCAAAGCCATGGGCACTTGGGGCGCCGGAAATCTCGATAGCGACTACGCCCTCGACGAGCTCTCGCAACGCGCACACGATCTGATCGTCGAGATGCTGCTGCGCTGGCAGCGCTCGGACAGCCGCGAATGGGACGAGTACGACCACACCACGCTGTTCGTCGAGCTCGAGTTGGTGTTCGCGCTCGCAGCGAAAGGCCTGATCCCGTCGGGGCGCTTCATCCCGGTGCCCGACCTGGTACGCGTGCTGATCAAGGACTGGCTCGCCGGGTACGACGAGGTGATGGGCGAGGAGCCGTGGTCGGATCGCCGCAACACGATCGTTGCGAC
>JBBQJJ010000101.1:0-22507 GCA_038325805.1 Haliangiales bacterium
GGCTTGGGACGCTTCGCAGGCCCCTTGGGATCCGCGAGTCGCTGGAGGATCGGCAGCGCGAACGCCGCGGTCTTGCCGGTGCCGGTCTGGGCGAGGCCGAGGAGATCGCGGCCTGCGAGGACGTGAGGAATCGCCTTCTGCTGGATCGGAGTCGGCTGCGTGTACCCCTCTGCTGCGACGGCACGGGCGAGCGGGTCGATCAACCCGAGCTCTGAGAACTGCATCGCGGCGATGTAGCACAAAACGAAAACGGGCGACCCTCAGGCCGCCCCTTTACACGACACGTAACTGGTTACGACTACTTCTTGAGCTGGCGCTCGACGGTGGCCTTCACCTTGGTGTCGAAGCCAGCCTCGCCGTCCACGGTGTTGTTCTTGAGGTACTCGTCGCGCTGCTTCGCAACTTCCGCGGCCTGCTTCTGAAGCGTCTTGCGCTGCTCGACGCGCTTCTCGAGCTCCGCCTTGATCTCGCTCTTGTCCTTGCCGCGCATGTCTGCGGGTAGCGCCGAGGGATCGACGGACTCGAGCGCGACGGTGCCTTCGGCGTATCCACCGACGAGGTCATCGGCGGCCGTGTAGCCACCCTTGGAGTAGTACGCGGCGCGATCCGCCTTCGCAGCCGGCGCTGCTGCAGCCCCACTCGCCATCTTCGCTTCGTAACGCGCGCGCACGCCGTCGTCGCCGTAGATCACGTTGGTGCCGTCGATCTCGGCCTGGATCTTCTCGAGGCGATCGTCGTACGGCGTCGCGACCTTCTGGACCCCACCGTCCTGCTGGATCGTCGAGAACTCGCCGCCACCGATCTCGGCGATCCGCGAGAACGCGAGCTGCGTGGTGCTATCGAGGCCGCAACGAATCGTGTTGACCGTGATGCCGCTCTCGGCCGCCTGACGCGCGAGCACGTCGTACGTCGGCACGTCGCCGCGGCTCGCCGGCGGTGCGTCTCCGACGACGAACACCATCTTCTTCGCCCCGGTGCGCCACTGCATGGTGTGCAACGCATCGTTGAGCGCAGCATCGACGTTCTCCGGCGTGTCGCCACCGCCGGCTGCTGTGTACGACATCAGCTCGGCGTACATCGCATCGAGATCCGTCGTCAGCTTGAACGGCTTGGTGATGTACTCGTCACCGACGTCCTTGTACGCGACGAGCCCGATGCGAATGCTCGCGTCTGGATCGACCTGCTTGATGTGCGACGCGATCGACCACACCGTCTGCTTCGCGCCATCGAGCAAGCCGCCCATCGAGCCCGTGGTGTCGACCGCGAACACGACATCGATCTGATGACCATCCGCGCCGCTGAAGCTCGGGATCGAATTGATCGGCTTCATCGTCTCGCGTTCAGGCGTCACCAGCTTTTTTCCACCCGTCGTCAGCAGGGCTGCCGCCACGATGGTGGCGGTGGCGAGGGTCGGGATGCTGAACGAGACGATGCGCTGCCGCGTGATCATGGGTTAGTTCGACGCATGACCCCCACGGATCGATCTGCGGCAACTAGCCGGAACTTGTCGGGCTTTGCATACAAGTCCCGAGTCCCAGCATGATTAAGGACTTGCGGGTGCCGGGGTGGTGACGGCGATGGTCGTCTGACGCTTCACGTCGAGCGGCCGGCACACTTTTCCACCACATAGCCAGAGCCGGATCCGCAGCTTCACGAGGTGCTCGCCAGGGGCGTCAGCGCGCACCGGCACCACGAACCGCGGGACGTCGGCCTCGGGATCGACCGCCTCGGGGCGGCCCAGCCGGCGCTTCTTGATCGTCAGTCCCGGGTCGGGCGCGAGATCGATGAAGACCGGACCGTCCTTCGAGACGGAGAACCCGCGATCCACCGCGATGGTGATCGGCACGGAGACGGTCGCGCCTTGCGCCGCTTCGATCTTGTCGGGGATCTTGATCTCCCACGTCGCGGGCTGCGCGTGGGCTGTCGCCGCGACGGCCGCGACGATCAACGCAGCCCGCACGATCACAGGATCTGCGTGGCCAGCTCGGCGAGCTGACTGCGCTCACCCTTGGTCAGGATCACGTGACCCGCGATCGATTCGTTCTTGAACCGCTCGGCCACCGTGGTGAGGCCGTTGTTCGACGAGTCGAGGTATGGGTGATCGATCTGATACGGGTCACCCGTCAGGATGATCTTCGTGCCCTCGCCGGCGCGCGTGATGATCGTCTTGACCTCGTGCGGCGTCAGGTTCTGCGCCTCGTCGACGATCATGAAGACGTTCGGGAGCGAGCGACCGCGGATGTAGGTCAGCGGCTCGATCTCGATGTAGCCGAGGTCGACGAGCTCGGCGTAGCTGCGCCCGTCCTTCTTCTCGCTCTTGGTGATTCCGAGAAGCAACTCGAGGTTGTCGTAGATCGGCTGCATCCACGGATTCAGCTTCTCTTCGACGGTGCCCGGCAGGTAGCCGATGTCGCGACCCATCGGGAAGATCGGGCGAGACACCAGCAGCTTCGAGTAGACCTGCTCCTCGGCCACCTTCTGCAGCCCCGCGGCGATCGCGAGCAGCGTCTTGCCGGTACCGGCCTTGCCGACCAGCGTCACGCACTTCACCGAATCGTCGAGGAGCAGATCGAGCGCGAAGTGCTGCTCGCGGTTGCGCGGCTTGATGCCCCACACGCCGTCGCGCAGCTTCTTCACGGGGAGCGCCTTGCCCTGCTCCTTGTTCCATCGCGTCAGCGCACTCTTGCCCGCTTCGTCCTTGAGCGTCAGGTACTCGTTGGCGTGCAGCCCCGGTGCGTCGATGGCGACCGAGCCCTCGCTGAAGAAGGTGTCGATCGTGCCCACAGGCACGGAGAGATCGCGGTTGCCCGGATAGAGCTCGTCGATCGAGATCCGCTCGGGTTCGAAGTCGACGGCGTTGAGGCCGTTAACATCACCGCGGATGCGGAGGTTGACGTCCTTGGTGACCAGGATCGTCGGGGTCTTCGGATCCTCGTCGCGAACCTCGAGCGCGATGTCGAGGATCCGCTGATCCATCGAGCGCGAGTCCGCCGCGACGTCCTTGGGCGGGTTCTTCGACAGCGCGACCCGGATGGTGCCGGTGCCGCTGTCGAGCTTCTGTGCCTTCGACAACCCACCGTCGATGCGGTGTGCATCGAGGAGCCGTGCGATCTGACGGGCGTTGCGACCGAGCTCGGATTGATCCTTCTTGAACGTGTCGATCTCTTCGATCACGTAGATCGGGATGATCACGTTGTTGTCGGCGAACGAATAGATCGCGCGGGCGTCGTGCAGGAGGACGTTGGTGTCCAAAACGTAATTCTTGACGGCCACATCGAGACCATCCCGCGTACTCCCCGCGACAGCAAGAGATGGCGCTGTCAGAAGCGGCCGCTGAGCGAGACGCCTGCCGTCGTGCTCGAGGCCATCGGCGTCACCGTGAGCGTTTCCTTGGGAGCGGTGAAGTAGACGACGGCGCCCGCGGCGAGCAGGCCGACGCCGGCGATGCCGAGGATCGTCGCCGTATCCGCCTTCGCGAACGCATCGTCGACTGCCTTGCGCGTTGGTTCGTCCGGGCACACCAGCTTGCCGCCGACCGAGGTGCAGCGCGACGAGGCATCCTTGTAATCGGAGTTCGCGCCGAGCCCGAGGATGATGCTGACCCCGGCCACCACGAGGCCCGTCCCACCGAGCGCGGCCGAGATCAGCACGCGCTTGCGCTGGCGACGCGACACCGGGCCCGCAGGTCGCGGCGGCTCTCCACCGCCACCCCCGACGACCTTGAGCGCTGGAATCTCGACGACGACCGACTTGCCTGGTTCGGCTTTCGCCGAGGTGGTGAAGGGATCGCGGCCCGGTGCGGTCGCGGTGATCGCGACGTTGCCGCCGTCGAGGTACTCGATCACTTCAGAGGCCGGCGCCACGCTGCGATCGTCGATCTGGATCGACAGGCCCGACACGGCAGGCTCGGCGATCCGGACGACGACCTTCGCGAGTCGCGGCGCGAGCGCATCAGCACGCTCGCGCGCGAGCTTCCGACCGGCGAGCGCACGCTCGAGATCGCGCTTGAGCTCCGCCGAGCTCGGATCCTTCGCGATCGAGGTCTCGGCGGCCTTCGCGCGGCGGCCGTAGTCCTTCTCGGCGTCGTCGAACAACAGGTACGCCTTGCGGAGCTGCCCCTCGCGCTCGGCGCACTCGCCGAGGTTGAGCTGCGTGCCTGGTGCCGGCCGACCTGCTTGCTTGTCGAGCTGAAAGCTCTGCTCGAACTTGCCGCAAGCCTCGGCGTACTTGCCACCCTCCTTGAGCGCCACGGCCTCGGCAAAGAACTTCGTAGCATCGGAGGCGCTGTCCGCGTTCGCGACGTGAATCGTCGCTCCGAGGACGAGCCAGACCAGCCAGAGGATGTGGACCCGCACCGGCGTCAGGATCCGCGCGCCCGGATGTAGCGTCAAGTCTTGCTATCATCGACCTCACCGGCAGCCCCATGAGATCCATCCTGATTGCCTTCGCGCTCGCCGTCCTCCCGCAGGTCGCGCTGGCACAGGCCCCCGACAAGCCCCTCGGCAAGCAGAAGTTCAGCGACGGCAAGGTGAAGTACGCCGCCGGGGACTACCGCGGCGCGGCAGAGCTCTTCGAGGCCGCGTACAAGACGGATCCGGATCCCGCGTACATCTTCAACGTCGGGCAGGCGTATCGCCGCAGCGCCGAGACGAGGTCCGCAGATGCGCCGCGCGACTGCCAGAAGGCGATGTTCGCGTACAAGAAGTTCCTCGCGCAGATGCCCGAGGCGCCGAACAAGACCGAGGTCGACGGCTACATCAAGGAAGCCACCGCGTGCGCCGGCCCGCTCGCGACGGAGATCATCGAGCCCGAGCCCGACAAGCCGATCGAGAAACCGATCGAGAAACCGATCGAGAAACCGATCCCGATGGCGGTCGAACATGCAGGCGCATCCACCTTGCAGTGGACCGGCATCGGCGTCGGCGCCATCGGCGTGCTCGCGCTCGGCGTCGGCATCTATTATACGAAGCTCGGCTACGACACTGCGTCGGAGCACGACACCCTCGTCGACGGGGTGAATGGCGGCACCAGTGTCGATCCGGACAGCGACAGGACGAAGATCCGTGAGCTCGAGGACCTCGGTCCCAGACAGAACACCAAGGCCTATGCTGGGTGGGGTCTTGGTGGCGCGATGGTGCTCGGTGGCGTGCTGCTCTACGTGCTCGGCGACGCGAAGCCGAAGGAGCACATGCTCGTGGTCGCTCCGTCGAAAGCTGGCGCGATGGTGCTCGGTTCGTTCGGGTTTTAGCGCTGGCAGGCCATCGGGTTCTGCGCGCAGAGATCGACGCCGGCATCCGGCCTGTTCTGCGGGCGCACGACCTTCGGTGTGACCTCGACTCCGAGCTCGCGACAGCTCGCAGCGACCGTGCGCTTCGACGCTGGATTCGCGATCCTCGCGTGCCACTTCTGCGCGCGGGGTTCCTGGCTCGTACGACACGCGGCGATCGTGCAGGTCGATGCATGCTCGGTACGGAACGCGCGCGTGCACTCGGCGACGACATCGACGAACCGCTTGTCCTCGAACGCGATGACGAGCGGGTCCTGCACCGCAGCGTCGGGTTTTGCGACGACCGCGGCATCCTCGGCAGCATCCGGGGTGGTGACGACGGCCGCATCGGGTGGTGCCGCCGGTGCATCGGGCTCGAGCGCGGGCTCGGAGACCACCTCGGCGGCATCCGCGATCGCGACCACGGCGGCATCCGGGGTGGCCTTGCTTCCACGCCGCATCAACGCCCACACGGTGAGCGAGCCGAGCAGCGCCGCGACGGCGACGATCGCGAGGAGCGGCCAGCGTCGTGACGGTACAGGGGTGGCCTGAGCCTGCTGCGGATCGCCCGACTGCAGCATGGGATAGCCGGCGTGCGAGCCCGACGGGTACGCGTCTACGCCGGACTGCGATCCCGAGCCATACGTCGGTTGCGGGCCGCTGTTGGGATACGACTGTTCGCCCGACGGTGAACCGGTCGGAGAAAAGGGTCGCGAATCGAGCAAGGGCGGGACCGAGCCGCTGGAGTGGCGATTCGGGACGTACGGTGGCGGCGGCGGCGGAACAAACGCGACGGTCGCCGCACCGGGACGGACCGGTGGCTCGGCCGTGGCCGCATGTGGGATCGACGGTGCCATCGCCTGCGCGGTCATCGCCTGCGAGCGCGCCATCGCGCCACCACTCGGATCGGACGGCACCTCGGCCGGCATGTGCGCCGACAGATCGCGAACCTTCGCGAGCATGACGTCGACCGACGCCCCCACGGCCGGAGCGAGCTCGCGCGGCACCGGCTCGCTGGTCACCGTCACGCCGGGCTCCGGTTGCTCCACCTCGATCGTGGTCGAATCCATCTCGAGCCACGGCTCGGGACGCTGCCCGAACATGTCGCGCAACAAGCGCCCCACCGACGACGCCGAGATCATCACACCGAGGCGCGGTGCGACCTCCTCGAGCGCCTCGACCAGCTGGTCGCCGGTGGTGTAGCGATGGTTCGGATCCTTCGACAACAACCGCATCACGATCGCGTCGAGCTCCGGCGGCAGGCCGGGGCGACGCGTCGACGGCGGGATCGGGTCCTCGGTGACGATCGCCGTCATGTTCTCGAAGTCGCTGTTCCGCTTGTAGAGGCGCTCGACGGTCAACATCTCCCAGAACACGATGCCGAGCGAGAACAGGTCACTGCGGCGATCGAGCGCGCCACCGCGGCACTGCTCCGGCGATAGGTACGCGATCTTTCCCTTCACCGTGCCCGACCGCGTCTCCTGGATGCGGTTCTCCGCCTTCGCCACGCCGAAGTCGACGACCTTGACGCTTCCCTCGTAGCTGACCATCAGGTTCGACGGCGAGACATCGCGGTGCACGATGCCGAGCGGCTTGCCGTCGGTACCGAGGCGTTCGTGCGCGTGATGCAGCCCCGCGGCGGCACCGGCGATCACCGTCAGGATCACGTTGAGCGGCAGCTCGCGACGCAGTGATCGAGCGCGATGCAGGAGTCCGCGGATGGTCTCGCCGTGGACGTACTCCATCGTGAAGAAGTAGGAATCGCCGAGCTTTCCGATGTCGTAGACCTGCGCGACGTTCGGGTGCTGGAGCTGCGATGCGAGCCGCGCCTCGTCGAGGAACATCTTGACGAGCTGCACGTCGTTCGCGCGATCGCGCAGGATCCGCTTGAGGACCACGTAGCGCTCGACGCCGGTGGTCCCGATGCCGCGCGCCAAAAAGATCTCGGCCATCCCACCGGTCGCGAGACGCGCCAGGATCTGGTAGTTGTTGGCCGTCGAGCCGACCTCGGCCGCCCCGGTCACGAGAAATAAATTGTACCGGGTTTCGCGTCGGGATCCGTCGCTCGCGCGCTTTCTACGTGATTTCGTGGGCTCCCCGGGCGAGTAGGACTAACGCGGACATTCACTGCCGGCAGGTGCGTAGATCGGTCGCGCAGACGTCCTTGATGGGGTTCCCCGCCTGGGTGCACTTGAGGATCGCGAAGTCGCGCTGCTTCGGAAGCACGTTGCGGTACCAGTCCTGCGCTTGTTGCGCACGCGCGCGACACGCCGCGAGCGTGCAGACCATCGCGATCTCGCCATCCGCACCGAGCTCGTCGCACGCGAGGACGATCTCCTTGTACCGGTTCGTGCGGTACGCCGCGTTGAGATCGACCTTCGTGCGGAGCTTGCTGCGCTTCGGCTTCGGCTCGTCGGGCGTTGCGTCGACTGGAACCGCTCCGTCGGGCTCGGCCGCATCGAGGGGTGCGTCGGGCTTCACCGCGCTGTCGGCCACCACGACCGCCGCATCTGCCTCGACCGGCGCCGCATCCGGCTCGACCGGCCCGGCCTCCGGTGGCGCGATGACACCCGCGTCCGGCGTGGTCGCGACGATCACCACCGAGTCCGGCGTCGTGCTGGCGATCGTGTCGCGGCGCTCGTTGCCTTGCAGCACGAGGACGAGCAGCACGAGCACCACGCCGAGCACCAGGCCGCTGAGCACCCACCACTTCAAGCGACTGACGTCCCCGTGGGACGGCGGCGGCCAGCGCGGCAACTGGGGCCCCCCCATGTCGTCGAACGACGGTGGGAGCTGGGGCCCGCTCGACGGAAGCGGCGGCAACATCGGCGGCGGCAAGGATGGTGGCAACTGCGTCCCGAGTGGCACGGTCGGATCGCCGGCGGGCGGCAACCGGCCGAACGATCCGCGGTTGATCGGACCTCCGATCGGTCCCATCGGCGGTGGAGCGAGATGGAGCGACGCGATCGGGCCGGACGGCCGAGGGAGTAACGCCGGCAGCCCCGCACCGATCACCGTCGGCTCGGGCGGGAGGGGCTCCGGCATCATCCGGATCGAGCCGCGGAACCCGGGTTCGGGCTCGAGGATCTCGGTGCCCGGATGGTTTTCCGGAATCAGCTCGGTCGATGCGCGGGTGCTGGGACGCGTCGGAGGAGTCGACGGGGCGCGGGCAAACGACGGGAGCTCTCTCGTCGCATCGGTATTGCTGACGGGGCGATCGAACGGAACCTCGCCGGTCGTCGAGAACCGCGCCAGGTTCGCGAGATTCGTCCGCGTCGGCACTTTGGCATCGGGAGCGAACGACGCGACCGAGAACACCGTGGTGAGCTTGTGCTCGACGGTATCGACGTACGG
This sequence comes from Haliangiales bacterium, assembly GCA_038325805.1. Taxonomy (GTDB): domain Bacteria; phylum Myxococcota_A; class Polyangia; order Haliangiales; family Haliangiaceae; genus JABFXX01. The sequence goes on from JBBQJJ010000101.1 coordinate 8,621, forward strand.
ATCTTCGTCGTGGGTATCGAGATCACCAGGGATCGGCGTCGCGGTGACGCTGACGGTCTCGCGATGCGCCATCCATGGCTCGACCGGCGCGCCGAACATCTCGTGCATCAGCCTCGAGAGCTGGCTCGGCGACGTGTTCGACCGCGTCGTCGTCGACACCAGCTCGATCGCCTGCAGCACCTCGCGCGCGCTCTGAAAGCGTTCCGTGACCTCGGTCGCGAGCAGCTTGCTGACCAGCCCATCGACCTCGCGCCAGAGGTCGCCACGGTACTCGCTGGCCAGCGGCACGTCTTCCGTCGCGATCGCGGCCATCGTGCCGAACGGGCTCTCGCGCTTCCACAGCCGCTTGCCGGTCAGCATCTCCCACGCGACCACGCCGAGCGAGTAGAGGTCGCTGCGCGCGTCGAGCTTCTGGAGCCGGCACTGCTCCGGTGACAGGTAGCCGACCTTGCCCTTGATCTCGCCGGCCTGCGTCTCCGGGCGGCCGACCATCTGCGCCTTCGCGACGCCGAAGTCGACGACCTTGACGTGACCGTCGTAGCTCACCATCAGGTTCGACGGCGAGATATCGCGATGGACGATGTCGAGCGGCTTGCCGTTGTTACCAGTGCGCTCGTGTGCGTGCGACAGCCCGGCGGCGGTGCCGAACAGGATCGACAGGATGGCGTCCACGGGGAGCAGGCCGCGGCGCTCGGCTGCTCTCTCGATCAAGTCCTCGACGGTGACGCCGTGGACATACTCCATCGTGAAGTAATACGAGGCCCCGAGCCGGCCGATGTCGAACACCTGCGCGATGTTCGGATGGCGCAGCTGTGCCGCGAGCCGCGCCTCGTCGAGGAACATCTGCACGAACTGCGTATCGGTCGCTCGCTCGCGCGCGATCCGCTTGAGCACGACGTGCCGGCCCTTGTTCGGTCCCTCTCGCAACGAGCGCGCGAGGAATAGCTCCGCCATCCCACCCTCGGCGAGCTTTGAAAGAATCTCGTAGTCGTTCGCGGAAGACGTGGCAGCAGATCTTAGCGCGGGTTTGCACGAGTCGTCGGTGAGACGATCACGATGCCTTCTTGGACTTCGCGGCCTGCGCTTCTTGCCAGGTCACGACGCGGTTCCGGCCTGTGTGCTTGGCGTGATAGAGGGCGAGGTCGGCGCGCTCGATCAGCACCGCGCGGTCGCGACCGTCGTCGGGGAACACCGACACGCCGACCGATTCGGTGACCGACAGCGGGCCCTTCTCCGTCTCGACGACGACCTTGCTGATCTCGATGCGGATCCGCTCGGCGACGGCCTTGGCTTGCGTGACATCGACACCGTCGAGCAGCACCGCGAACTCCTCGCCGCCGTAGCGACACGGGATGTCGATCTTGCGCGGCACCTCCTGGAGCACGCGCGCGACTCGGCGCAGCACCTCGTCGCCGACCGGGTGACCATAGCCGTCGTTGACCTTCTTGAAGAAGTCGACGTCGCACAGCAGCAGCGCGACCTTGTGGTTGTGGCGCTGCGCGCGCTGGATCAGATCCTCGAAGCGCTCCTGGAACGAGCGATGGTTGGTGAGACCGGTGAGGCCGTCGGTCGTCGCCATCGTCTCCATCTGCTTGTAGAGGAAGCCGTTCTGCAGCGAGACCGCGACCTGGTTCGCGATCACGGCGAGCATCTCGCGGACGTCCTTCGAGAACCGCTTCTCGGTGCGCGACGCGAGCGCCAGCGTGCCGATCGCCTCGTCGGCGACGAGCAGCGGAAGCACCAGCAGCGACTTCGCTTCGTCGAGCTTGATCTTGCGCGTGTAGATCGGCGCCGAGACCTCGCGCGGCTCGCCGTTCGCGGGCAGGTAGTGCCGGTTCTTGACCACCATCGACGCGAGCCCGGCGTTGTCGCGGAACTCGAGGTCCTTCATCTTGTCGTCGAACAGCCCGGTGCCGCCGCCATTGAGGCGTACCGCGGCGATCTTGTGCTTGCCCTTGTCGCGCTCGTACAGCGCGATCGCGGCGGCGTCGTACTCGACGATCGCACCGGCGGCGTCGAACGCGGTCTCCATCACCTGCTCGGGCGTCAGCGCGCGGCCGAGCATCGCGGTCGCTTGATAGAACCGCTCGTGCTCGTACTTCGCGCGCTCGACGGCGCGGAACACCTGCTCGGCCTGGACGACGCGCAGCACCTGATGCCCCGCCTCGGTCAGCATGTCGCGATCCGCCTCGACGAACACCGCCGTGCGATCGGCGGCGAGGATGCCGCGCAGGTGACCGTTCTCGATGATCGGCACCGCGACCAGCGCCGCGCCCGGTGCACCCGAGGCGTAGTACGGCAGCTGGCCGGGTTTAGTGAGGGGATGGAGGATCGGCTGGCGATCGCGGATCACCGCCCCGAGGATGCCGGCCGAGGGGAGCCGCGGGGTCTCGACGATGTCGTCGGCATCGGACACCACGTCGCGCAGGTTGACGTGGTCTTCGTCGTCGAGCCACATCAGCGCGACGGTGCGCGCACCGAGCGATCGCTTGAGGGTCGAGAGCATCCAGTCGGCAGAGTCATGGATCATGCCGACGCCACCGATCGTGAGCAGGCGCTCCTCCTCTTCACGAGCGCGAGGCGCACGACTGCTCGGTCCGAGGGGAGCAGCGATCAACCGATAGTCGCGGGCGGAGTCGCGCAGCGAGAGCAGCTCGTCCTCGAGCCGCGCGGTCCGGCGGCGGCGGTAGCGTGCGATCAACCCGCGCAGCAGCAGCACGTGGGCGAGCGCGGCGCCGATCAGCACGCCGGCGTGGATCGAGGCGGCGAGGATGTTGGCGCCGGCTGGTCCGGTGCGCAGCAACAGCGCGGCCTCGAGGAGCAGCGCGATCGACAACGTGGCGACCGCACCGGTGCGGGCGAGCACCGATGCCGAGAACGCGACGAGCCCGTAGAGCAGCGGGTACGCGGGAGAATCGAGGCCGCCGGTGACGGCGATGATCAGATGACAGGCGGCGGCGAGCGTCAGCACGAGCTCGAGATCCGCGAGGTCATCGGCGGCCGACAGCCACATCGAGACACGCTGCGCACGCGCCGACGGTGCGACGAACTGGAGACGGCGGATGATCGCCGAGAGTGCGAGCACGGCGATCCCGACCGCGACGATCGACATCCCGAGGCTCGGGTGCTTCGAGAGCAGGGCCGCGCCGTCCACGCCCCCGACCGCGACCACCCCACACGCGAGGATGCCGGCGACCGCTCCCAGTGAGACCTTCGCGGCGCGCCGCATCGCGGTTCGAAGAGTCATGGCGTCACCCCCTGCACCCGGATCACGAGCTCGTTCGGATAGACCATGCCGAGGTCCGACCGAGCGCGATCCTCGACGGCGCTAACGTCGGTCTGCAGCGCGCGGATCTGGCGAACCAGCTGGGCGTTGGTCTCGGTCAGCTCGGTTGATTCGAGCTCGAGCTCGTCGAGCTGGGCCTGCAGCTTCGCGGCGCGGGGATCGCGGCGGAGCACCTCGCCGGGCAGATAGCCGATGGCAACGGCGACGACGATCGCGAGGACAAGCCGAAACGCCCAGCGCCTCCACATCGGCGGAACGTGCATATCGGCAACCCTCGACACCTTGTACGAAGGTACGGATCGCCGACCCAGGCGCGAGTTTTTGGCGGACCTCCCGCCACACATTTACGGTGAGCCGCCGGGGAACGTCGGCTCGTCACGCGTTCGTCGAAATCTGATGCAATTCCGCAGGCCCTGTGTAGGCTGCGACCCACATGCTGGGGAGCCGCTTGATCGCTGTTTCGGTCGTCACGTGCGCCGCTTGCGGTGGCAGTGACGATCCCTCCATCGACATCACCTGCGCGAACGGCACGAGTGGTGCGTTGAGCGCCGGTGGACCGGTCGTGGTGGAGTCAGGCGGCGCGGACTTGAACGGTGCCTCGATCGGAGCCCAGGCCACCACCACCCTCCCATCGGGTGACGTCGCCATCGCATGCGCCGATGACATCGCGCCCGCCGGCTTCACACCGCTCGGTCCCGCGGTCGCCTTCGGCGCCGAGGGCACCTGGTCGGATCGCGCGTTTCTCTTGACGCTGCCGTACAAGGCCGCGCGGCTCCCCGAGGGTGCGGAGCGCCGGCACGTTCGCATCGTCGCGAAGCGGTTCGGCCAGGAGGCGTTCTTCCCGCTGGTCTCGAATCGCCAGATCGACGACGAGGATCGGTTCGCGTCGCGCATCACGTTCCGCGCCGGCGAGCTGACCACGTACCAGGCGGTCGTCGCCGACACCGCGGGTCAGCCGGTCACCGAGAACTTCAAGTTCAACGCCACCATCGGCATCTCGATGGGCGGCAACGCGGCGATGTCGCTCGCCACGCGCAACACGGATCGCTTCGATGCGGTCGCCGATCTCGGGGGCGAGCCCGGTCCGTCGATGCGGTACACGCTGGCGATGGTGCAGCGGTACACGTTCGGTGGCTTCTGCACCGCCGCGGACGAGGCGGCCGGCAAGGGCGCGATCGGCACGCTGTGCCCGAACACGAGCACCAAGGGCGATCAGTTCGAGATCCAGTCCGACTTCGAGCACATGCTGTTCCAGGAAGGCGACGGCGTCGGCCTGACGCTGCAGCGCTCGCTCTACATGCGCGGCGTCCGCGACATGTCGCGCGCGATGTCGAACCCGGCGAACTACAACATCGAGAACCCGTACACCCCGCCCGGCGTGCCGCTCTCGGAGATCCAGAAGGCACCCGCGGATCGCTGTCTCGCCACCAACTCGATCAAGCTCGCGAACTTCTTCGATCGCGAGTTCAACCCCGACGGTTCCAAGCAGGTGATCACGTTCTGCGACGGCGGCGATACGCGGCCGAACCTCGGCGTGTTCGACCCCGCCGGCACCCACGACGATCCCGCCGAGCTGCTCCTCGCAGTTGATCTCAACGGCAATGGACTGCGCGATGCCGGCGAGCCGGTGGTCACGAACGCGTTCGAACCGTACGAGGACGTCGGCACCGACGGGCTCGCGGATGTCGACGAGCCCGGCTACGACGCGGTCGCGAACCCCGATCCGAACCACGACAACTTCCACTGGCAGCGCAACCCGCGCGGCACCGAGGGCAACGAGGACTTCGACGTCGGCGAGCCCTTCGAGGACGTCGGCATCGACGGCGTGGCCGAGACCTGCCAGCAGGCGATCGGCGTCACCGGTTGCTACGACTTCGGTGAAGGCGACGGCACGTGGACGCTGTCCCCGAACGTGCAGCGCTGGTACGACCACGACGCAGTCGAGCGGGTCGCCGCGCTCAACGAGGTCGACAAGAGCCACCTGCGGTTCTGGTTCGACGCCGGCATCCGCGACTTCCTGAACAACTCGGTCTCGGTCAACGCCGTCGGTGGTCAGCTCGCCGGCGTGCACGGCCTCGACATGGGCATGTACGAGAACTTCCTCCCGCTCGTCGGCGAGGGCAGCGAGTCCACGTTCGACTTCACGACGGTGCCATGGAGTGATGTCCAGCGGCACGTCTACCTCCGCTACGGCGATCCCGACGCGACGGAGTCCAGGATCGATCAGGGCGACGGCCGCCACGTCGGCACGCCGGTCCAGATCATCAACCGTGTCCAGACCGCGTTCGCGTGGCTCGACAAGCAGTGGCCGGATGGCGATCGCACCGACACGCTCGACGGCGGCACGCTGATCAAAGATCTGACGTACGTCTCGCCGACCACGGGTCGCGACAGCCCGTTCGGGTTGTTCTTGCCGCCCGGCTACGACGCGCCCGGCAACGAGAACAATCGCTACCCGGTCGTCTACTTCTTCCACGGCTACGGGCAGGAGCCGCAAGACCTCGTCGATCTGTCCGCGGTGTTCGCGAACTACATGTTGTCCGAGCAACCGCTCGAGTACCGGTTCCAGAAGTTCATCATCGTCTACGTCGATGGTCGCTGCCGTCCGCAGCGCGATGGCGTGCCGGTCGATCCCACGGGCGATCTCTGCGAGGGCGGCACGTTCTATCTCGACGCACCGCTCGGCGGCACCGCGCGGATGGAGCAGAACCTGCTCGATCTGATGGATCACATCGACGCGACCTACCGCACGAAGGCGCCGGCCGACGCGACCGTCGTTCCGTAGTGCAACTGTTCGATACGCTCGGCGTCCGGATCCCCAAGTCGGCAGGATGTCGCGGAACGCAGGTCGTGGTCACGGTGCGACGAGGATCGCACTGCGCGACAACGCGAACGCCTGACCGTCCGTGAGCACCGTCCCGTCTTCCATCAGGTTGTCGATTCCCGGCGTCGTATCGTCGAGGGGATCGGGATAGCGCATTCCGGAGAGGCCGCGGTTCTCGACATGCTGGAGCGCGAGAAAATGCGAGACCTCGTGTGCGGTGATGCGAGCCATCTCCACCGAGGGAAAGCCACCGCGCACGATCACGCCGTAGTAGTAGCTGCCGCGAATCGGTGGCCCCGGCGTGCCCAGCGAAAGCCCCGCGACACCCGGAGGTAGTCTCTCCACGAAGAACACGTCGAGGCCTTCCGTCGTTCGGCCGGTGACGAGGCCGGGCATCTCGGCGGACATGCTCGCCGGTGATTCTTGCGGCTCGTTGAAGTCGACGATCTGCTCGAGCGACGTGCCGGTGAGCCGTTCGACTCCGGCGATCGAGACTGCGATGTTCGCCTGCGTGAAGATTCGCTCCAGCTCTCCCGCGAACGCTGGAACGTTCGGATCTGCGAGCGTGTCGGAGACGAGGTACACGTTGAGCGGTAAGCCGAGCGCACCGTCCTCCTCGGGCATGAGGATCGTGACCGTCACGGGACCCGGGAGATCGGAGGCGACTTGTAGCTTTCCACGGCTCCCGGCGATGACCTCCTGATCGGGTCGGTATGGATAGACATGCGTGAACGTGCCGAGCCGGATCGACTGGAAGAGCCCACCAGGCATCTGACCGATCTGTTCATCGACGTAGCTCGCCCTCATCGCGGCCGCTGGTGACCCGGAGGGCAACGCCACGAGATCGGCACCGTCACCGAGAGCGAATGTTCCGAGCGCGTAGAGGCCATCGTCGGCACCTTTGACCACGACGGAGACGGATCGCGTCCCCTCGGGAACCGCGAACGTGAGCTCGGACGATAGCCCGGTGGCGTCGATCTCCGTCTCGAAGAACACCTCGCGAGGCGGCGGTCCCGAAGGGGAGTCCTCGCCGCAGGCGGTGAGGAGAACGACCAAGCAAAGGGGAGCTACGCGCACATCCGCGAGCATCGCCAGACGCGGACTTTCTGCAAGATCGAAATCACGTGTAACCGGCTCGGTCACGCCTTCGACGGGAAGCTGCCGGTCTACGTCGAGCTCTGAGAGCCTTGTGAACCCAGCCTCCCGTCACAGCGCACCGGTTGCGGTTGCGTGGAAACGGGGTGTAATGCAGGCACTGGTCGCGGCGTCGAGACTGCGAGGCCCAATGAATCCCGTTAGCCACCAGCAACCTCCGAAGCACGCTCACGCGGGCCATGTGAACGACGCACAGGCGATCGATCCGGTGTGCGGCATGACGGTGGATGTCTCCGCGCCCCACCGCACGGTGCACGACGGTCGGGAGGTCCTGTTCTGCAGCGCCCGCTGCAGGGAGAAGTTCGTCGCGACGCCGGCGACGTACCTCGCGCCCGCGACGCTCGTGTCAGCGATCGATCCGGTATGCGGCATGACCGTGAAGCCGACCACCGCGCATCGAACGATGCACGACGGCACGGAGGTGCTGTTCTGCAGCGGCGGGTGCAAGAACAAGTTCGTCGCGGATCCCGCGAAGTACGACCAGGCCGCGCCCGTGCCGAAGCCCGCAGCGCCGACGCGCGAGCCTATCGGCACCAAGTACACGTGCCCCATGCACCCGGAGATCGTTCGCGAGGGACCGGGCGGCTGCCCGATCTGCGGCATGGCCCTCGAACCCGTGATGCCGACGCTCGAGCAAGGGCCCGATCCGGAGCTCCGCGACATGTGGCGTCGCTTCTTGCTCGCCGGGCTCTTCACGGTCCCGCTGTTCGCCCTCGTGATGGCCGAGATGATCGGTGTGTCGGTGCTGGCCGGCCGAACGCGCGTGTGGGCCGAGCTCGTGCTCGCGACGCCAGTGTGTCTGTGGTCGGCGTGGCCGTTCTACGTGCGGTTTGCCCAGTCGCTGAAGAACCGCCACCTCAACATGTTCACGTTGATCGGGCTCGGCGTTGGTGTCGCCTACGGGTACAGCGTGATGGCGACGTTGCTGCCCGACGCCTTCCCGCCGTCGTTTCGCAGTCACCATGGGACGGTGGCGACGTACTTCGAGGCGGCCGGTGTGATCACGACACTGATCTTGCTCGGACAGGTGCTCGAGCTTCGCGCTCGCAGCCAGACCGGCGCCGCGATCCGCAAGCTGCTCGGGCTCGCACCCACCACCGCACGAAGGGTCGACGCGGACGGCGAGCATGATGTGCCCCTCGACGCGGTCCAGATCGGAGATCGCCTGCGCGTGCGTCCCGGCGAGAAGGTGCCCGTCGACGGCGTGGTGCTCGAGGGATCGTCCTCGATCGACGAGTCGTTGGTGACCGGCGAGCCGATTCCCGTCGAGAAGCAGCCGAACGACCGCGTGATCGGAGCGACGATCAACGGCACCGGATCGCTCGTGATTCGCGCCGAGAAGGTCGGCGCGGAGACCCTGCTGTCGCGCATCGTCGCGATGGTCGCCGACGCGCAGCGCACTCGCGCACCGATCCAGAAGCTCGCCGATCAGGTCGCGGGCTGGTTCGTTCCGATCGTCATCGCGGTCGCCGCTGCGACCTTCGGCGTGTGGGCGCTGGCGAGCGCGGAGCCGAGGATGGCGAACGCGATCATCAACGCCGTGGCAGTGCTGATCATTGCCTGTCCGTGTGCACTGGGCCTCGCGACGCCGATGTCCATCATGGTCGCCACCGGCCGCGGCGCCACGATTGGCGTGCTGTTCAAGAACGCCGAGGCGATCGAGGTAATGCGCAAGGTCGACACGCTCGTGGTCGACAAGACAGGCACGCTGACGGTAGGCAAGCCCAAGCTCGTGTCGGTGGTCCCGAACGGGACCTTCGACGAGGCTACGCTGCTCTCGCTCGTTGCCAGTCTCGAACGAGGAAGCGAGCACCCGCTGGCCGCTGCCATCGTGGCCGGTGCGACCGAGCGCAAGCTCGAGCTCGCAGCCGTCACGGGCTTCGATTCGATCACGGGCAAAGGCGTGCGAGGCACCGTCGGTGGCCGCGCGGTTGCGCTCGGGAACCGCGCCATGATGGAGGCCATCGGTGTCGACGCGGCGCCGTTGACCGAGCTCGCCGAGACACTACGCGGGGATGGTCAGACGGTCATGTTCGTCGGGGTCGAAGGCAGGCTCGCCGGACTCGTCGGCGTCGCCGATCCGCTCAAGGACACGACACCCGATGCGATCCGCACGCTGCAAGCCGAAGGGCTCCGTATCGTGATGATGACCGGCGATAGCAAGACAACGGCGCTGGCGGTCGCGAACAAGCTCGGTCTCGATGACGTGATCGCGGAGGTGTTGCCAGACCAGAAGGCCGACCACGTGAAGCGCCTGCAGCGCGAAGGTCGCACGGTCGCGATGGCGGGTGACGGCATCAACGATGCACCGGCGCTCGCGCGTGCGGATGTCGGGATCGCGATGGGAACTGGAACCGATGTCGCCATGGAGAGCGCTCACGTGACGCTCGTGAAGGGTGACCTGCGAGGGATCGTGCGCGCCCGGAAGCTGTCGCGTCAGACGATGTCGAACATCAAACAGAACCTGTTCTTCGCGTTCATCTACAACGCGGCCGGCGTACCGATCGCGGCTGGCGTCTTGTACCCGCTGACGGGTTGGTTGATGTCACCGATGCTCGCCGCGCTCGCCATGAGCCTCAGCTCGGTGTCGGTGATCGGTAACGCCCTTCGCCTGCGGCGAACCGAGGCGTGATCGAGCCTGGCGGCGGCTTGCTATCAGGCGATCGTCCCCGCAAGTCAGCGGCGCGCGGGTCATGGGCTAACGCCGCATGTGCACGCTTTCAGGGATGTAATGCCCAAAACCCCTCCTTCGGACATGGAGCGACAACGCACGATCATGATGGAAGCCTAGGAGCTCCAAGACGCTCGCACTTCCATCGTGATCGACCGCGTTACCTGTAACCGATCAGGTCACAGCTCACATCGACCCGACCCGGTCAGTTGGCGTATTCGTGGACCTTGGTCTATGGCTTGCGAAGAGGCAGATTGCTGTTGGTAAGGAGCCCATGCGTATCACCATGTTTCCCTCGCTATTTCTCGCGTTGACCGCACTCACCACTGCCTGCGGCGGCAGGCAGACGGCACCGGACACCAAGCCCACGCCGATCGTCGTCGGCGATCCATCGTGTCCGGTCACGGTGCCCGGTACCTCGGTCACGGTCGAGGATGCCGACACCGGCGCCGCGCTCGTCTTCGTGACGACGGGTGATGTCGTCGAGCTCCGCAAACGCGTCGCCGCGATGGCGAAGATGCACAATGACCACCACGGCGCGATGGGCGCGTTGCCCGACGGCAAGGACGAGCACGCCGGCCACGACATGAGCGGTCACGCCGGCCACGACATGAGCGGTCACGCCGGCCATGACAGCGGATCTGGTCATGCCGGCCACGACATGAGCGGCCACGACATGAGCGGTCACGCCGGGCATATGGGCGGCATGATCGGTATCCACTCGAAGGCCACCGCGAGCGAGATCTCCGGGGGCGCAAAGCTTCTCTTCGTCAGCGCCAGCGGCGACCTCGCGAAGCTGCAGAGCGAGCTCCGCATGCACGCGCAACACATGGCAGCGGGTAGCTGTTCGATGGAGAAGTCGTGAGGCGGACGCTCGTCGCGATCGCTGCCTTGGCGCTGGGCGCCTGTGCTCCCAGCAGTGCGCCGATCACGCCGGATCACCCCGCGAATCCCGACGCGCCGATTGGTCGCCTCGCAGGTCCACCGGCCGCGTTGCGGCCCGGCGTGGTCAGCCTGACGGAGCCAACCACGCCCGACGCAGCTCGGGCCACGGGCCACGAGCATCACGACATGTCGCCGCCCGACTCGACTCCCGCGAATCCGGCGCCACCGGCGAATGCGGAGCCTACGAAGTCAAAGCCTCCTGAACCGACCACGCCGAAGACGACACCGAAGCCGAAACGCTCTGAGCCGAAGCCAACGCCGAAGAAGTCGCCCGCGCCGAAGCCGACGCCAGCGCCCGATCCTCATCAGGGTCACGACATGGGTCACCGCTGATGCATCGCTGGCTGTTGATTGCTGTGGTTGCGAGCTGCGTACCGTCGCGCTCGGCGGTATTCGGGCCGGTCGATCGCGAGATCGAACGGAGGATGTCCGTGAGCGGAGTCTGGCACGAGAACATCGACACGCGCGTCCCAGGCGCGATCAAGGACCTCCTCGCAAAGCCGCTCGATCGCGATGCCTCGATTCGAATCGCGCTTGCGACCAATCGGAGACTCCAAGCCGAATACGATCGCCTCGGGATCGCGGCCGCCGAGATCGCATCGGCCACCGTCCTCGCGCCCCTGCGCGTCGATCTCGAATACAAGCTGGCTCGCAACGGTCGCGCGGGCGAGGCCGAGGTCGACGTTATCCAGGACGTGCTCGATCTGATCCAGATCCCGCAGCGTCGGAGCATCGCTCGCGCGGATCTCGATGCTGCGAAGGCACGTGCGGTCGGCGCGACGATCGAGCTCGTCGCACGCGTCGAGGGCGCCTATATCGACGTCGTCGCCGCGCAGCAGGAGCTCGAGCTGAGGCAAACGGCGTTCGACGCTGCGGCTGCATCTGCAGAGATCGCCGAGCGTATGCACGGTGCTGGCAACCTGCCGGATCTCGGACTCGCCCGCGAGCGCGACCAGCGCGAACAAGCACGCGTCGACCTCGGTCGCGCGCAGGTCGACGTCGAGGTCCGCCGCGAGGGCTTGAACCAGGTGCTCGGTCTCACGGGCGACCTGACGAAGTGGACCGTGACCGCGCGATTGCCCGATGTTCCGCAGACGGCGCCGACACTCGACACCTTGGAACGCGACTCGGTGGCTGCCAGTCTCGAGATCGCTGCGGTTCGCGCCGAGGCAGCCGCCGCAGCGGGCCGAGTTGGCCTCGCGCGGTTTCGCAGCGTCGTTCCCGAGCTCGGCATCGGCATCTCGGCGGATCGCAAGGACGGCGCATGGGACTTCGGCCCTTCGGTCGCGATCGGTTTACCGCTGTTCAATCAGGGCCAGGGTCCGCGCGCGCGAGCGAACGCCGAGCTCCGACGGGCCCAGAACGAGGCGCTCGCGACCGCGGTGGAGCTTCGAGCCACGGCTCGTGCAACACGGCAACGCGTACTCGGTGCGTATGCCGAGGCCAAGCATCTGTTCGATGTGGTGCTACCCAACCGACAGACCGTGGTCTCCGAGACGCTCAAGCAGTACAACGCGATGAACGCGTCGACCTTCGAGCTACTCGGCGCGCGGCGGGACCTGGTAGACGCGGGCCGGCAATATATCGATGCACTGAGCCGGTTCTGGCGGGCAGCCGCAGAAGCCCGCGCACTCTCGCGCGGTGCCATGCCGCGGATGACCCGCGATGCAGAAGAGCGGACCGGAAGGTCCGGGAGACGCGAGGAACACCCATGATGAATCGACGAACCCTTCTGACCTCGGGTGCTGCCGTCGGGGCAGCCCTGCTCGCGCGCGCCAAACTGGCGCACGCGCAACAACCGACCGACCACGCCGGCCATGGTGGCTCCACCAAGCCCGCGCAGCCGATGGGCCCGATGAAGCTCACGAGAGGTCGAGTGGTCGCGGGCGAGAGCTACACGCCCGTCGTCCAGCTCAACGGGTGGACGTTGCCGTTCGAGAAGAAGGCGGGCGTGAAGATCTTCCATCTGATCGCCGAGCCGGTGACGCAGACGATCACGCCGGGTCTCGAGATCGAAGCGTGGGGCTACAACGGGTCGACGCCCGGGCCTCTCATCGAGTGCGTCGAGGGCGACAAGCTCCGCATCTACGTGACGAACAAACTTCCAGAACCGACCACCGTGCACTGGCACGGGGTGTTCGTGCCCAACGGGATGGATGGCGTCGCCGGGCTCAGCCAGAAGGCGATCCAACCGGGCGAAACCTACCGCTACGAGTTCACGATGCTGAAGCCGGGCACGTTCATGTACCACCCGCACTTCGACGAGATGGTTCAGATCGCGCTCGGGATGGTCGGGATGATCGTCGTCCACCCGAGGAAGGTCGATCCGCGGCGGCGGCGCGACTACTCGCTGATGAGTCACGAGTGGAAGATTCCGATCGGACAGCGGCGTCCGGATCCGATGGCGATGACCGACTTCAACGTGCTCACCTTCAACAGCAAGTCGTTCCCCGCGACAGAACCGCTGGTCGCCGAGGTCGGTGATCTCGTCCGCATCCGGCTCGGCAATCTCGGCCCGATGAGCCATCACCCGATCCACCTGCACGGCTACGCGTTCGAGGTCGTCGAGACCGATGGTGGTCAGGTGCCGAAGACCGCACGCTGGCCGGAGACCACGGTGATCATGCCGGTCGGCTCGACGCGCGTGATCGAGTTCATCGCCGACACGCCGGGAGACTGGGCGATGCACTGCCACATGACCCATCACGTGATGAATCAGATGGGACACGACGCGCCGAATCTGATCGGCGCCGACACACGCGGGCTCGACGCACGTGTCTCGCGTGTGGTGCCGGGTTACATGACGATGGGCCAGAACGGCATGGGCGACATGATGGCCATGCAGCAGCCGAAGAACAGCATCTCGATGGTCGGCGGTGATGGCCCGCACGGCTACATCGACATGGGCGGCATGTTCACGATCCTCAAGGTTCGGAAGAAGCTCGCGGGCGACATGGACCCGGGTTGGTATGACAACCCGGCTGGGACGATGGCCGGGAAAGCCAG
>JBBQJJ010000102.1:0-22466 GCA_038325805.1 Haliangiales bacterium
GGAATGACGTGGGAGGTAGTATGGCGCTCGGTACCGTGAAGTGGTTCAACGATGCCAAGGGTTACGGCTTCATCAGCCGCAGCGATGACGGGAAGGACGTGTTCGTCCACTACTCGTCGATCTCGGGGGATGGGTTCCGCACCTTGCTGCAGGGTCAGACCGTCGAGTACGAAGAGCAGCAAGGGGCCAAAGGCCTGTTCGCTGCGAACGTTCAGCCCCACGCATAGCGATCTCGATCGCGAGCTTGCGATCGACCTCGCTCAGCGGGCGATCTGCGTGGCGCGGTAGTCGCCTGACTTCGTGCGCGTCATCACGACGGCAAAGGATTCCTTCGCCGTTCTGATCTGCAGGACGACGTTGCCTTCGGGCAACCCGCCGCCACCGCTGTACTCGCTCGGCGACAGCAGCTTCCAGTCCTTCATCGGACCGGACTCGACGACGAGCCCGCTGAACACATCCTTGAGGTCGCTCGCAGTCTGCGCAGCGACCTTGCCACCGGCGTAGAACGGCACGGTGGAGTACTTCACGAGCTTGTCGACCTGCGCGGTGGCGAACGCCGAGACCCACAAGTTCGCGGCGAACACCGCCTGCTGATCGGTGACCGACGTCGAGGGCGACACCTTCGTGTTCGTCTTGCCGTCGTCCGGCGTCACGGTCTTGTCGCCGATCGGGCGCTTCTTGCCCGGCAACTTCGCAGTGTTCCTCACGAGATCGCTGTCGGTCTGCGAGCCATCGTCTCCCGGCACGCTGGTCAGGATGTATGGCTCGACGTTGAACGTGCCGCACTGGCGCCAGTTCCGATAGAAGCCCCAGCGCAGGTAGACCTTACCGTTGACCGAGCGAATCGCTTCGGGCGTCTGCTCGAACGGCGCGGACGACAGCACGGTATCGACCGCAGCGACATCGAACTCCGTCGAACCCGACGTCTTCGCGATCGTCACCTTGTGCACGCTGCCGTCGGCGTTCACCGAGACCTCGAGGTTGGTCCACAGGTCCGGCTTGTTGAGCGGGTGGCTCGCCGGCTTGTCGTCGAGCTGCTCGAGGAAGCCGAAGCCCCAGAGCTCGTGGATGCGGCGGTGCATGCGCGCGATGTACAGCGCGAACGGATGTGCGCGCGTCTTGAGCGCGGTCTGGTTGCCGACCTGAACGTCGGGGACGAAGTTTTCGAGCGCGCTCTTGACCGCATCGAGCTTGCGCTCCCAACGGCCCTTCTTCGCGCTCATCTTGCGCGCCGAGATCTGGCGCTCCTCGTCGACCTTCTCCTTACCGATGATGCGCTCGTAGTCGTTGAACGCGAGCGGCGTGTTGATGCCGGGCGTGCCGCGCTTGCCGGCCTTCTTACCGTCGCCCTGCTCGGTGAGCTTGCCGCGGCCTTCGATGCCACGCATGCCGAGCATGTTGTCGGGCTTCTTCTCGCCGGTGCCTTCCTGACCGTCCTTGCCGCCGTCGCCCTTGATCTCACCCTTCGCGACCTTGTCCTTGCCGGACTGGTCGGAGGTCTCCTTGAGGTTGCGCTTGTCGGACTCGGCGTCCTCGGTCTGGCGGATCTTGTCGTCGGGGCCGCCGACCTCCTTGCTGGTCTTGTCGTCGCTCTCCTTGGTCGCGACCGTCTTGCCGTCCTGCTCCTTGTCGAGGTTGGTCTCCTTCGCGCGTTGCTCTTTGTCGACGTCGCGATTCTTGTCGGACAGCTTGGTCGCGTCGTCGGGAGCCTTGTCCTTGACGTTCTTGTCGTCCTTGACCTCGACCATCACCATGTTCGGCGGCGGCTGTGGCGGCGGGGGCTTCGGCTGCTCGGGAGGCGGAGGTGGCGGCGGCTTGATCTGCGGCGGCGGAGGTGGCTGCGGAACTTTCATCGGCGGAGCGATCGCCACCGTCAACTCCTCGAGCTTCTCGGCATCGATCGGTGCAGGCTTCACCGCGGCGGGAGGGGCGGGCTTGACGTCGAGCTTCGCCATCACCTCGGGCGGCGCGATCTTGAGCTCTTGCGTATCTGGAATCTCGCCGAACTCGGCGGCGAGCTCGGTGCTCGCCTGGATCGTGAAGCTACAATCGAGGACGCTCCCTGCGGCAGCTGCCTCCATCACGTCGGCGGCGGTACACTTCGCGAGCGGATCGCCGAGGTACGGCACCAGCTCAGTGGGCGTGCGCATCGGCAGCTGTTGATAGCCGCCGAACGTCGCTTCCTTGCCGAGCACCGCGGTGACACGCACGCGCGTGCCGACCGGCAGATCGACTTCGCAGCGCGTGGCTTTCTTCTTCGAACGCACGGTACCGACGACATAGTCGACGACCTCGGCGACCGCAGGATCGGTGGAGTCGTCGACGTAACCGAGCTCGGTCGACGTCGGTTGCTGATTCGCGCAGCGCAGGATCGGCGACAGATCGCCGACCTTGGTGACATGGACTTGCCCCGCGCCGTCACCGACGAGCCGGATGCTGAGCTTCGGTGGTGGCGTGGTTCGCGTCGCGGCGTAGACCACGAACATGAACGCGGTCGCCACCACGGCGAGGCCGATCGCCGGCGTCACCAACCAGCGATTGCGGTACTGGCGTTTTCGGCTCTGCTCGCGTGCCGCCGTCGGCATCGTCGCGATCAGCGCGACGATGATCGCCGCGAGTGCGATCGCTCCGCCGATGATCACGCGCAGGTCGCGCGTCTCCGACGTCGCCTGAAAGATCAGAAAGACGCCAACCTGGATCGCGATCGAGCCAGCGATCGCAGGCGCTAGCAGCCAGCGGTTGCGATAGGAACGTTCGTTGCCCACTGGGTCCGGTCAGTTTGACACGAGAGTTCCAGATTGGTTGTCCCGAAATGCCCTGACATATCCAGACGTAACGCTACGTGCACGCTGCGAAATCGCTTCCTCGCATGCGACGTCATCGATTCCCAGAAGCTCGCAGGCTCGCCGTCCGCGCACTCCCGAACGAATCGCTTTGGGATCGTTGAGCTTTTAGAGCTTGCGGTAGATGCCGACCACGATACCGATGATGTCCACCGACTTGAGATCGGAGCGGCGGACGATGATCGGCAGCATGTTCGAGTTCGCCGGCTGGAACCGGATGCGATCCCCTTCCGGGTAATACCGCTTCACCGTGGCCTCACCCTCGATCATCGCGACCACGATGTCTCCGGCATGTGCCTGCGGGGTCTTCTTCACGAACACGTAGTCGCCATCGAAGATCCCGTCCTCGATCATCGATTCACCGACGATACGAAGGCCAAACACCTCGCGATGCCCGCCGATCAGCATGCGGTCGATGCGAACCGTATCCGTGGCCTGCTCGACGGCGAGGATCGGCTGACCGGCGGCGACCCGACCGAGAATCGGGATCTCCGCCATGTCTTCCTCGTTATATGGCAGCGGTGGGACCTCGACGTTGCCGGTGTGGCGCGGCCACTGGCCCGAGGACGCGGCACGCAGCGGCACGACCTCCCCGCCATCCGGATTCATCGGGCGCATCGCGCGGGACTTGAGGTCCTCGCGGCGCAGGTGGCCCTTCTTCTCGAGTGCCTTCAGGTGATCGTTCACCCCGTTGGTGGAGCGGATGCTGAAGTGCTCGCCGATCTCGCGGAGTGTGGGCGGAAACCCGCGTTCGACGATCGAGGCCGAGATGAAGTCGAGGATTTCTCGTTGCCGCTGGGTCAGGGCGTCGGCCATGTCTTTGGTCTCTCTCCGGTAGGCGGGATCTGCAAACAGTACTGAACGGACTCACCGTACTGAACGCATCATCACCCTGTCAATTTTTCTCAACGATTTTCTCGGTTACGTGACGGGATCCCGGCTCTGCGCCACGATGACGCTGTGGTTCAGAGCTGGATCGTCCTTGCCGCCGGTCTCGCATCGATGCGCGCCGCGATCGATCGGGGTGACGTCGACGAGGCCGCGCGCCAGGGCATGCTCGCCGGCCCGGCCGTGATCACCCGGGCCCTGCATGCCCCGGATCGATCCGCGAAGCTCGCAGGGATCGCCGCCGCGCCCGGGTCGACCGATCGAGAGAGCCTGCTCGGTCCGCTCGCGGAGGTTGCCGGTGGGCCTGACAGGCGCACCGCGATCCCGGCCGCCCGCGCGGCGCTGACCATCGCGCGCGAGCTCGCCACCCGTATCGATCTTCCGGATGATCTCGGTGCCGATGACGTCGCGGCCTGGCGCGCTTCCTTCGCGGAGTTGGCGCGCGATCGCGAGCGCTGGATCGAGCTCCGCGTGCTCGCGCTCGATACCGCCGCGGCGCTGGAGCGTCGAGGGGTCGGCGTCGATCTGACGACCGCCCTGGCCGATCCGGATCCTGCCTTTCGGCGCGCCGTGATCGCGCTGGTCCCTGCACCCGTGCCGAGCGAGATGCGTGCACCGCTCGCGTCATCGGTCGCGAAGGACACCGATGCCGGCGTCGCCCTCGCCGCCGCCGCCGTGTTGTGCGCGGATGCGGCGACCGATCCATCGCCACCGATCCTCGACGCGCTCGGCGGACCGGGGCTCGCCCGGATCCGATCACTCGTCGCTCAGAAAGGATCGCCCTCCGCGATCCGCGACGCGAAGCGCTGTCTCAAGTGAGCCCGAGTGCTGCGGCGAGCTTGCCGTAGGCCTCGCGACGAAACCCGACGACCTCGCCTGCTTCGGAGAGCTCGGCAAGCGTGTAGTCCTCGCCTGCCGGCACGAACAACCGATCCCAGCCGAGGATCAGCGGACCCGCGGGTTGGTCCGCGATCCGGCCCTCGCACGCGACCGTGAACATCTCGATCTCGGCAGCGGCGGTGCGTCGCAAGGCGATCGCGAGGAGGATGCGCGTCGGCGTCTCGCGCCACCACTTGCAGAACCGGTTCGCGTTTTCGGAGTCGAGCTCGAGCCGCAGGCTCTTGCCTTCCATCGTCGTCAGGTCGACGGCCTCCGCGAAGCAGGCGGCGTCCGTGTGGTGCGCGAGGATCTTGTCGCGCGCGCGCTGACCGGGCTCCGGTGCACTCGTCGAGAAGCCTGTCTGGAGGGCCTCGACGGTGACCTCGAGGCCAGGGACGATCTGCGCGAGCTCGGCGCGTCGCAGATCGTTGCCATCGATGAAGATCCAGGTCACGCGCGCACGCTACTACGTCGCCGCTAACAGCGCTGGTTCGTGCGAACATCATCATCACATGCTGCGCGCGGCAGTCCTGGTGTTGGTGGCCGGGTGCTTCAGCAAGCCTCCGCGTCCCGACGTGGGAGATGCCGGTCTGGATGGCGCAAGTTCTGCGCGGCCGAGGCTCGTCGACACGCTGCCCGCCGCACGCACGCAGGCGAGCTCGGTGACGTACAGCATCACCGTCCCGGAGGAGCCAGATCCCTACCTCCTCGTCACGCTACAGGTCGGATCAAACTGCGACGACACCGCGCCGCCGCTCGCCACCGCCGAGGTCCAGGATCAGAACGCCGTCGCGCAACCGCTGGTCTCGATCGCGACCCTGACCGGCACGCCGTGCCTCGGCAACACGCGCTCCGAGCTGTTCGAGCTGCGTACGCCGGCACCGGGGACGTACTCGATCGTGCTGGCGGTTTCGGGCATCGCGCCGTCGCTGCACAGCGCTGCCTTGGTGTTCGCGAACGTCGATCAAGCGAACCCCACACGCGGGACCGCCACGGCATCCGGAGAAGGTGCGGTTGCGACCGTGTCGATCACGTCGGTGGAGAGCGACCTGATCGTCAACACGGTCGGGCACGGCACCACGCTCGAGACTCCCGGCCCCGAGGCCACCGAGATCTTTCGGCGCAACCTCGACAGCTCGACGACGCTCAACAACTCGGGCGCGAGCTTCGCTGCTGGCACCGGCGAAGGTGTCGAGATGACGTGGGAGGCTGTGGGCCTCGATCAGTGGCAGACGATCGTGGCGGCACTGCGCGCGGCAGGTGAACCATGAGTGACGAGGCGACGTTTCAGAACCTGCTCACCGAGACTCCCGACGACGCGGTCAACTGGCTGGTCTACGCCGACTGGCTCGAGACCACCGGCGAGACGCTGCGCGCGTCGGTCGTCCGGCTGCACCTCGAGCTCCTCGAACAGACCGAGCACGTGCCGCGGCTCGCGATCGCGCGCAAGATCCTCGATGCCGCGAAGGAGCTGCCGCGCGCGTGGCTCGCGAAATTCCCCGTGCGCCGCTCGCTCGCCGGTGAATGCTGGGGCTCGCGCGACTGCGACGGAGGTGTCTATCTGCTGCAGTTCCGCGCCGACGGCACGCTGCTGTTCAAGCAAGGGAGCTCGGGCACCGCCTCCGACCCACCCGATACCGAGCATGGCGACGGCTACTGGATCCAGATCGGTGATGCGATGGCGTTCTCGATCACGCTCCACGATAACCGCAAGAAAGACTTCTCGCGCCAGGACGGCGTGCTCACGCCGGGCACCAAGAAGGCGCGGATCGCCGGCATCGGCAGCAACGCGGATGGCGCGATCTGGACGTGGAAGCTCGCGCCCGTGAAGCTCGCGGCCTTCGCCGACGACGAGCTACCCGAGCTCCCCGACAACCCGAAGGACAGCAGTCAGCGCAGCACCGACAAGAAGAAGCACCTGCTGCCGAAGCGACGGTGGGCGTAGCGCCACGCTTCGATCACTTCAAGGTGATCTTGCGTTTGGCTGCCCACTCGACGATGTCGTCGGCGCGCTTGTCCTCGAGAGCGGTGAGGGCGGCGTGGGCGCGCCTTGCGAGCTGCTTCGCGCGGTCGCGGTTCACACCGGTGTCGGGTTTGACGTCCCACAAGGCGCGAGCGAGCCCGAAGGATGCCATCGCGTAGCCGACCTTGTCGTCGGCGGTGCGGAGCGGCGTCTTGTCGCGAATCGCCAGCACGTGCTCGAGCAGCGGGACGGCCTTGGCGGGGGTGCCGAGGTCGACGTGGCAGTCGGCCATCGATGCCTCGATGCGAACGACGTCCGGGTGGTCGGCGTCGAGCGTCTTGCGCCGCGTGGCGCGCGCGGCGTCGAGCAGGACGAGGGACTCATCACAACGGTTCTTCAGGCGGAGGCCCATCGCCACGCTGACCTGGGATTGGGTGGTGTGCAGGTGGTCGGGGCCGAGCGCCAGTCGGATCGCGAGCGCGCGCTGGTTAGCGGCGAGCGCACCGTCGGTGTCCTCGGCGCGCGACAGCGTGGCGGCGAGGGTCGACAGCGTGATCGCGGTGTCGGGGTGATCGGGGCCGGCGACCTTCTCCATCAGCTCGGCGGATTTCTTCGCGGCGGGGACGGCCTCGGCGTAGCGGCCGGCGATCAAGTAGATCTGGGCCCGGGCACCGATCGATTGCGCGACATCGGGGTGAGCCTCTCCGTAGGCGGCGCGCAGGATCTCGTACGAGCGCTTCTGCGAGGCGAGGGCTTCGTCGGTCTTGCCCATGCGCACCTGGATCTGCGCGAGCGCGTGAAGTGTCTTGCCGACCGCCGGGTGGGTGTCGCCGCGGTTGGCGCTGTCGAGCTTGACCGCACGCTCGAGGAGCTTCACGGCTTCGTCGGGTTTGCCGCGGCTGGTGTACGCGATCGCCATCGGCACCAGGGGATCGGCGATGCTGCCGTCGTCTTTGCCGCGGAGCTCCTCGCGGAGCGCGACGCATCGCGCGAGGCTCTCGATCGCCGCTTCGAACTTGCCCTCGCGGAGCGAGAACACGCCTGCGGCGAGCGCGAGGTTGGCGGCGAGCTCCTTGTCGTTGTCGAGGCCTACGAGGAGCGCCTTGGCGTGTTCGAGGCGCTGATGCCCTTCCTCGAACCTCGCGCGCTCGCCGGCGATCGAGAGCAGCCCGGTGAGCACGTGTTCGCGCGTTCGCGTGTCGCGGCCGGTTTCGGCGGCAAGCAGCGCGCGCGTGTACGCCGCCTCTGCCTCGGGCCAGTGGCGGAGGCGCAACTGGATCTCGCCGACGGTGAGCTCGGCTTCGGCGATCGCGGGATTGTGCTCGAGCTCGCCGGCGGTCTTCGCCGCGGCAGTCGCGCACGGTGTCGCCTCCGGGTAGCGACCCGCGAGCGCGAGCGCGTGACACCGCGCGATCTCGGTGTCGAGGGTCTCGATCCGAGCACGCAGCTGCGGATCGGAGGGCAGCGCTTGCAGCTCGCGCAGCGACGCGACGTCGGCGCACGCGGCGATCGACGGCAGCCCCGATACCATGCCCACGGCGTCGCGCAACACGGCGGCATCGCCGGTCGCGATCGTGGTGACGACGGCGTGGAAGTCCGCCTTGCGTCGACGCAGACACTGCATGCGGAGGTCGAGCAACGTCTCGGACTGTGCGCCCGCACGGGTGGACTCGCAGGTCTCGGTATAGGTCGCGACCCACGCGTCGGCGTAGCGGTCGAGCTGTCTCTCGACCGTCGCGAGGGACGTCTTGCCATACGGCAGGTTCGCGGCCGTGAACGTCTGCGCGACCATCGCGCGCGTCGACGCATCCCACATCCCGGCCAGCTGATCGCGACCGTCGGCACACGTCGGACCGCTCGACCCGCGCGACACCAGCACCGCGGCGGCCACCCCGGCGGCGAGCATCGCTCCACCGACCAGGAACTGCGTGCGCCGCGGTTGTTCGAGCTCCTCGAGGAGCTCCGTCATCGACGAAAACCTCGCCGCCGGATCGACTGCGAGCCCGCGCTGCAGGAGACGCGCGAGTGCGCGCGGGATCGCGGGCGACGGCGGCAGCGCCAACTTCGACTGCGAGGCGCGCAGCCTGTCGACGTCGGAGCCGTTGAAGGGCCGCTCGCCGTACAGGCTCTCGAACAGCGTCACGCAGAAGCCGAACTGATCGGAGGCCGCGGTCGCCGGGGCCCCGTCGAGTTGCTCGGGTGCCATGTACGCCGGGGTCCCGGCCATGCCACGGGTCCGCGTGTGGCCTTCGGTCGCCGGCGACGAGGTCTCGGTCGGCCGGCGTTTCGGATCACCACTCACCGGTTCGTCGGTCACCACGCGAGCGAGCCCGAAGTCGGTGACCAGCACGCGGCCGTCGGCGGCGACCAGCACGTTGTCGGGCTTGAAGTCGCCGTGGATCAGCTCCGCCGCGTGCGCGGCCACCAGCCCGTTGCCGGCCTGCCGGATCGTCGCGATCACGTCGCGCTGCGCGTGCGCCGCGGCGAGCCACGCGCGGAGCGTCGGACCCTCCACCAGCTCCATCGCCAGGAACACGCGATCGTCGACGGTGCCGACGTCGTAGATCCGCATCACGTTCACGTGCGCGAGCTTCGCCATCGCCTGCGCTTCGCGAAGCAGTCGTGGCTGCGAGCCACCGGCATGCAGGATCTTGATCGCGATGTCGCGACCGAGATCGGGATCCTCGGCGCGATAGACCTCGCCCATCGCACCGGCGCCGATCAGCTCGACGAGCTTGTAGCGCCCCGCCGTCTCACCGATCCACTGCCCGTCGAGTGCCGACGCGACCAGGTCGCGGCACGAGTCGCAACTGTCGAGGTGGGTGCGCACCGTCTCGCGCTGCGGCTCGGGCAGCGCTCCGCCGATCCACGCATGGACCGCTCGATCATCGAGGCATGACACGGGGGACGCTGTATCAAAGGACGGCACTCGGATGCATCAAGTTCCGCACGACGTCGGGCAGTAGACCTGGACGCAGTTGACCAGCGACTCGTAGTCACTGCGACCCGCCGGGTTGGTCTCGCTGCAGACGTCGATGCACGCCTGGGTCGTGCACGGCTCCGCGCACGCGACGAAGCTGTCGCACGCCGAACCGGCGAGACACGCCCCGGCCTCGCTGCAACACGATGCCTCGACGCAGCTGTCACACGCGGTGACCGGATCGAAGCCGCAGGTCGGCCCCGGCTCATCTCCGCCACCCGATGCGCGCGGCAGATCGCGGGGAAGCTCGATGTCGCCATGGAGCGGTGACACCGTGGCGTACGCCGCACCGGTGAGGTCGAACAGCTGCGCCACCGGCACCGCGGGTGCGAACGTCCAGCCGTCGACGCTGCCGCTGCCATAGCGATACTGCGTCGTCGTCGTGCCGCTCGCCGTCGAGCGACGGATCTCCGAGACCAGGGACGCATCGTCGTACGTCACCTCGTAGCGTCCGTTGCGGCTATCCGAGACCTCCGACAACCGTCCCTCGCCATCGAGCTCGAACGTGAACGTCTCGCGGAGGTCGCCACCTTCGAACTGCGTCGCGCGTTCGAGCGTGCCGTCGATCGCGTAGCGGAGCTCGGTGCTCGCAGTCTGCGAACCGGCGAGCTCGAGCAGCTTCGCGACCCGTCCCGAACCGTCGTACTCGTAGCGCGTGAGCGTCGTCGTGCCGTTGGCGCCGGGTGACGTGGAGAGTGTCGAGACTTCCTTGATCGCACCGGACTCGCCGTACGCGATCGAGCGCTCGTCGACGCGGATCCCCGCGATCTCGTAGCGCCCGCGGACGAGCCGACCACCCTCGTAGCTCAGCTGCTCGCTCGCTCGATCGCCTTCGTCATCGGTGTACTCGATGCGCTCGATGCCACCGGCACCGTAGGTGAAGCGCGCGCTACCGGCGGCTGCGCCATTGTGTTGCCGCGTGATGTCCTTGAGGTGCGAGCCCTCGTAGGTCATCGACGTGCGCTCGATCGAGGTGCTCGAGCCGTTCTGGATCGTGGTCTCGATCTCGACGAGCTGTGCGGCAGATCGCCCGGATGAATCGGCGCAGGCAGTGAACAGGACGAAGGAGAGAACGGTGCGTTTCATGCCCCCCTAACCCCGCTGTTCGATCGATGTCGCAAGAAATCGTCCTGCCCGTGCTAAGAGGGCCGAGCTGATGGGTTCCACCGCACAGATCGACCGCGTGATCGAGCAAGGGCGTGCCCAGTTCCCGGGTCTTGTCGTGGCCGAGGATCGCCTTCGCCCGCTGGTGAATCAGCGTCTGGATCAAGCGGATCAACCCGACGCGCTCGCCGCCGACGAGATCTACCTCGCCTGTGCCTGCGCCCTCCGCGACCCCGCCGCGATCGCGACGTTCGAGAAGCGCTATTTCGGCGTCATCGCTCCCGTGCTGTCTCGGATGAGCTTGACCCGCGACCAGATCGCCGAGGTCGAGCAGCAATTGCGCATTCGCTTGCTCGTCGCCGAGGGCGATCAACCCCCACGGATCGTCGGCTACGCCGGGGACGGTCAGCTCGGCGGGCTCGTTCGCGTTGCGGCACTGCGGTGCGGGCTCAACGTGTTGCGCGATGCCGGCAAGCTCGAGCACGACGAGGCCGGCCTCGGCAGTCTCCCGATCTCCGCGGACTCGCCGGAGCTCGCTCAATTGAAGGCCCAGCATCGCGCCGCGTTCAAGGCAGCCTTCGAGGATGCGATCGGGGTGCTCGAGTCACGCGATCGCAGCGTCCTACAGCTCTCGATCGTCAAAGGCGCCAGCATCGATCGGATCGCCGCGATCTACGCGATCCATCGCGCCACCGCCGCGCGCTGGCTGCAGACCGCCCGCGGCAACCTGACGAAGATCGTCCACCGCCGGCTCGGCGAACGGCTGAACCTGCCCGCGGACGAGCTCGGTGATCTACTCCCTCTCGTCGAGAGCAGGCTCGAGCTGTCGTTAGATCGTTTGCTACGTTCGCGCGTCAGCCAGCCGTAGCCATGGCACCACCACGGCCGCGGCGTTAACGTCGCGCGATGGGACGATCTACGATCGCTGTGATCTTGCTCGCGACGATGCTGTCGTGCGGCGGCAAGAGTTCGACACCTCCGACGACCGGTAGCGGGTCACCGCTCTCCGACCTGGCGATGGTGCAGCTCGAGGGTGCACCACAGGGCATCGACCTACGCGTCTCCGACGGCAAGCTCGGACCGCCTGCGTTCGATCGCGCGAAGCTCGCCCCGGCGATCAAGCTCGACGGCGCCGCCACGCAAACGCTGTTGTCGCGCACGAAGCCGATCGTCGCCGACGCGAGCGATCAGCAGGCGTTCGCGCTGCGGCCACGGTCGCAACCCGCGCCGCGCACCGGCACCGTCGTCACCGGTACGTTCCCGCCGCCGGCCTCGTCGCTGCTGCCTCCGAAAGCCAGCGACGCCGGCCAGGACCTCAAGGTCCTGCGCTACATGCCCGAGGGCAAGGTGCCGATCGCACCCGAGCTCAGCGTGACGTTCTCGCAGGCGATGGTCGCGGTGACCTCGCAAGGCGATGCGTCCGGCGTGCAACCGGTGAGGCTCTCGCCGCAACCCAAGGGCACCTGGCGCTGGCTCGGCACCCGCACGCTGCTGTTCGATCCGGTGATCCGCTTCCCGCAGGCGACCACGTACACGGTCGAGGTCCCCGCCGGGACGAAGTCGACGAACGGAGGCGCGCTCAAGGCCGCCACCAAGTTCACGTTCGAGACGCCGACGCCGACGTTGATCGGCCGCTACCCGTACGACTCGCAGCCGCAGCACCTCGACGTGCCGATGTTCGCGCTGTTCGATCAGAAGATCGACGCGCAGGCCGTGTTCTCCAAGATCACGGCAACGGCCGCGGGCAAGCAAGTCAAGCTCGAGCTCCTCGACGACAAGGCGATCGCCGCGCTCAAGGACAAGCAGATCGCGGCGCTGATCGAGTCGGCGAACAAGAACGAACAGACGGGGCGCTACCTCGCGTTTCGTGCGATCGGGACGTTCCCGACCGACTCGGAGATCCAGATCCAGTTCCCGGCAGGCACGCCGTCGGCGGAGGGCCCGAACACCACGCCGAGCGATCAGAGCTTCGGCTTCCGCACGTACCCGCCACTGCGGATCGAGCGCAACGAGTGCTCCTACGGCAGCGAGTGTCCGCCGAACACGCCGCTGTTCATCGAGTTCAACAACCCGCTCGACGACGACAAGTTCGACGAGGCCCAGCTGTCTGTCAGCCCCGAGATTCCCGGCGTGCACTTCGTCCAGAGCGGCGCGATGGTCACCATCCAGGGCCTGACCAAGGCACGCACCACCTACAAGGTTCGCGTCTCCGGCGGCCTCCTCGACCAGTTCGGCCAGACGCTCGGCAAGGACGCCGAGCTGACGTTCAAGGTCGGCAACGCGCAGCCGAACTTCTTCGGTCCGAACGGCATGGTCGTCGTCGATCCGTACGCGAAGACGCCGACGCTCGACTTCTTCACCACCAACTACGAGCAGCTCAAGGTTCGGCTCTACAAGGTCACGCCCGCCGACTACGACGCGTATGGCTTCTACATCCAGAACCAGTGGAACAAGGACAAGCCGCCGCGCGTGCCCGGCATCAAGGTGTTCGATCAGCTGGTCAAGACCGCCGGTGGCAAGAACGAGCTCGTCGAGACACATGTCGAGCTGTCGCCCGCGCTCTCCAATAATTCTGGCCTCGCAGGCCTCGGCCACGTGCTCGCGATCGTCGAGCCGTATCCGTGGACGGAGAAATACGACCCACCCCGCCTGATCACCTGGGCGCAGTCCACCAAGCTCGGCATCGACGCGCACGTCGACGGCGACAACCTGGTCGCGTACGCGACCGAGCTCGCGAGTGGCAAGCCGATCGGTGGCCTCGATCTCGAGATGCGTCCAGCCGCGCTCAGGTCGCAGTCCGACGACAAGGGCCTGGCCACCATCGCGCTGCCGAGCGGCGGCCTCAAGGGCGCCGGCCTGCTGCTCGCGAAGCGCGGACCCGATGTCGCGTTCGTCGCCGAGAGCAGCTGGTACAACGAGAACGCCGGCTGGGTGAAGCAGAGCCGTGGCTCGAGCCTCGCGTGGTACGTCGTCGACGATCGCCGCCTCTACAAGCCGGGCGAAGAGGTCCACCTCAAGGGCTGGCTGCGCACGATCGACTACGGCAAGAACGGCGATGTCGGCGCGATGCCGGCAGGACTGACCACCGTCACGTACAAGGTCACCGATTCGCGCGGCAACGAGATCGGCAAAGGCTCGGCGCCGATCAGTGCCGTCGGCGGATGGGACACCAAGTTCACGCTGCCCAAGACGCCCAACCTCGGCTACGCGTACGTCTCGTTGTCGTCGGGCGGCGGCAGCCACACGCACACGCTCCAGGTCGAAGAGTTCCGTCGCCCGGAGTTCGAGGTCTCGACCCAGGCATCGCAAGGTCCGTTCATCGTGGGAGGCACCGGCGATGTCACGGTCACCGCGAAGTACTTCTCGGGCGGTCCGTTGCCCGGTGCGCCGGTGAACTGGTTTGTCACCGCGAGCGCCACGAACTTCACGCCGCCGAATCGCGACGACTACGTGTTCGGGGAGTGGACGCCGTGGTGGGGCTACAGCCGGTTTTACGACGAGCCTTCGCCGTATCGCGCACAGAAGACCTGGAACCACGTGGGCAAGACCGACGCGATCGGCGCGCACACGCTGCACTTCGACTTCTTGTCGATCAAACCCGCGCGACCGATGTCGGTGACTGCGAACGCATCGGTGACCGACGTCAATCGTCAGACCTGGACCGCGAGCGCCGCGATCATGGTGCACCCGGCGACCGCGTACGTCGGGCTCCGAACCAAGAAGCCGTTCGTCGAGAAAGGCACGCCATTCGAGGTCGACGTGATCGGTGTCGACCTGGATGGCATGGCAAAGCTCGGCGCGAAGATCGAGCTCAAGGCGGTCCGCAAGGAGTGGGAGTACAAGAAGGGCCGGTACGTCGAGAAGGAAGTCGATCCGCAGACGTGCGGCGTGGTCGCGGCCAAGGATCCCACCCCGTGTACGTTCAAGACGACGCAGGGCGGTACCTACGCGGTGGCCGCGACGATCGTCGACGACAAGGGTCGCTCGAACACCACGTCGCTGACGTTCTGGGTCTCCGGTGGTGACACGCCGAAGTCGCGCGACGTGGCGCAAGAGAAGATCCAGCTGATCCCCGACAAGAAGGACTACTCACCGGGCAACACCGCAGAGCTCCTGATCCAGGCGCCGTTCTATCCGGCCGAAGGTCTGGTGACATGGCGCCGTGGCGGCATGGTCAAGATCGAGAAGATCGCGCTGACCGGGCCGACCAAGATCATCACCGTGCCGATCACGGATCAGATGACGCCGAACCTTCACGTGCAGGTCGATCTCGTCGGCGCCTCGGAGCGACTCGGCGACAACGGTGCCCCAGATCCGAAGCTGCCGAAGCGCCCGGCGTATGCGATGGGCACGATCAATCTCTCGGTCCCGCCGCGGCAGCGCACGCTCGCCGTCTCGATCGCACCGGCCGTCCCGAAGCTCGGCCCTGGCGAGACGACGAAGCTGACCCTCGCCGTCAAGGACGCCGCGGGTCGCCCCGTGGCCGATGCCGAGGTCGCGGTGATCGTCGTCGACGAGGCGATCCTGTCGCTCACCGGCTACCAGTTCCCCGATCCGGTCGGCTCGTTCTATCCGGGCCGCAGCCCCGACACGCGCGATCATTACTCGCGCGCGTACGTGAAGCTCGCCAAGCCCGACCCGACGAAGCTCGCAGCAAACTCGGCGCCGCGGGCCGATTTCGCGAAGCAGGCCTCGGGTGGTGCGCCTGGTGCTCCGCCGCCGCCGCCGGCACCTCCGCCCGCGGAATCCTCGCCGGACAAGCCAATGCCGCCCAAGGTTCCCGATCCGAAGCCGTCGGCCGATCCGAGCTCGACGTCGGGCCCGGCGATCGCGATCCGTTCGAACTTCAACCCGCTCGCGGCGTTTGCGCCCGCCGTGAAGACCAACGCGCAGGGCGGCGCGACCGTCGAGGTCAAGGTCCCCGATAACCTGACGCGCTATCGCATCATCGCGATCGCGACCGCCGGCACCAAGCAGTTCGGCAAGGGCGAGAGCGCGCTGACCGCACGATTGCCGCTGATGGTTCGCCCGTCGCCTCCGCGGTTCTTGAACTTCGGCGACACGTTCGAGCTTCCGGTCGTGGTGCAGAACCAGACCGACGCACCGATGACAGTGCAACTCGCCGCACGCACGACGAATGCTGCGCTCACTGACGGTGCGGGTCGCCAGGTCACCGTGCCCGCGAACGATCGCGTCGAGGTTCGCTTCCCCGCGGCCGCCGAGATGGCGGGCACCGCGCGGTTCCAGCTTGTCGCGGCAGGCACGGGCGGAGTGACAGACGCCGCCGAGCTCGCGTTACCGGTGTGGACGCCGGCGACCACCGAAGCGTTCGCGACGTACGGTGTGATCAACGAGGGCGCGTCGGGTGTGATGAGCCAACCGATCGCGCTACCGGGCAAGGTCGTCACCGTGTTCGGCGGGCTCGAGGTGACGACGGCGTCGACCAACCTGCAGGCGCTGACCGACGCGTTGATCTATCTCGTGCGCTATCCGTACGAGTGCGCCGAGCAGCGGGCATCGCGGATCATCGGCATCGTCGCGCTCAAGGACGTGCTCGCCGCGTTCAAGGCCAAGGATCTGCCGTCGATCTCGGCGATGGAAGCGAGCGTCAAGGCCGACATCGAGCGGCTGTCGCAGATGCAGAACTACGACGGAGGCTACGCGTACTGGGAGCGTGGTCGCCCGAGCGATCCGTACCTCACCGTGTTCGTTACCAACGCGCTGACGCGAGCGAAGGCCAAGGGCTTCGACGTGCCGCAGCGGCTCCTCGATCAGGCCAAGCCGTTCCTCAAGGACATCGAGCAGCGCTATCCGTCCTACTACGGCATCGAGGTCCGCCGCACGATCAGCTCGTACGCGCTCTACACGCGCAAGCTGATGGGCGACCTCGACATCGCGAAGGTGCAGAAGCTGCTCCGCGACGCCGGCGGCCCCACCAAGCTCAACATGGAGTCCAACGCGTGGTTACTCGGCACGCTCGCGGGGAACGCAGCTGCACAAGCAGAGCGCGCTGCGATCGTTCGCCACGCGATGAACAAGGTGAGCGAGACCGCGGGTGCCGCGAACTTCACCGTCGGCTATGCGGATCAGAACTACGTGCTGCTGTCGTCGGATCGCCGGGTCGACGCGGTGATGCTCGAGTCGCTGATCCAGGAGCAGCAGAACCTGGATCTGATCCCGAAGCTCGTCACCGGCTTGCTCGCGCATCGCAAGGCGGGCAAGTGGCTCAACACGCAAGAGAACAGCTTCGCGCTGCTCGCGATGGACCTCTACTTCCGCACCTACGAGAAGACCACGCCCGACTTCGTCGCCCGCGTCTGGCTCGGCAACGACTACGCCGGTGACAAGACGTTCAAGGGGCGCTCGACGGACTACTTCACGATCCCGATCCCGATGAAGGACGTCGCGGCACACGACAAGCAGAACCTGACCATCCAGAAGGATGGCAAGGCCGGCCGCCTCTACTACCGCGTCGGCATGACCTACGCGCCGGCATCGCTCAAGCTCGAGCCCGCCGACTACGGCTTCGTGGTCACGCGCGCGTACGAAGGTGTCGACGATCCGAAGGATGTGGTTCGCCAGCCCGACGGCAGCTGGAAGGTCAAGGCGGGTGCGCGCGTGCGGATCCGGCTCAACGTGATCAACGAGAACCGCCGCTACCACGTCGCGATGGTCGATCCGCTGCCCGCGGGGTTCGAGCCGATGAACCCGGCACTCGCGACCACTGGTCCGATCCCGCAGGATCCGAGCGAGCAGAAGTCGCGCGGCGCGTACTGGTGGTGGTACGGCCCCTGGTACGAGCACCAGAACATGCGCGACGAGCGCGTCGAGGCGTTCGCGTCACTGCTGTGGGAAGGCGTCCATCGCTACGACTACGTCGCGCGCGCCACGACGCCCGGCAACTTCGTGGTGCCGCCGCCGAAGGCCGAGGAGATGTACATGCCGGAGACCTTCGGTCGAGGTGGCAGCGATCGCGTGATCATCGAGTAACCCGCCCCCGAGAGGTCGTGGACCGCCAGGCGAATCGTGTAACGTCGAAGGTTCCAGGGGGGGGTCGTGTTCGATATTCTCACCAAGCCGGAGCTCCTCTCGGCGCTGCTCTCGAATATGCCGGATGGCCTCTCGGTCATCGATCCACGTGGCACGCAGATCTACGTTAACGATGCCCTGTGCCAGATGCTGGGCTTCACGCGCGCCGAGTTGCTCGGCCGGCAACCCCCATACATCTCCTGGCCTGTCGAGGAGCGAGCGAACGTCGAGCTCGAGTTCGAGCGCAAGGACGGCCGTCGGATCGAGATGATGGTGGCGCCCTCCGAGTTGAGGGACGAGACCGGCACGCTGGTCGCCTACTTCGCGACGGTCAAGGACGTGAGCGAGCACAAACAGCTCCAACGTGCCTTGGCGGTGTCGGAGCAGCGCTGGAAATCGATCGCGGAGAACCCGTTCGACTTCGTGGTGCTGATCGATCGCGACTACCGTTACACGTACGTTAACCACACGGCGCCGGGTATCTCGCCCGAATCCTTGATCGGCAAGGCGACCCCGTTCGACTTCGTCGCCGCGCAGTACCACGACACCATGCGTGCTGCGTTCGAGACGACGTTCCAGACGGGGCGAGCCACGAGCTACGAGGTCAGCGTTCCGCAGCTCGAGAGCTGGTATTCGAGCATCGTCGGCGCCGTCATCGAACAGGGACGAGTCAGCGCCGTCTCCATCCTGACGCGCGAGATCACGGCGCATAAGCGCGCGGAGGAAGCGCTCAAATCATCGGAGCAGCGGATACGCGAGTCGCGCAAGATGGAAGCCATCGGCACGCTCGCCGGTGGGATCGCGCACGACGTCAACAACATGTTGACGCCGATCCTGGCATACACCGACCTCGCCCGGAACGAGCTGCCGCCCGACAGCGCCGTTCACGAGTACGTCGAAGGGATCACGATCGCGAGTCAGCGTGTCCGCCAGCTGGTGCAACGCATCTTGCTGTTCAGCCGCAAACAGGAACTGACGAAGACCGTGTTCGATCTGCGGCAGAGCGTACAAGAGGACGTCACCCTTCTCAAAGCGACGATACCGGCGAGCATCGAGCTGGCGGTCGTGCTGCCTGACAAGCCGGTCCACGTGTGCGCGGACCGGCTGCAGCTCGGTCAAGCGCTCACCAACCTCGCGACCAATGCGATCCAGGTGTACGGCGCAGAGGGCGGCAGGGTGACGATCGCGCTCGAGGTCGGGTCGGATGAACACGCGGTGCTCTCCGTGACGGACTCCGGGTCCGGGATGGACGAGGAGACGGCGCGCCGTGCCTTCGAGCCGTTCTTCACCACGAAGCCATTCGGGCTGGGCACCGGCCTTGGCCTGTCGATCGTCGACGGCGTCGTGCGAGAGCATGGCGGTGAGATGGGGTTGCGCAGCGCGCCTGGCGAGGGCACCGTGATCACCGTTCGCCTTCCGATGACCTCGAACAACGCCGAGCCATCGAGCGCATCGGCGCAACCTCAGGGCTCGCCGCGCGCGCGATGCCTGACCGTGCTCGTGGTGGACGATGACCCGTCCGTCCTGAACGTAGCGTGTCGCGTGCTCACAAAAGCAGGGCACGTCGTGATCGCGGCAACGTCCGGTCAGGGAGCGCTCGAGATCTTCACCCGAAGCCCCGACACCTTCGACGTCATCCTCACCGACCAGTCGATGCCGGGGATGACCGGCACGTCGCTCATCGCCGAGGTGCGCGCGCTCCGCCCGCTACAAACATGCCTGCTGATGACGGGTCGAGGTGACGACGCGTTATCTCGACGCGCCAGTGAGCTCGGCGTCGAGATCCTCGCGAAGCCCTTCTCGGTCGGCGGACTCCTCGATGCGTTCGAGCGGACCAACGCCACGAACACCCGCACAACTCACCTCGAGTGATGCACGCGGACGTGCGCAAGCTGCGTCACATACTGCACGGCCTTGCCGCTCACTCGACGATCACCCGATCGGAGCCGCCGCGACCGAACGTCTCCGGCATGTACATCTCTTCGGCCTTCGGCGGCGGCACCACGAAGTTGCCGGGCGTGGTCGCGCGCGCGACGTACTGATACCGGTGCACGCCCTCCCAGAGCAGTGACGCGAACGCCTCGACACGCTCGTCGCGCATGTTCTGGTGCTCGTACCAGGGGCCGTACCACCACCAGTACGCGCCACGCGACTTCTGCTCGTTCGGATCCAGCGGAATCGGCCCGGTCACTGCGAGCGCCGGGTTCATCGGCTCGAGTCCCGCCGGCAACGGATCGACGAGCGCGACGTGATAGCGCCGATTCTCGTTGATCATGTTGAGCTTCACACGCACCCGTGCACCCGCCTTGATATGCCACACACCGTCGGCGTCACGCGTGACGTCCTTCGGATCATCGGCACCTTCGTACGTGCGCGTCACCACGAACCCGTAGTCCGCCGGGTCGAGCTTGAGCGACGCGGGCGCGTAGGTCATGCCGATCCGGTAGTACAGCCGACCCTTGCCGTCCTTCTGGATCGTCAGCGCCTGCTTGTCGTGCGCCGCGACGTCCTTCATCGGGATCGGGATCGCGAAGTAGTCCGTCGTGCGACCTTTGAACGCGTGATCGCCGGCGTAGTCATTGCCGAGCCAGACGCGCGCCACGAAGTCGGGCGTCGTCTTCTCGTAGGTTCGGAAGTAGAGATCCATCGCGAGCAACGCGTAGGTGTTCTCCTGCGTGTTCAGCCAGCGTCCCTTCTTGCGATGTGCGAGCAGGCCCGTGACGATCTTCGGGATCAAGTCGAGGTCCTGCTTCTCCTGGATCAGCGACTCGAGCATCACCGCATCGACCCGGCGATCCGAGGCGAGCAGCAGGTGCGCACCGTCGGAGTAGCCAACCGTGAAGTTGGCCGCACCCGCGGTCTCGCTGACCTTGTTCATCGCGTGGCGGACGATCTGCTGGCGCTCCGTCGCAGCCTTCGCATCTCCCGTCATCGTCCCGAGCAACCACGCGAGCGCCTCCATGTTCATCTTGGTCGGGCCGCTGTACTCGCGATAGATGCGCTGCGCCTTCGCGATATCGACGTCGCCCATCAGCTTGCGCGTGTAGAGCGCGAAGCTCGAGATCGTCTGGCGAATCTCGGGACCGTAGTAGTACGGGTAGTAGTTCTCGATGTTGCGCATGTACATCTGCGCGCGCTCGATGATGCCCGGCTTGATCTCGAAGCCCTTGGCCTTCGCACGGATCAGCGCGTTCGCGACATAGACCGTCAGGTACGGCTCGCTCGGCCGACCGCGCTCCCAGAACGCGAAGCCACCGTCGTAGTTCTGCATCTGCGAGATCCGCTCGACGTCGGAGATCACACTGTTCTGCATCACGGCAGGAGATGGCAGGTCGGCGGTCTTGAACGCCGCGAGCACGTCCTTGAGCGCGACGATGCCCATGATCCGCGACGCGCGTTGCTCGGCGCACTCGTACGGGTACCGCACCAGGTACAACAATGCGTCGGTCAACGCCTGCAGGTTGGTCGATGCCGTCGTCACCTCGATGCCACCGAACGCGGTGATGACCTTCTCCGGGAGGGCGACCGGCTGTGAGGTCGCGCCATCGTCGATCACGCCGTAGGTCGCGAACGCCTCCGTCGTCGCCGGCGTCCACACCGGTAGCGAGACTTCCGCTGCATCGGTGTAGGAACCCGCGGTACCGACGAACTGGAACCGCGCAGTCCCCGCCATCTCCGCCGCGGCGGGGAACAGGATCTCGACGCGATCGTTCGCGGGCACCATGACTTCGCGACCCGCACCGTCGACCAGCGCGGCATTCGTCGTCCGCGCCGCGAGCTTCACCGACATCGGCAGGTCGGTCTGGTTCTGTACCGTGACCGGCAGCTTGAACGTATCGCCGAAGTTCAAGAACCGCGGCGGCGACGGCCGCACCATCAGCGGCAGCCGTGCGGTGACCGCACCCTCGCCCTTGCCGAACTGCTTGGTACCGAGCGATGCGATCGCCACGATCCGGTAGCGCGTCAGGTTGTCGGGCATCTTGACCTCGACGGTCGCCATGCCCGACGCGTTGGTCTTCGTCGACGGCGCGAACGCCGCCAGCGGGTTGAAGTTCGTACGCAGCGCGATCGATGGCCCCGTCGGCTGGCCGGGCTGCTGACCCTGCCCTGCCTGTTGCAGATCGGCGACGCTGTTCTTGTCCATCTTCGCCTCGGCCTTCGCGACCGGTGCCGGCGCCGTGGTCGTCGGTTCCGCGGCCGGTGCGTCGGCAGCAGCGAGCCCGCCGCCATACGCACCACTCTCCTCACGCGCCATCTCGTCCTTTTCGCCGTCACCGGCAGCTCGCCTGTTCGAGCGGGTGCGGCCTCCGCCGGGACCGCCGGTGCTGCCCGTCACCGTCGCCGCGTCGGGCTTCGCGAGCTTCACGTAGCTCCGCAGATAGTGATCGCGCACGTCGGCGCCACGCGCGCCGTAGAACGTGTCGATCGGGTTGACGTGCTTGTAACCGGTCAACGCGAGCACCGCTTCGTCGACCACCATCACCGCCAGCTCGGCATCCGCGACCGGGCGCCCCTGCGAGTCCTTCACTTGCACCGTCAGCCCGGTCCGCTCACCCGGGCCGACCTTCGCGGCCGCCGGGGTGACGATCACCTCGAGCGTGCGCTGTTTCGGCGGCACCGGCAGGTTGAGCGAACCGACGGCGTATGCCGGGCGTTTCGGCAACTTCGGATCCGGATCGACGCCCTTGATCGTCTCGAGCCGGTCCGTCATGCCGACGAGATCGACCTGGACGTACATGTTCGGCGTCATCGCGTCGGTGATCGGCACCGTGATGACCTT
>JBBQJJ010000103.1:0-22401 GCA_038325805.1 Haliangiales bacterium
CGCTTCCGGCAACGACGAAAGCCTGACCGGGGTCGGTAACCTCGAGGTCGGCGGCATCTTCCTGCCGAAACTCGGAGACGGTTCGACGACGCTCGCGCTCCACGCCGGCATCGCGCTGCCGACTGCCTCGGATGGCGATGAAGCGTTGGTCAACTTGTTCGCGTCGGCAGCCCGCCCGCAGGATCTGGTGCTCGGGATTCCGAAGGGCACGTCGCTGCGCCTCGGCGCGTCGCCGATGTTTCGCAGCGGCAACGTGTTCGGACGCGTCGATCTCGGGGTCGATATCAACGTCAACAACGGCGGCGGCGGTGACGAGCTCGATCCGCTGATCCACGTCAACGCGGGCGTCGGCATCGACTTCGGCGGCACGGCGGTGATGGGCGAGCTGTCGAACGTGTACTTCTCCGGCGGCGATGCGGATTTTTCCGACAGGATGATCAACGTGTTCGCGGTCTCGGCGCGGTTCACCGCGGGTCGCACGCTGCCGTACGTCTCGCTCACCATTCCGCTCGATAAAGACGCCACCGACGCGATCGACCTCGCGTTCACCGCGGGTCTCGAAGCGCGCCTGTAAGCAGTTCGCGCTATCGTGCGGTCATGGCTCTGCCCGTCGTCACCGCACGCGCCTGCGCGAACATCGCGCTCGTCAAGTACTGGGGCAAGCGCGACGCCGCGCTCAACCTGTCGGCTGCCGGCAGCCTGTCCCTGACCCTCGACGCGCTGACCACGGAGACCACCGTCGCGTTCGACGAATCGCTCGCTCAGGATCAGCTGATCCTCGACGGCGTGCCGGCGAAGCCCGACCAGGTCGAGCGCGTCTCGCAGTTCCTCAATCTGATCCGCGCCGAAGCCGGCGTACCGATCAACGCCAGGGTCACCAGCCGCAACGATTTTCCGACTGCCTCCGGCCTCGCCTCCTCCGCGTCGGGATTCGCCGCGCTCGCCCTGGCTGCGACACGTGCTGCCGGGCTCGCGCTCGAGCCGCGTGCGCTCTCGATCCTCGCGCGGCGTGGCTCCGGCTCCGCCTCGCGTTCGGTGTTCGGCGGCTTCGTCAAGATGGCGACCGGGTCGCGCAGCGAGGACGGGTACGCCGAGCCGGTCACCTCGGTCGCACCTGGCTTCCTCGAGGATCTCCGCATGGTGATTGCGGTCGTCGGTGGTGGCCTGCCCAAGAAGCATGGCTCGCGCGATGCGATGGATCACACCGCCGCGACGTCCCCGATGTACCGGGCGTGGCTCGACCTGGTCCCCAAGGATCTCGAGCTCGCCGAAGCGGCGATCGCGAAGGGTGACCTCGAGGCACTCGGCGAGCTGGCCGAGGCAAATGCGATGGCGATGCACGCGTCCGCGCTCGCGGCGCGTCCCGCGATCGTCTACTGGCTCCCCGCCACGCTCGGCATCCTCGCCGAGGTTGGCGGTCTTCGCTCGTCGGGCCAGCCCGCGTGGGCGACGATGGATGCCGGTCCACACGTCAAGGTGCTGACCACCGCGGCCGCGGCCGAGCTGGTCCGCCAAGCGCTCGTCGACAACGCGGGTGTCACGGCCGTCTCGATCAGCGGGATTGGTGGACCCGCCGAGGTGATCGATGCATCCAAGGTGGTCTCGCTCGCGTGACCCTCCACGGCGCCTCCACACGATCTCCATCTCGCGCGTGTTGGATCGGCATCGGATGTGTGTGCTCGTCGTGATCGCTACCGCACCTGGAAAATTGATCCTGACCGGGGAATACGCCGTCCTCGATGGCGCCCCCGCGCTGGTGATCGCCGTCGATCGCCGCGTGATCGCACGTCGCGATGGTGCTTGTAGCTCGCCGTTCTTGCTCGCCGTGGCGCGCGAGCTCGCGCAACGCTACGGCGCCGACTCGCCGGGTGCGCGGGCCGCGCTCGAGATCGCGGTCGACAGCTCGGCGTTCTACGCAGCGGACCAGAAACTAGGCCTCGGCTCGAGCGCTGCGGTCACTGTCGCCGCCGCTGCACTCGCGCTTGCCGCGCAGGGCTCGAACGATCGCGACGAGGTGTTCGCGATCGCACTCGCGGCGCACGCGAATGCGCAGGGTGCGAAAGGCGCGCGGGGCTCGGGCGCCGATATCGCCGCGGCGGTCTACGGCGGTGCGATCGCGTTCACGGTGCCTGCGACCGTCCAGCCCCACGCGTGGCCGAGCGGGGTCGTGTTGCTCCCCTTCTTCACCGGCGTGTCGGCAGATACCGCCACGCTGGTCTCGCAGATCGCGGCCGCCCGAGCGGCGAATCAGGTCGCGGTGGACTCCGCCCTGAACGCCATCGCAGGAGCGTCGCGGGCCGCCTGCGCCTCGCTCGCAGACCCGCCCGAGCTAGTAGCTGCCGCCTTGATCTCGGCACTTCGGCTGGCGGCAGCGGCCACCGATCAGCTCGCGACCGCCACCGGCGTCGCGCTCGTGCCACCCTGTGTGACCGCAGCACGCTCGGCGCTGCGCGCACATGGGGGCACAGCGAAGACCACCGGGGCCGGCGGCGGCGATGTGGCGATCGCGGTGATTCCGGCATCGGCGGACGTAACCACTGCGACCCGTGCGCTCATCGAAGCCGGGTGCCAGCCTCTGCAACTGACCGTCGACGACAGTGGCGTGGACACCCGTCCGGCGGCGCAGTAGAACCGCGAGTCCCCATGTCCTCCCGGCTTCCAGGCTTCTACAAGGCGTCGATCGCCGAGCGGCGCGCGCTGCTCGCGACGGCGCTTGGAGTGCCTGTGAGCGCGTTCGCCGCGATCGATCCTGGAGCGCTCGAGCTCGCGGTGGCGGACGGGATGATCGAGAACGTGATCGGCACCTTCGCGCTGCCGTTCGCGGTGGCGGTCAACTTCACCGTCGATGGCCGCGACGTGGTGATCCCGATGGCGGTCGAAGAACCGTCGATCGTGGCCGCGGCCTCGAACGCCGCGCGGATGTGCCGGCCCTCCGGGTTCGTCACCAAGGTCTCGGCGCCGGTGATGATCGGGCAGATCCAGATCACGCATGTCGGCGATGTCGATGCCGGCGTCGCCCGGGTGATGGCGGCGGCCGGCGAGCTCGTCGAGACCGCGCGCACGATGATGCCGCGGATGTCCGAACGCGGTGGCGGCCCGCAGGCGCTCGATGTTCGCAAGCTCGCCACCGATGGGCCCGACGGTGGGGTGCTCGTCGCGCACCTCCACGTCGACTGTCGCGATGCGATGGGGGCAAACCTCGTCAACACGCTGTGCGAGGCACTCGCGGATCGCGTCGCCGCGCTCGCAGGTGGTCGCCCGGGGCTGCGGATCCTGTCGAATCTCACCGACGGCCGGATGGTCACCGTGCGGTGCTCGATCCCGCACGCGCAGCTCGCCGGCAGTCATCCGGTCGAACCCGGTTCGAGCTCGACCTGGCCCTCCGCCAGCGGCGTCAGCGACATCGAAGGCGCCGATGTCGCTGCGGCGATCGCGGCGGCCTCGCGGTTCGCGGAGCTCGACCCGTACCGAGCGACCACGCACAACAAGGGCATCATGAACGGCATCGACGCCGTGCTCGTCGCGACCGGCCAGGACTGGCGCGCGGTCGAGGCCGGTGCTCACGCGTACGCGTGCAAGCAGGGCACGTATCGCCCGCTGGCGGTGTGGCGCGATGAAGACGGTGCGCTCGTCGGCGAGCTGGTGATGCCGCTCGCCGTCGGTACCGTCGGCGGCTCGTTGCTGTCGCACCCGAGCGCGAGGCTCGCACTTGCCCTCGGTGGGATCGAGCACGCCGACCGGCTGACCTCGCTCGCCGCTGCCGCCGGCCTCGCCACCAACCTCGCCGCGCTGCGCGCACTCGCCACGGAGGGCATCCAGAAGGGGCACATGGCCCTGCATGCCCGAAAGCTCGCCCGCATGGTAAAGGAGACACCGTGATCCATCGCCTCGGAGTCGCTCGCTCCCCAGCCCTCGCCGTGCCGCTGCCGCCGTCGCTGGAGCTCGAGGCTTGCTACCGCTATTGCGAGACGCTGTGCCGCTCGCGCCACCACAACTATCCGGTGGCGTCGATGTTCGCGCGCAGCGAGATCCGCAAGCACATCTTCGCGCTGTTCGCGTTTGCACGCGTGGCCGATGACTTCGCGGACGAGGCCGCCTACGAAGGCCGCCGCGCCCGCGAGCTCGATCGGTGGGAGGAGCAGCTCCACCTCGCGTACCGCGGTCACGCCGATCACCCGGTGTTCATCGCGCTCGCCGATACGGTCAACAAGTTCGCGCTGCCGATCACGGAGTTCTCCGAGCTGATGTCCGGGTTTCGGACCGATCTCGAGCGCCGCCGTTACTCCACGTTCGACGAGCTGCGCAGCTACACGCGCCAGGCCGCGGAGCCGATCGGCCGCTTGCTGCTCTACATCGGTGGCTATCGCGCCCCCGAGCTGCACGCGTACGCCGAGGATCTCGGCAGCGCGCTCGCCGTCGCGCGCCTGATCCAGGACGTGCCGAGCGATTGGCAGCGCGGTCGCGTCTACGTGCCGGCCGAGGATCTCCGCCACTTCGGCGTGACCGAGAGCGACATCGAGCATCGCCGGGTGACGCCGCAGATCGGCGCCCTGGTTCGCTACGAAGTGGCGCGTACCCGCGCGTTATTCGAGCGCGCGCGTCCACTCGTCGATCTCGTCGGCGCGGATCTCGCGGTCGAGCTCGCGTTGACGTGGCACGGCGGGATGCGAATCCTCGACAAGATCGAAGCCGTCGGCGAGCGCCTGTTCGCCGAGCGCCCGGAGCTTGGCAAGCGCGACAAGGCGATCGTGCTGACGCGTGCGATCAAGTGGCGCGGCGAGACCCTGCCGCCACGCACCCTGCACCTGCTATCGCGCGTGCTCGACAAAGCCTGAGCCGGCTCAGGCAGCGGCAGCGATCTGGTCGACCACGTCTGCGTGGTGCGCGCTGACCGCCACCTTGTGCAGACACACGGGCATGCCGACGAACGCGAGCCCGACCTTGTAGTCGTCGCCGTCATCCTTCAACCACACGCCCTTCGCGCGGAAGCGATACGACAGCTCGCCGATGTCGATCACGAGCTCGATGAGCTCACCACGTGCGATGTACGGCGCGTTGCGGACGACCATGCCGCCGAGCCCGAGCTCGACGATGTCGATCCGATCGTGAATTCGATCACCGCGCATCACGCCACCCATGCGGACCGCCTGGCGAAGGAACTTGCGTCCGACGTGCTTCTGCTTGTCGCGGGGGGCGGCTGCGAACCGCGACTCGAGCACGGTCACCAGCTCGATCTCCTCCCACTCGAGGCCGACACCCAGCTCGCACTTCCCGATCAGGGTGCGGTATTGGAAGACGTTCTCGAGCATGACCGGATATCAAGCATCGCCCGTGCCACGACAACGCGCAGATCGCACACGCGCAACCGAGCGAAACTGCGCGGGGTCAAAACGTCTCGGTAGCCCCACTTGCCGGGTGACTCGTCACCAGCCGGTGTCGTTCACACCCAAACCCGGGAGTTGTTGCCTGGGAGACACTCCGAGCGTGTATCTGGCTGTAACGAGGTAGAGCCAGGAGTGCCGTTCTGGCTTACACATCCCGCGCGACGTGACCCCTCGGGTCGCTGGCGCACTTGCCCTGGATACCCTGATGGACCTGTTTGCTCGTTCTGCCGCCAAGCGTCAACTCGGCCAACCGCTGGCCGAGCGGATGCGGCCGCGCTCGTTGGAGGAGATCGTCGGGCAGACCCACCTGGTCGGTCCCGGCAGGATCCTGTCGGATCTGGGCCCTGGTCGCACGCTGCCCTCCTTGATCTTGTGGGGCCCGCCGGGCAGCGGCAAGACCACGCTCGCGCGCCTGCTCGGCGAGATCCTGCGCGCCGAGCTCGTGCAGCTGTCGGCCGTCGATGCAGGTGTCAAGGATGTGCGTGAGGCGGTCGCGAAGGCCGCCGAGCGCCGCGATCAGTTCTCCGCACGCACGCTGCTGTTCATCGACGAGATCCATCGCTTCAGCAAGACGCAGCAGGATGCGCTGCTGCCGCATGTCGAGGCCGGCACGGTGACGCTGATCGGTGCGTCCACCG
Organism: Haliangiales bacterium; assembly: GCA_038325805.1. Lineage (GTDB taxonomy): Bacteria > Myxococcota_A > Polyangia > Haliangiales > Haliangiaceae > JABFXX01. The sequence goes on from JBBQJJ010000103.1 coordinate 6,023, forward strand.
AGAACCCGAGCTTCGGTGTCGTCGCCGCGCTGTTGTCGCGCTGCCGCGTGGTGCGGCTCGAAGCGCTGTCTCCCGAGCAGCTCGGTGCGCTGGCGGATCGCGCGCTCGTCGATCGCGAGCGAGGGCTCGGGACGCTCGATGTTCGGCTCGACGACGACACCCGCGCGCAGCTCGTCGATGCCGCGATGGGCGATGCACGCCGGATGTACTCGGTCCTCGAGGTCGCAGCGGATCTTGCTCGTCGGGGTGCCGGGGATACTCCTGCCGTACCGATCACCGCGCAGCACGTGGCCGAAGCCGCGCAGGGCAAGAGCCTGCTGTACGACAAAGCGGGCGACGAGCACTACGGAGTGATCTCGGTGTTCATCAAGAGCATGCGCGGCTCGGATCCCGACGCGGCGGTGTACTGGATGACGCGGATGATCGAGGCCGGTGAGGATCCGCGCTTCGTGCTGCGTCGCCTGGTGATCTTCGCGTCGGAGGACATCGGCAACGCGGATCCGCAGGCCCTCGTGGTCGCGGTGTCGGCGCTGCAAGCGTTCGAGCTCGTGGGACTCCCCGAGGGCGTGTTGCCGCTGACGCAAGCGGTGACCTATCTCGCGCTCGCACCGAAATCGAATCGCGCCCTGACCGCCTACGCCGCCGCGCGCAAGCTCGTTCGCGACAAGGGCTCGCTGCCGGTGCCCGCTCGCTATCGCCCGGGATCGAAGGCAGGCGACGCGCTCGGCCACGGTCAGGGCTACAAGTACCCGCACGACTTCGAGGGCCACTACGTCGTCGAGGACTACCTGCCCGATGCGCTGGTCGGCGAGCGGATCTACGAGCCCACGGACTCGGGGTTCGAACGCGAGCTCGCGGAGCGCCGCGCCGCCCTCGATGCGCAGCGCGCAAAACGCGACGACTAAGAGGACTTGGTCAGGTCTGGTTCTCGAGCAGCTTCACGATGTCTTCGAGACGCGCGAGAATCTGGCGATTCACTTCTGCCGCTTCCTCCTCACGCGCACGCCTGATCGACGCCGGCTCCTCGAGCGCGTTGGCCGCGAGCGACGGACCGAAGGTCTGCGCGAAGGTGGCGAGAGCGTGACCTGCCGCCGTGGTCGGGAACAGGTTGTCGTAGCCCACCGACAGCGCGGTCGACATGTAGAGGATGCCGTCCAGCGGCGAGCCGCAGCCGGGGTTGGTGTCCTTCTCCGCCATGTAGAAGGCGAGCCCGCCGCCGAGCACCACCGCGGCGAGCGCGTCGATCGGATCTTCCTTCGCCCACGCGCGCAGCCCCTCCTTGGCCTTCGCGTAATCGGAGGTGGGTCCGCGATCGTCGAACAACGCCAACGCGAACGGGATCAACCGCTGGATGTCTTCGATCCCGAACGCAACGGGACTCGAGCTCGGATCGTTTGCGACGCTGGAGATGTACGCCATGAAGCCGTGATCGGACCGTAGTGACGGTCGAGGTCTAGATCAAGCGAGGCGAACCCAGCGCGCCTTGGCCGCTTCGATCTTGCCGCTGAACGACTGCGGGAAGTGGTGCATCACGTAGGCGAACGCCTGCTGGATCAGATCGCGATCCACTTCGGTCGGCACTTCCATGTTCTGGTCCGTCGGATCGGGACGAACGCCGAGACGGACGATTTCGGTGAGCCGCAGGACATGCAGTCGATTGACGAACAGCGCATGTGCGATGCCGAGAAACAGCTCTTCGGTTCCGGGATCCATAGCCATTGGGAGCCCCGTTACGTACCACAGGGGTGTCAACGCCTCCAAGGCTCGTTTCGGTCACCGCTAACTCGCCGATCGCCGTCCGATCGGGGTGAAATCATGCAGTGCGTCGGTTGATCTTCTCTTTTCGAGGGTGTCGATCGGCCTTACGGGGACACGTAGTTTGATAAACATGTCGTTCGGACGACCGGGGGGTCGGTGATGTTGATCGAAGCTGCGCAACAGTTTCCAACCGTCGTGTTCACGATCGGCCTCGGCATTTGCCTGATCTACTGGCTGTTCGTGTTGATCGGCGCGCTCGACATCGACTTGTTCGGGGACGCCGATATCTCGGGCGCCGGCAAAGCGATCGGTGGTGGTGGTCATGACCTCGGTGATGCCGGCGGTGCTGGGGACCACGATCTCGACATCGATGGTGGCGGTGGGCTGTGGAGCGGGCTCGGGCTCTCGAAGGTGCCGATCACGATCTCGGTGTCGGCGATCTTTTTCGTCTGCTGGTGCATCTCCTTGCTCGCGATGCACTACGTGCCCGACATGTTGGGCAACGCCACGTGGGTGCAATACACGCTGCTCCCGGCCACGTTGATCGTCGGTCTGCCGATCGCCGGCCTGCTCGTGCGTCCGCTCGGTGGCGTGTTCGAGCTCAAGGAAGGCAAGAGCAACAGCGACTACGTCGGCCACACGGTCACCGTCACCACGGGGACGGTCGACGATGGCTTCGGCCAGGGCATGGTCGAGGACGGCGGCACGGTCTTGGTGATTCCAATCCGTTGCGACAAGGCAGGACTTTCTCGTAATGACAAAGCCTTGATCATCGACTTCGATACCGAGCGCCAAGCCTACGTCGTGGCGCCGGTCACCGATATGCTTCCCGCGTCGCGGGGAGCGGATCAGTCTGCGTAGCGTTTTCTAACCAAGGTCCAAGAGGGAGCCGGCAACCCATGGGGGGGAGCCGGCGAGAGGAGTTGCTATGGGTCAACAGATGCTCATCACCATCATCGCGGTCGGCGGCGTCGTGCTGCTCGGCATCCTGGTTCTGATCGCTCGCACGTGGCGACAGGTCGAACAAGGGCGCGCACTGATCATCAACAAGATGGGCACCGAGCCCAAGGTGACGTTCACCGGCGGCGTCGTGCTGCCGATCGTCAACAAGGCCGAGGTCATGGACCTCTCGGTCAAGACGATCGAGATCGCACGCAAAGGCAAAGAAGGCCTGATCTGCGCCGATAACATCCGCGCGGACATCAAGGTCACGTTCTTCGTCCGGGTCAACAAGACCAAGGATGACGTGCTCCGTGTCGCGCAGTCGATCGGCTGCGTGCGCGCGTCGCAGCAGTCGACCCTCGAGGAGCTGTTCAGCGCCAAGTTCTCCGAGGCGCTGAAGACGGTCGGCAAGAAGATGGAGTTCGAGCAGCTGTATACGCAGCGCGACATCTTCAAGGACCAGATCATCCAGGTCATCGGTAAGGACCTCAACGGCTACGTCCTCGACGACGCCGCGATCGACTTCCTCGAGCAGACGCCGGTCGAGATCCTCGACCCGAGCAACGTGCTCGACTCGCTCGGTATCGAGAAGATCACCAAGATCACCACGATCGCGAACATCGCGACGAACCAGCTCCGGCAGACCGAGAAGATGGAGCTCGGCAAGCAGAACCTGACCTCGCAGGAGGCGCTGTATCGGTTCGAGCAGCAGCAGTCCGAGGCAGAGGCGAAGAAGAACAAGGAGGTCGCCGTCGCGGTCGCGCGCGAAGAGAACGAAGCCAGCCGGTTTCGCCTCGAGGAGGAGAAGCGCACGCATATCGATCGGCAGCGCGCCGAGGAGGCGGTCCAGATGGCCGAGCAGGCGAAGCTGCGCTCGGTGCAGGTCTCCGAGCAGGGTCGGATCCGTGAGGTCGAGGTCGAGAAGGTCCGCGTCCAGAAGGCGCATGACCTCGAGGAGGTCGGTCGTCGCAAGGACGTCGAGCTCGGCCAGATCGAGATGAACAAGGCGCTCGAGACCGAGAAGCGCTCGATCGCGGACATCATTCGCGCCCGCGTCGCCGTCGACAAGACGGTGGCTGTCGAGGAAGAAGCGATCAAGGACCTGCGCACCGACAGCGAGGCGAAGCGGAACAAGCACGTCACGATCGTCAACGCGGAAGCTGCCGCGCAGGGCGTGTTCATCAAGGACATCAAGCAAGCCGAGGCCGAGCAGCAGGTCGCGACCTCGCACGCGAAGAAGACGCTGATCCTCGCCGAGGCAGCGATGGAGGCGTCCGACAAGGAAGCCCGCGCCGCGATCCGGCGCAGCGAAGGCGCCCAGGCCGAGCATGCGGCCGAGGGGCTCGCGAACGTGCGCGTCAAGGAAGCCGATGCGCTCGCCACCGAGAAGGTCGGGCTCGCCGAGTCGCGCGTGCGCGACGCGCAAGTCGCGATCTCCGACAAGGAGGGCACCATGATCGCCGAGAACGTCAAGCGCAAGGCACTCGCCGAGGCGCAGGGTCGCGAGGCGGAAGCCATCGCGATCGAGAAGAAGGGTCACGCCGAGGCATCGGCGCGGCGCGAGATGCTGCTCGCCGAGGTCGCCGGCAAGGATGCCGAGGCTTCCGTGATCGAGAAGCGGATGATCGCCGAGGCGACGGGTATCGCGTCGAAGGCCGACGCGATGAAGCACCTCGACGGCGCGGCGCGCGAGCACGAGGAGTTCCGCCTGCGGCTCGAGAATGACCGCGCGATCGCCCTCGAGCAGATCAAGGCGCGGATCCAGATGACCGAGGCGCAGTCGCGCGTGATGGCGGAGGCGATGACGCACGCCGATATCAAGATCGTCGGTGGCGACGGTCAGTTCTTCGACCGCTTCGTCAAGGCGGTCTCGCTCGGCAGCTCGATCGACGAGGTGGTCGGTCAGTCCGACGTCGTCAAGCGCGCGATCGGCGACAAGCTCAACGGTGGCAACGGCAAGCACAACCTGAGCGAAGTCCTCGCCGGGTTGATGAGCCGCGCCGACGAAGGCACCAAGACCAAGCTGCAAGCGTTGCTCGACAAGGCGAAGCAGCTGGGCGTCGGCGACGACAAGGTGAGCTGATCAAACCGTCGACGTGAACCGGAACCTGAACGCACGCGGAGCCATGGTCCGGTTGCATCGACGGTGGAGTTCGCGTTCAAGTTCAAGTCAAGGTCAACGGAGCTAGCATGGCGCAGCCGACGAAACCTGCCGACGTAGATGCCGCCCTCACCGGCGGCAACTACGAGGTCCTGCGGACGCGCCTCGCCACTGCCGGTGCCGAGCTCGCGAAGCGGACCGAGGCGCTCAACGCCCGACGCAAGAGCGTGTTCGGCTCGACAGAGCCACAGCTGATCGCGACCGAGCGTGTTCGCACCGAGCACAACTGCGCCCCGGCGGACCTTGTCGCCGTCGGCAACTTGTTGTTGCTCGGCTACAACGTGTTCCTCGGGCTCAAGTCCGAGACCAAGCTCGCCGACGTGCTCGCGCTGCATCGGTTCGATCCGCTGCCGCAGGCAACGTCCGACACCGCGTTCGACACCGCTCCCCTGCCCGCGGACGCGGAGGCCGGCGCGTTCCTCAAGGACCCGAACGTCGAGCGCGACTTCCAGAACCTGTACCGCTACTACCGCGACGCGCAGCTGCGCCAGCTCGTCAAGACCGACACCCAGCTGCTGGCGGTGTTCCAGTCCGGCGCGACGTGGAAAGAATCGAAGGTCCTGCGCTGGCGGATCGAGCCGTCGGGCAAGATCGTCTACGTCGACGATCGCGGCGATCGCGCGTACGCCGCGATGCTGCCGCCGTCGCACGACTTCGAGTGGAAGGAAGTCACGCGCGAGGATCAGCGCAGCGGTAAGCACCCGCACTACAACCTGCTCGACACGTTGTTCGTGGAATGCGTCGGTGGCGACCTGACGATCAAGGTCGAGGACAACACCGAGATCGGCCAGGGCGTCTACAGCGAGCCGGTCGACGATACGAACCAGACCCTCGACGACGCGAAGATCTTCTACGCGGTGATCGGCACCCAGCAGCACGGCAAGCCCGCCGGGCTGATGCTGCTCAAGATCCTGCCGTTTCGCGAGACCGTGTGGCGCTACCTGATCTTCGACACCCGCAGCAAGAAGGTGTTGCGAGCCGATGGCGTCGGTCAGGGCTGCCGGAGCCTGCCGGAAGATCACGGCGTGATCTATCCGGGCGGCTACGTGCTGATCGGCGGCGACTACAAGAAGTTCGACGGCGACTTCTCCGACTACGTGCTCGAGCGCGAGCTCAAGTCGCCGAACGGCGAGGACGTACTCTACGTCTATCACCGGGGACGCGACGGCACGTACGTGCTGTGCCCGTACAACCTGATCGAGAAGAGCGTCGCGTCCCCGATCGCATGCAACGGGTACTCGCTGTTCCCCGACGGGCGCGCGACGGTGATGCGCGGCACGAGCACGGAGCCGACCCGCGTCCATCCGATGCAGGTGTGGAAGATGCCGTTCACGTCGGCGGAGTTCGCGGCCAGCGCGCCCACCGACGGCAGCTACCTCGCGAAGGTCGGCAACGCGGATCTCGTTCGCGGGTTATCGGACGCCTTGTCGATCGCGCGTCTCGCTGCCAACGACAAGCCCGGGCGCACGACGTTCGAGGACATCCTCGCGCTGTCGACCCGCGCCACCGACGCCTATTATTGGCTCGGTCACGCCGACGCCGGAGATCTCAAGACCGCGGTCGGTGACGTTCGCAGCACCGCGAAGCTGATCCTCGACGAGTACGACAAGGTCATCGCCCTCGAGCTCGCGGCGAAGAAGGCGCTCGCCGAAGCGGAGACCCTCGTCGCCGACCGGCTGCGCAACACGCGCAGTGAGGGGTGGGAGAACGTCGACATGTTCCTCGACGCGCTCACCGGCCTGCGCGGCCTGCGCGGCGTGTTGATCTCGAAGAAGGAGATCCGGTTCATCGACGTAGAGCGGCTCGAGGCGCTCGAGAAGGAGGTCGCCGGCGCGTTCGATCGCGTGACCACCGATTGCGTGGGGCTGCTCGCACGCGGGCAGGCGTTCAACGATCTGATCCAGCGCGCAGACACCCTCGCCGCGCGCGTCGCCGAGCTGCCGACCGCCGTCGAGATCAAGCCGGTGCGCGAGGACATCGACAAGGTCGCCGCGGGCCTGGATCTGCTCGGCAACGTGATCGGTGCCCTCAAGATCGACGACACCACCAAGCGGACGATCATCCTCGAGAACATCACCGACGCGTTCGGCCAGGTGAACCGGTCGCGCGCGACCATCGAGGGGCGCTACCGCGAGCTCGCCGGCAAGGAGGGCCGCGCGGAGTTCGGTGCGCAGGTCAAGCTGCTGACGCAGAGCGTGGCCTCGGCCCTCGCGCAGTGCGACACGCCGGAGCGTTGCGATCAGGAGCTGACGCGACTCCTCGTCCAGCTCGAGGAGCTCGAGGGCCGGTTCGCGGATATCGACGAGCTGACCGCCGAGCTGACCAACAAGCGCGAAGAGATCGTCGACGCGGTCGGCGCGCGCAAGCAGCTGCTGAGCGCCGAGCGGCAGCGCCGGGCGGCGAACCTCCAGAAGGCCGCACAGCGAATCCTCGAGGGTGTCGCGCGCCGGGCGTCGACGCTGGCCACCGCGGACGAGGTCAACGCGTACTTCGCGTCCGACGCGATGGTCCAAAAGCTCCGCGACATCAGCTCGGAGATGGGCAGTCTCGGCGATGCGGTCAAGGCCGACGAGCTCGAGAGCAAGCTCAAGGCGGCACGGCAAGATGCCCTCAGGGGGCAACGCGACAAGGCCGACCTGTTCGAGGGTGGCGGCGAGACGATCAAGTTCGGCGACCACCGCTTCCCGGTCAACAACCAGCCGCTCGAGCTGATGATCGTCCCGCACGAAGAGGGGTTGGCGATTCACCTCGCGGGCACCGACTTCTACGAGCCGCTCGAGGACGATCGCTTGCTGTCGGCGAAGCACCTGTGGAACCAGGACCTGCCGAGTGAATCGGCGGACGTCTATCGCGGCGAATACCTCGCGGCGAGCGTGCTCGCGGATGCCGACGCGGGCGCAGGGCTGACGATCGCGCAGCTCCGCGATGCGGCACGCGACGGCAAGCTCGAGGATCTGGTCAAGCAGCTCGCGCAGGCGCGCTACGACGAGGGCTACGAGCGCGGGGTTCACGACCACGACGCGACGAAGATCTTGGAGCGGCTCCTCGCCATGCGCGAGGGTGCGGGACTGCTCGCGTATCCCGGTCCGGCGCGTGCGCTGGCGGTGATGTACTGGGGCCATCCGGTCACCCACGGTATGCGCGACGACGCCCAAGCTCGCGCCCGGTGGCATCGCTCCGCGCAGAGTCTCGCGAGACTCGCCGAGGTCCTCGGCGATCGCGGCGCGCGCAATCAGCTCGCGGGCGAGATCGCGATGGCGATCGCGCGCTTCGTCGAGCGCGAGCCCTCGTTGCTGTCGTCGGGGATCATGGCCGCCGATGCCGAGCTCGCCGCGCAGTACCTGGTGCGCGAGCTGGCTGTGTCGAGCCCCCGCTTCGTCGTCAGCAGTGCCGCCAGTCAGCTGGTCGAGTCGCTGCACGACGAGCTCGCAGCTCGGCAGGCGCAAACCGGGTTCGAGGACGACATCCGGCTGCTCGCGGAGACGCCCGGACAGGCCCTCGCACTCGCGCGTGCCTGGGTCGACGGCATCGCTACCGGGGCCCGCATGCCGCTCGCGGCGGCGGCGGTCGAAGCGGCGGCGTACCTCGCCACGCCCACGCTCGCGCGCGATACCTCGAGTGCCGTCATCGACTCGACGGTGACCGGCCTGCTCGGACGGCACGGTCGCGTCGTCGGCGGCCAGCTCGCGATCCGGCTCGACGAGATGACCGCGCGGCTCGAGCGCTTTCGCAAGGACATCGTCCCGGCGTTCCGCGCGTACCGCACGACCAAGACGGAGGTCGCCGAACAGCAGCGCAAGCGCCTGCGGATCGACGAGCTCAAGCCGAAGGTGATGTCGTCGTTCGTGCGAAACCGGCTGATCGATCAGGTCTACCTGCCGCTGTGCGGCGCGAACCTGGCCAAGCAGCTCGGCGCGTCGGGTGCCGGCAAGCGCACCGATCAGATGGGCATGTTGCTCCTGGTCTCGCCGCCCGGTTACGGCAAGACCACGCTGATGGAGTACATCGCGGCGCGGCTCGGCCTCGCGTTCGTCAAGGTCAACGGCCCGTCGTTGGGCCACGACGTGACCTCGCTCGATCCGACCGAGGCACCGAACGCGACAGCGCGGCAGGAGATCGAGAAGGTCTCGCTCGCACTCGAGATGGGCACCAACGTGATGCTCTACCTCGACGACATCCAGCACACGTCGCCGGAGCTGCTGCAGAAGTTCATCTCCCTGTGCGACGCGCAGCGCAAGATCGAGGGCGTGTGGCGCGGCAAGACGCGGACGTACGATCTACGCGGCAAGAAGTTCTGCGTGGTGATGGCCGGCAACCCGTACACGGAGAGCGGCGAGGCCTTCAAGATCCCCGACATGCTCGCGAACCGCGCCGATGTCTACAACCTCGGCGACGTGCTCGGCGGCAAGGCGGAGTCGTTCGCGCTGTCGTTCCTCGAGAACGCGCTGACCAGCAACCCGACGTTGAACCCGCTCGCGACGCGCGACCTGGGGGACATCTACAAGCTCGTGCGCATGGCGAAGGGTGAGCCGATCGCGACCACCGAGCTCTCGCACGGCTACTCGGGCGTCGAGCTCGAGGAGATCTTCTCGGTGCTGCGCCACCTGTTCGTTGCCCAAGAAACGCTGCTGAAGGTCAACGCCGAGTACATCCGCTCGGCGGCGCAGGCCGACGCGTTCCGCGTGGAGCCGCCGTTCAAGTTGCAGGGCAGCTATCGCAACATGAACAAGATCGCGGAGAAGGTGGTCTCGGCGATGACGCCCGCCGAGCTGCAGCTGCTCGTCGACGATCACTACCGCAGCGAATCGCAGACCCTGACCACGGCGGCGGAGCAGAACTTGCTCAAGCTCGCCGAGCTGCGCGGGCGGATGACGCCGGAGGTGGAGAAGCGCTGGACCGAAATGAAGTCCGAGTTCGTGCGGCAGCGGCGCATGGGTGGCAGTGAAGCCGACCCGGTGACCAAGCTCGTCGGCACGTTGTCGGGGCTCGGCGCCGACCTCGGGTTGATCAAGGACGCGATCGCGGCGGCAAAGCAGACCGATATCGCGACCGAGCTCAAGCAGCTGCGTGGCGTGGTCTCGCTCGCAGCCTCGAAGAGCCCGCCTCCTCCGCCGCCCCAAGCATCGGCCGAGAGCTGGCTCGGGCCCCGGCTCGACAACCTCGCCGCGTGGCTCGCGGAGTCCCGAGGCACCCAGACGAACGGCAACGGCAGCCACGAGCTGCAGACCTGGCTGGCACCACGGCTCGACGCGATCGCGGAGACGCTGCGGATGCACGCGGAGAACCTCCGCACGCACGCACCCAGGCTCGGCACCGATCCTGGGATCGCCGAGATCGATCCCGACGCGCTGCTCGGGCAGATCCGTCGAATCGAAGAAACGCTGCTGCCGGTCGTCGGTGCCGCCGTGGAGTCCCGCGCCGGCGACACGCTGCTCGCGAACAAGATGGTGCAGATCATCGAGTTGCTGAAGTCGCTCGATGCGCGGCTGGGGCGCTAGATTCAGTTCCCGTAGACGTCCTCGCGGTGGAACTTTCGCTTCGGCTGCATCGCCTTGTTGTTCCAGTCGTAGACGCGCCCCTCGGTGTAGTCCGCCGGCTTGCCGGTGATCTTGCTCGACAACACCACGGCCATCACGCCTTCCTTCATGGCGCCGATCTTGGCCTTGACCTCCATGTGGATGTCATCCTTCGCGACCCCGCTGTCGATCGTGTCGATCACCTTGCCGGCGGCGAGCACGTCGAACGCCTGGATGCCGTCCTTGATGCGCGGCTTGATCTCCATCTCGATGAAGGTTTCGTCGGCAGGCTTGAACGTGAACTTCATCCGATCGTCGAGCTTGCCGATCGTCTCGAGGTCTTGCGCGGACGCCGCGGGGATCTTGTCGGCGACGGGCTTCGCAGGCTCGGCCTTCTTGGTGGGCGTGGGCTCGATTTTCTTGATCGGCGCGGGCTCGGCCTGCTTGGCCACCACGGGCTCGTCCACCGGTTTCGGCGCAGGCTTCGAATCTCCCTTGCCGCACGCGACCAGCAGAAGCAACGCAAAGGCGAATTTGGTCATGCGGTCGATCTAGCGCGGTCCAGATCCGATCCGACGTGACAACCGTTGACACCACTGCAGCGCCGCCGTGGCGACTCCAGTCTACAGGCCGCGTTTTCGCGCTCGCGCGATGCCGATCAGCCGTGCATTGGGTGTGATGCCATACCCTTCGATGTCCTGGTTCATCAGCACCACGTTGTCTTCATGGAACAGTGGGATGATCGGCACATCCTCGGCGACGATCCGCTGGACTCGGTCGTAGATCAGGATCCGCTTGGACCGGTCGAGCTCCCGCCGGCCGGCTTCGGTCAGCCGATCGACCTCGGGGTTGATGTATCGCCAGCGGTTGTAGCCGTCGGGGTTCTTCGCGTCGGGGATCCACGAGCTGTGGAAGTACGTGAAGTAAAAGTCCGGCTCGGTGATCTCCGCCGTTTGCATCGAACCGAGCTGGTAGCTGCCCTTCTTGACGTCGGCGAAGAAGGTCGCGAACTCGAACGGGCGGACGTCGATCTCGATGCCGACGCTGGCGAGTTGCGCCGCGATCACGCGCGCGACCGCGATCCGGAACGCATCCGAGCTGGTCTTGTAGGTCAACGAGAAGCGCGGCTTCGGGCCATCGCCGTCGGGATCCTTGTATCCGGCCTCGTCGAGGAGCTGCTTCGCGCGCGCCAGATCGTGATCCCAGCTGTGGAGATCCTTCGCGTACGCCCAGTGCGCCTTCGGCAGCAGCCCGCTCGCCAGCTGCGCGCGGCCGCCGAACTTCGCCGCGATGATCTGCGGGCGATCGATCGCGAGCGCGATCGCCTGACGCACCCGCTTGTCCTTGAGGATCGGATCCGTGTTGTTGAGCAGTAGATATGTCAGAAACACGCTCGGTCCCGACTCGATCTTGACGCGCGGACGATCGCGAACTTCGTCGACGAGATCGAGCCGTGTCGCGTTCTGCACGAGATCCGCGGAGCCACCGACGAGCATCAACAGCCGTGCCGCGTTGTCGCGGACGATCTTGATCTCGACGTGCTCGATGTGAGGCTTGGGGCCGTAATAATAGGGATTGACGTCGAGCAGGACGTGCGTCGACGTGATCTCGTTGACCTGGTACGGGCCCGCGCCGATGCCGGCGCCGCGCTCCGGCACGCCGTGGTGGTACGAGACGATCCCGAAATCGATGTCGGTCCGGAACGTGGCGAGCGGCAGTTTGAGGTGAAACCGCACCGCATGCGGGCCCGTGACCTCGACCTTGGTGAACCGCTCGTCGAACTGCTTGTGGAACATGCTGTCCGACGTCGGATGCATGAGGTCCTGATAGGTGCCGGCGACGTCCTTGGCACGCACCGGCAGTCCGTCGGAGAACTTCGCGTCGGTGCGAACCTCGACGTCCCACGTCAGATCGTCGACGCGCGTGACCTTCGAGGCCAACCCGAGGACCGGCTCGAGCGTCGGCGAGTCCACGATCGTCAGACCCGGCGTGATCAGGTGCGCGAGCTTGCGGTCGTAGCCGGTGATCGCGTAGCGCGAGTCTCCGGTCACCATCGCGGACTCGATCACGACGACGAGCGTGTCGTCGGGCGTGCGGCTCGTGCGCTGACACGCGCCAAGAGTCGCGAGCACCGCCAGCGCGACGGTGATACCGTTGAGACGTGATCTCGGGTGTTCGTTCACGTTGGAGGGCCGTCTACGTCGCCGGCCTGCTCAGTATGGTGGCCGGCCCTGCCGCATCGCAACCCAAGGCGGGGTCTGGTTCCGCCGATCCCGCACCGGTGTCCGACGAGGACGACGACGAAGGCCCGAGCGGCAAAGGGAGCGCGGTGGTGGCGCCGTCGAATCCGGCCCTGCGTGCGGGCTGGTTGAAGGAGCGATTCACCATGGCGTTGTCGTCGAAGCCGCAGCTCGCGCGCGCGAAGGTCGGCTTCTACGCGGTGGATCTGTCGACGGGTGCAGTCCTGGTCGCGCACGAGGCAGACAAGGGCTTGAACCTCGCGTCGAACGCCAAGTTGCTGACGTCGGTCGCCGCGCTCAAGGGGCTCGGCGCCGGGTTTCGTTGGCGCACGTCGGTGCACTCGACCTCGCTCCCCGACATCGACGGCAAGGTCACCGGCAACCTCTACATCAAGGGGCGCGGCGATCCGGTGTTGTCGCTCGACGGGCTGCGGCAGCTCGCTCACGACGTTGCTGCGCGGGGCGTGTCGCAGGTCGAGGGCAACGTCGTCGTCGATGGCTCGTACTTCGACAACGTCACCGAGCCGCCGCACTTCAACGAGCAACCGAAAGAGGTCGCGGCGTTTCGCGCGCCGGTCGCGAGCTTCGGCGTCAATCGCAGCTCGTACACGGTGACGGTGCTGGGTCAGCCCGCGGGCAAGACGCGCGTCACCGTCGAGCCGGCGATCGACTACCTCAAGCTCACCAAGGACGAGGTCACCAGCGTCACCGAGGGCCGCACCCGGTTGCGACTCGAGGCCAAGCCGAGGGCAGGTTCGATCGGCCTCGAGCTGACAGGCACGATCCGCCAGGGTGCCGGAAGCTGGGATCTCCGCCGGCGCGTCGACGATCCTGCGCGGTTCGCCGCGGAGGTGTTCATCCGCGCACTCGCCGACAACGGCGTCAAGCTGGGGCGCAGGACCGTCAGCTACGGTGCCGTGCCCGCCGCGTCGAAACTACTCGCCGTGCATGACAGCGCCACGCTCGCCGACGTGCTCCGCACGATGAACAAGTACTCCGACAACTACGTCGCCGAGAGCGTGATGAAGACGCTCGGTGCCGAGACCAAGGCCGCGCCAAACGCGACCTGGGCGGATGGCATCGCGGCGATCAAGGGCCGGCTCGCCGAGCTTGGAGTGACCGGGTTTCGCAGCGAGAACGGCTCCGGCCTGTTCGCATCGACGGAGGTCAGCGCGAAGCAACTCGTGACGCTGCTCGCCGCCGCGCACAAGGACTACCGGATCGGTCCGGATCTCGTCGCGTCGCTGCCCACCGGTGGCTATGACGGCACCCTCGCCCGCCGTTTCAAGGGCAAGCCGGCGATGGGTCGCGTGCGCGCGAAGACCGGCACGCTCGATCGCGTCAAGTCACTCGCGGGCTACGCGGGCGTCGAGAGCGGCCACGTGATCGCGTTCGCGATCCTGGTCAACGATGTTCCGGCCGGTCAGCGCGGCACGGTGAACATCGTCGCCGACGAGATGGTCGAGGCGCTCGTCGCCTATCTCGACGCCAAGTAGTCATTCCGGGGTGGCGACCAACAGAGTGGCGACCATCGATCTCCCGATCGGGTGGTAGCTCTGTCGATTCGCCGCGAACACGGTCTCGGCGCGTGCGCGATCGACGTCGCGTAGCGCGGTGTACAGCGGGCGCAGATACTTCATCCGACCGACGCTCGCGAGCACCTCCTCGACGCGCGGGATCACGTCGAGGTAGCCGCAGCGGAGTGCGAGGGCGAGCCACGACACCAGCACCTCGTAGTTCGTGCTCTTCGTCAGCTGATAGGTCGCGTCGAGCTGCCGGCAGGTCTCGACCGGGCGCGCGCCGGCCTCGAGATAGAGCTGCCACTCGACGGGGGACCACGTCTTCGCGAGCACGGGGTCGGGCAACGCGACGCCTGCGGCATGCACCGCAGCGAGCTTCTGCGACCGCGGGACCGGTGCATCGGCGGGCATGCCCTCGCCATCGATCCAGCGCGCCGAGCCGACCTTCGCGAGCACGCCGGGGTGTGCGGCCTCGAAGTGGTTCGTAAAATCATCCGTGACGATCGCGCCGAACCGGAACGTCGCGATGTAGCTCTGCAGCCAGCGCTCGAAGGCGTCGCGTCCGATCGCATCCTCGAGCGCGCGCAGGAAGAAGTAGCCCTTCTCGTACGGCACCTGCGAGAACGCGTCGTCGGGATCGATGCCGGCGAGGTGGGTGCGCAGCTTGGTGAGCGACGGCCGATCAGCGAACCGCGCGATCGCCTGGTCGAGCTCTTTCCTGCCGAGCGCGGCATCGAGCTGCGCCGTGTCGGGACCATCGATCGCCTCGAGGATGCGGCGCTCCGCGAACACCGTGAACCCTTCGTTGAGCCAGAAGTGCTCCGCGTTCGCATTGGTCACCAGGTTCCCCGTCCACGAATGCGCGAGCTCGTGCGCGACGACGCCGACCAGCGACCGATCGCCGGCGAGCAGCGTCGGTGTGAGGAACGTCAGCCGCGGGTTCTCCATCCCTCCATAGGGAAACGACGGCGGCATCGTCAGGATGTCGAAGCGTTCCCAGTCGTACGGACCGAACAGCTTCTCGGCCGCCACGATCATCGCTTCGACGCCGGCAAACTCGTAGGCGGCCTTGTCCACCACGCTCGGCTCGGCCCACACCGCGCTGCGAGCCGACAGCTCGCGCGAGACCAGCTCGCCCGCCGCGAACGCGAACAGGTACGGCGGAATCGGTTGCGGCATCTCGTAGCGCTCGGTCGCCAGCTCGCCGGTCTCCGTCCGATCGCGATGTGCTGCTGCCATCACGAGTCGCAACGCCTTCGGCACCGTCAGCTCCGCGGTGTAGCGCACGCGCAACCGTGGCGTGTCCTGCAGCGGGATCACCGAGCGAGCGTGGATCGCCTGACACTGCGAGAACAGAAATGGGTGCGTGCCTCCCGCTGTCTGCGCCGGGGACAACCATTGCAGCGCCGACGCCTCCGGGCTGGTCCGGTACCGGATGGTGATCGCGCGCGTGCCGCCGCTGAGCTCGACCTCGAGGCGGCTGCCATAGATCGGCTCGGCGGGATGCAGCGTGAACGGCAGGATCCGACCCGCATCGTCGCGGATCGTCTCGATCGCGAGATCGCGGGTGTCGAGATCGAGCGTCCCGCCGGCAAGGTCGCGAAACCGAAGCGTGACCTCGGCGCGCAGAACTCTGCTGGCGAAGTCGAGCTTGCCGGTGAGGTGGAACGACTCGGTTTCGGCCTGCGTGTCGTCGGCGTACGAGTGCGGATCGCGTCGGGCCATGGGTGGCTTTCTACCCCGTCTTTCGCTGCACGCGCGCGGCGAGCGTGGTACCAACGCCTCCTATGGCCGAGCTCAAGGGCAGCAAGACCCACGGAAACCTGAAGGAAGCGTTCGCTGGCGAGTCGCAAGCGAACCGCCGCTATCTCTATTTCGCGAAGGTCGCAGACGTCGAGGGTCACCCCGACCTCGCCGGCCTGTTCCGCGACACCGCCGAAGGCGAGACTGGCCACGCGCACGGTCACCTCGACTACCTGAAGCGAGTCGGCGATCCCGCGACGGGCGAGCCGATCGGCGACACCCAGAAGAACCTCAAGGCGTCGATCGCCGGCGAGACCTACGAGTACACGCAGATGTACCCGAGCTTCGCGAAGGCCGCCCGCGAGGAAGGCTTCGAGGAGATCGCCGAGTGGTTCGAGACCCTGGCCCGCGCCGAGCGTTCACACGCCGGTCGGTTCCAGAAGGGTCTCGATACCCTCAACGTGAAGTAACGTTCCATGATCGGCGTCACCGCCGAACA
>JBBQJJ010000104.1:0-22319 GCA_038325805.1 Haliangiales bacterium
CCGCCGTCTCGGTAGGAATCCTGCTGCCACGCTGCTGCCAGACGTCACGGAACGCTACGTGATTGGGCGGAATCCATCGGTGCACAACTTGGCGAATGCACAGCAAGCGTTCGTCATCATTGGTGCACCGATAGAATTCGACGATCTCGACCGGTTTAACCTGCGTGGGTCCTCGCCGAGCCGGCGCAACTGGGTGCGAGCGTGGTGTGGATGCGACCCAGTAGAACGTCGGCGAGATCTCCGGATCGGCGACGGGCGCGACCTCGGAGCTCGGCTTCGCGACCTCGCGCTCCGGCTCGCGTCGCAGGAACAGCACGAGCGCGAGGACGACCACAACAGGCGCCGTGACCAACCACCAGCGCCGTCGCGATGCGCGCTGGTGATCGTCCCGCTCGATCGCGAGGCCCAATCGGGTCAGGCCATGCGGCGGCGGATCGATCACCCGCAGAGCTGGGACGTCGGGGAGTGGATCGCTCATCGCTCCTCCATCGCGACGCGAAGGCGCGCCACCGCCTCGGTTCGCCGCGAGCCGACGGTGCCAGCCGGGATCTCGAGGATCGCCCCGATCGCCGCATAGTCGAGCTCGGTGAACGTACACATCACCAGCACACTCCGCAGGCGCTCGGGGAGCTCATCGATCGCGCGCCGTACGCTGGCGTCGAGGATGAGATCGCTGAGCGCAACGTCTGCGCCGCCACGTGGGTCCACGACGTCCACCTCGTCGCCACCGAACCACTGTCGAAGGCGATTCCCGCGACGACGATTCGACGCCAGCCCGAGCACGATCCGATACACGAGACCCGCGGCGCGCGGCCAGTCGACGCTATCGCGCTTCCGCCACAATCGAACGAACGCGTCCTGTACGACATCGCGCGCATCCTCCGCGTTCCAGACGTAGCGATACGCCATGTTGAACAGTGCACGCTCCTGCGCTGCGAACAGCTCCTCGAGCCTTCGCCGGTGGTCCAGCTCTGCCACGACGTGGTCACGCTAGTCGACGCGCCGTGCGCGCACCACGTACAGCAGAAGACCGTTCTCGGTGGCAACGGGTTGTCGGAGCGCGGAGTCCGCGAGCACGATCGGTTGGTCGGGCTTGATCCGGAGCGTGGTCTTGACGTACGGGCCAGGCTGCTTGTCGGGCGGTGCATTCTCCTCGAGCTCGAGGTGGAGCTGCAGGGCTCCGTTGTCGGTGCTCATCTTCTGCGAGATCTTGGTTCGGACGCTGCGCAGATCGGCATTGTCGCCATCCGTGACCCTTCCTCCGACTCGATCGACGAGCGTGAAGGCTTGCGTCCCGAGTGCCCCCAACTTGTCCAGCGTGCCCGTAATCTCGCCGAGGTCGCTCGCGATCGATGTCACCTCCGCAGGCTTTGCGAGCACGACCCAGTAGGTCATCTCGTAGCTCTCCGCGACCGGCGGGACACTTGAGGTCGCGAGCGAGGCCACGATCTGCTCGAGCGCGGCGTGATGTCCCTCGGGCATGCCGACCACGAACCGGCTCTCGCCGATGAACACCGGCTGCGGGTTGACGAACTGGGTCTGGGTGCCCGCTGCGCTGACCACCGCGATCGGATAGGACATCGCCCCTTCGTTGCTCTTGAACAACCGACGGATCTCCGCAGCGTGACCGATTGGGATGTCGTAGCTCCTCGGCGAGATGTTGCCGCCGAGCATCTGATCCGGACGGGGTACCTCGAAGGTTGCGAGCTTGGTATCCCGGCTGGTGCACGCACCGAGCAAGGCGAGTGTGAGGAGAGAGGACGTTCGAGTCATGCCTCTATTCCCCGCCAGTCGAACACTCCTTCGAAGATTTCTTCCAGAGCTCGTACGTTCAGGCATCGGCCCAGTTGCCGGCGATGCCGATATCGACCTCGAGCGGTACGTTCAGCCGATAGACGCCTTCCATCTCGGCCTTGAGCTCCTGGCCCACGTGCTCGGCGATCTTCGGCGGCGCCTCGAACACCAGCTCGTCGTGCACGGTGAGCAGCATCGCCACCGGCCACTTCTCTTTGTCGATCCGCTTCTGCGCCGCGATCATCGCGAGCTTGATGATGTCTGCGCCGGCGCCCTGCATCGGCGTGTTCTGCGCGACGCGCTCGGCGGCATGCCGCGCCTGCGGTGACTTCGACATCAAGTTCGGGATCGGCCGCCACCGCCCGAGCAGCGTCCGCGATCCGCCCTGTGCCCGCGCGAGCGTGATGACGTCGTCCATGAACTTGTGGATCGTGGGGAAGCGCTGGAAGTACTTGCGCGAGTACTCGGCCGCCTGGTTGCGGTTGATCTCGAGGGTGCGCGCGAGCCCGAAGTCGGATTGGCCGTACGACAGCCCGTAGTTGACCGCCTTCGCGATCCGCCGCTGGTCCTTGGTCACCTCGTCGCGCGGGACGTCGAACACCTCCGCCGCGGTCTCGGTGTGGATATCGATGTGATCGCGGAACGCGCGCGTCATCTTCTCGTCGCCCGACAGGTGCGCGAGGATCCGGAGCTCGATCTGCGAGTAGTCCGCCGCGATCAGCACGTGCCCCGGCGACGCGATGAAGCCGCGCCGGATCTCCATGCCGAGCTTGGTGCGAATCGGGATGTTCTGGAGGTTGGGATCCTGCGACGAGATCCGCCCGGTCTCCGCGACCACCTGGTTGAACGAGGTGTGGACGCGGCCCGTCTTGGGGTTGACCAGCGGTGGCAGCGCATCGAGGTAGGTGCCCTTGAGCTTGCTGATCTCGCGGTGCTCGAGGATCGGCGCGATCACCGCGTGCTGGTTGATCCGCTCCTCGAGCACCTCGGCTTCCGTCGACCAGCCGAGCTTGGTGCGCCGGACGCCCTTGGTCTCGAGCCCGAGCTTGTCGAACAACAGCTCGCCGAGCTGCTTGGGCGAGGCGATGTTGAACTCCTGCCCCGCCGCCTTGAAGATGAACTCCTCGAGCTCGGCCAGCTTCTCCGAGACCTGCTTGTCGAGCTTCTTGAAGTGCGGGACGTCGATGCAGATGCCGCGGCGCTCGATATCCGCGAGCATCCGCGCGATCGGCAGCTCGAGCTCGCGATACAGCGGCAGCAGCTGACTCTGCTCGAGCCTGCTCGGCAACTGCTCCGAGATCGCGAGCACCGCGTGCGTGATCGCACCCGCCCATGGCGCCGCGCGCTCCACCGCGATCGGCTCGAGGCTCGTCTTCGCTTTGCCCGCGATCGTGGTGCGCGGCGGTAGCAACACGCCGCCGAGCCGCTGTGCCATGGCTTCGCCGGCCTCGCACTCCTCGGTGCAATCGAGGAGGAACGCTGCGAGCATGGTGTCCTCGACGATGCCCTTGACCTCGAGGCCGCGATCCAAAAACGCGCGGTAGACGGTCTTCGCGTCGTGCGTGACCTTGTGCACCTTGTCGTCGCGCAGCAGCGCGTTGATCGGTTCGAGATCCGCCGCCAGTGGCGGAGTGGGTGCACCGATGTAGCGATGTCCGAGCGGTATGTATGCGGGCGCCTGACCTGGCACCGCGATCACGATCGCGACCAGGCCCGCCGTGTCGTTCCGCGTGGGATCGAGCTCGACGGTGATCGCGAACTTCCCGGAAGCCCTCGCCGCCTTCGCGAGCTCCGCGATTGCATCCGGCCGGAGCGTGATCTTGGTCTCCGGTGCCTGCTCGACCGTGGCGATCGCCGTGGTCTCGGGCGCCGGGACGACGATGACGTCCTCGCCCGGCGGCATCCGCATCTTCACCTTCTCGACCAGGATCTGGAACTCGAGCTCCGTGAACAGCTGCAGCAACACCCCCAGATCCCAATCCGTAGCCACCAGGTCGTCGAGCGTGAGCGGCAGCGGTACATCTCGCCGCAGCTCCACCAGCTGCCGCGAGATCTGGATCCGCGCGAGCTGCTCGGGATCGCCGAACGGCTGCTTGACCTGGATCCGCGGCACCACCGGGTTCTCCTTGATCAGATTCGCGAGCGTCCCGTACTTCTCCAGCAGGATCGACGCCGTCTTGTCGCCGACCCCGCGGATGCCCGGGATGTTGTCGCTCGTGTCTCCCACCAGCGCCAGGAAGTCCGGAATCTTCTCCGGCGGCACGCCCATCTTCTTGATGACTTCTTCGCGCGTGTACGTCTTCTGATGGAGCGCATCGATCATCGACACGCCGTCGCCGACCATCTGCATGATGTCCTTGTCGGCGCTGTAGATGACCACCTCCCAGTCCCGCGCACGCGCCTGCTCCACCAGCGTGGCGATCACGTCATCCGCCTCGACGCCCGGCACCGCGATCACGGGCCAGCCCATCCCGCGGACGATCTGCGCGAAGTAGTCCATCTGGACCTGGAGCTCCTCGGGTGGCTCCTTCCGCGTGGCCTTGTAGGCCGGATACATCTCGCGGCGAAACGTGGGCACGCCGCTCTTGTCGTCGAACACCACGCAGATCCGCTTGGGGTTCGCGTCCTCCTCCATCCGCATCAACATCCGCGTGAACACGTAGAGCGCGCCGGTGGGCATGCCCTCGCTGGTCGACAGCCGCACCTCTTTGCGCTCGCCGCGCGAGATGTTCATCAGGCCGTAGTGGGCGCGGAAGATGTAGCCGTGCCCGTCGACGATGTAGATGCGCTCAGCCAAAGCGGGCGGACCATAGCTTGCCGGTCTGACCGTCCCAACCTACTCCCGGGATTTCCCTAACCCCCAGAGGTTCGCGCGATCGCGCTCACCCGGTCGATTGTATTCGGGGTCCCCGGCTCGAGGACGAGCCACCCCATCATTCGCCTGGTCGAAGGATCGACACAGGCGAACTGCCACGAAAATAGAGTTCGCGGTCTATGCGAGCTCACTTTCGTTCAAGGTGGTGGCCGGCCGCCGGCCCGCTGGTCTCTGGGGTTAGGCGAATGCACCCCAATAGCGGTCGAGTGCGCAGCGTGCATCGGTTGCGAGGCCAGGTGTACGCGCGATGAAATGCTGCAAGCTATGCGCGATGACCCTGCGTTGTGCAGGGGTGAGTAGGCTCATCGACTCGTCGAACAAGCGCAGCTTGCGTGAGCTCTCCTTCTCGGGGTCAGGCCTCGTCAACCGGCGAAACAGGGTCTCGGGAACCGTCGAGTACAGTGGGTCGATGACCGCGAGGAGGTTCAGGTACGCCGGCAGCCACGACAGAAACCTCTCGTGGTCGAGAAAGGTCAGAGCATCTGACCGGTTCGCAAGGACTCTCGGGTCGATCTCGTCCCATCGCCGTCCGTTCACAGCACGCTCACAGAGCTCCGCGTCGCTGTACATGTAAAACACGCGCTCGGCATCGAGTTGTGAAGGTGGGAACGCATCCCTCAGTTCGTCGATGAAAGGATTTGTCACGGGAGCTCTTTCTTGCAGGTCTCCAGCGCATTCGCGCGGCTCTTGATCTGCTCCTCATGCCCGCTGATGTGAACGGGGTACCTATTGCGAAGTGTCTCCACGTACGGCTGGAGGTCAGGCTCACTCTCCCCTCGCACCTTGTCCGTCGCGTACGAGAACGTGTTCATTACGGCACGACGATAGTCCATGCACTTATTGATCGTGCAGATCGTCTTTTCGACGACGTCCTTACGCTTTCCGATCTCGCGGCCCGTATCGTCCAACCGCTTCTTCGCACCCCGCCACTTGGTCCGTTCAGGATCATCGGTGGCGCGCGAACGCTTGTCGTCGGCCTCTCGCCGCTTGTCCTTTAGCTCTTCGAGCTCTCGGTACTCACGCGCATGCTGCGAACGTAGGTTGCCGGTCACGTCAATGACACAGCTGACTGGTCCTCTCTCCATCGCACCACGGATGGACCTCACTCTGCTGCGATCGGCAACCGCTGCGAAGGTCACTGTAAGGAATGCTGTCGCAGCCTTGGTTGCGTACGGCCTCTTTGAAGTCATCGAGCTTGTCAGCGGCGGCGAAGGCCGGAGCGACGAGCACGAAACACAGCGCGACGCGGAAGATCTTCGTTGGCATGGCCGACGGCGTCGTCCGCACCTCCTTCGAGTTGCGCGCGATCTCGTAAACCTACGGATTCGAGTAGGATGCGCGCGATGCGCTTCCTCCTGCTCGGCTTCTCCCTGTCGTTCGTCATCGCCTGCGTCACCAGCAGCGGCGGCGGCACCAATCCCGCCCCACGCCCGCGCCCCGCGCCCGTCGATCACTCGGGTCACACCGGTCACACCGGCGATCACACGCCGACGCCCAAGCGCGATGCGAAGCCCGCAGGTTCGCAGTGCTCCGCGGCCTCGGAGTGCGAGTCCGGCACCTGCGAGGGTCAGGGCTGCGGCGACACGCCCGGCACCTGCGCCCCGGCGACGCGCGGCTGCACGCGCGATCTTCGCCAGTACTGCGGCTGCGACGGCAAGACGTTCCAGGCCTCGGGCAGCTGCCCGGGTCAGCGGTTCAGCGCGCGCAACGCGTGCCCCTGATCAGCTCCCCTGATCAGCTCCCCTGATCAGCTCCCCTGATCAGCTCCCCTGATCAGCTCCCCTAATCAGCTCCCCTGATCAGCTCCCCTGATCAGCTCCCCTGATCAGCTCCCCTGATCAGCTCTCCGCGAGCACGATGATCTTGTCGGAGTCATCGAGTTCGAGCACCGCCGTCTTCGACGGGTTGATCACCACGCCGAACGCTGCGGCCTGATCGCTCGACTGTCGCGCCAGCCGGTACCCGATCGCGATCTCGTCGCGACGCAACGCGGCCTCGGTGAGCACGCCGAACGTGTGGCGACCCGGCCGGACGTAGTCGCTCGCCGGCTTGAGGTAGATCTCGTAGCCCTGCGACGAGAACAGCTCCTCGAACACCTTCACGAGGTGCGGGTTCTCGGCGACCTGCGAGACCATCAACGACACCAGCGTGTTGCTGACGATGAAGTCGTCGGCCTCGGCGACGCTCGCCAGATCGCGGTTCCCGATGTCGAGGATCTCGGACGTGATCGGCACGCGCTTGTCGGCGATCCGCAGGAGATCGCGAAGGTGGAGCAGCGTGACCATGGTTCGCGCGTCTGCCATCTCCTGGGTGCGACCGATGGTCTCGGACAGCGCCAGCACGTGATCGAATGCGGTGACGTCGAGCCCGTCGAGGACCTGGCGATCGGTGAGATCGCCGGTCCGGAGGCGGACCTTCAGGTTGACCAGCTCGGGTATGGGGACTTCGGTGTCACCGACCACCACGACGTCGCTGCCCGGCGCGCAGTACGAGTCGAGCTCGCGCAGCACGTTGGCGAGCCGCGGCCCGGTGCCGAGGACGAGCGTGCGGTCAGGCGCCGGCGTGTGGGTGGGACGGCGGGCGACCAACGCGGAGTCCTCGACGTTCGGCGGTGATCCGTCGAGCACCAGCGTGTCGTCATCCTCGCTGATCGCGATCACGCGGTCGCCGAGCGCGAAGATCCGATCGAACGGGGGTGGCACCAACGTGACGTGATCGCTGGTCAGCACGCCGATCAACGAGGAGGTCCCGAAGCGGTGGACCGCATCGCGAAACGTCGTCCCGGCGAGCTTGGGCTCGTCGTGGACGTAGATCTCGTTGCCCGCGAAGTCGAGGAGCTCGGTGTAGACCGCCGACAGGCCGGATTGCCGACCGGTCTGGACCAGCAGGCGGCTGATCAACGGCGTCGCCAGGATCAACGCAGCGTGCTCTCCGGCGACCATCCGCGCGACTCGCTCCGACCGCGGATCGAAGATCTCGGCGACGATGTGGAGCTTGGATTTCGGTGCGGACTTGGTGAGGGCGAGCAACGTCTTGAGCACCACGGTGTCGCTCTCGTGCGCTGCCATCGGCGCGCCGTCGGCGGTGACCGCGGGGGCGAGCACGATCACCGCGCGCGACGCGGCGAGGTTGACGAGCTCGAGATCGTCGGTCGACATCGGGTTGCCGGTGCGGGTGACCACGCGGAGGCGTGCCTTGCCGGTGGTCTCGTCGGCCTCGGAGTCCATGTCGACCTTGTCGCGGTTCGCGAGGATCACGACGCACGCGTTGCGGACGTTCTTGTTGGCCTCGACCAGCTCGGTCAGCAGCGTGTGGATCTTCGGCGTCCAGCCGAGGATCACCGTGTGGTTCTTCTCGATCACCACGCTGCGACCTCGACGCAGGCTCTCGAGCAGCTGCCCGAAGCCGTTGTTGAGCACACCGATCAGGGCCGACAACACGAAGATGCCGCCGAGCGTGACGAACAACATGATCGAGAGGAACGTCCAGCTGCTCGTGCTGTCGCCGCCGAGCGTGCCGGCGTCCATCGAGTGCATCAGCGCCTTCCACGTGACCACGCCGAACGAGTCGGAGGTGTCACCGTCCGCCGGCACGACACCGAACGCGAAGATCGCGACCGCGGCGATCAACACGAGGAGCATCGTGACGATCGCGAGCAGCAGGATCTGCGCGAGCACGCCGCGCGACATCAGGTTGTCGAAGCGGTAACGAAGTTGGCGACGGAAGCTCATTGTTTACCCACTCGGTTCTCCGCCCGGAAGCTACGCCAAACGCGTCGCCTACGAACCGACCCCGTGACCCTTGATATGGCAAGATGCCGGGCATGCATCGCATCGTCGTCGACGCCATGGGAGGCGACAACGCTCCGGACGAGATCGTCCAGGGCGCGGCGGAGGCGTCGCTGCAACTCGGTAATGTCGAGCTGATCCTGGTTGGTGATGCCGCAGTGCTCGGGCGCAAGCTCCCCCAGCTCCGCCACGACGGCGCGCGCATGCGTGTCCATCACGCGCCCACGCGCGTCGAGATGGACGAGAAGCCTGCCGAGGCGTTGGCCGCAAAGCCGGATGCGTCGATCATCGTTGCCGCCGATCTCGTCGCGCGTGGTGAAGGCGATGCGCTGGTCTCCGCCGGCAACACCGGAGCGAGCGTGCTCGCGTGTGCGCGGCGCTGGCAGCTGCTCGAGGGCGTCTCGAAGGCCGCGCTCGCCGCCGTCTATCCCACCGAGCTGCGCCGCGGCGAGAAGGATGATCCGTTCTCGCTGATCCTCGATGTCGGCGCCACCGTCGATGTCACCGCCGAGGATCTCGTCGGCTTTGCCGTGATGGGCTCGGCGTACGCCAAGCTGGTGTCGAACAACCGACGGCCCCGCGTCGCGTTGCTGTCGAACGGCACCGAAGCGAACAAGGGCCCGGCCAACGTGATCGCCGCGCATGCCGCGCTGGTCGAGACCACCGAGCTCAACTTCATCGGCAACATCGAAGGGTTGGACATCCCGCGCGGCGTCGCCGACGTGGTCGTCACCTCCGGCTTCGTCGGCAACGTCGTGCTCAAGATGCTCGAGGGCGTCTCCGAGACGGTGGTGCGGCTCGCGCGCTACGCCCACAAAGAGCGCCTCGCGTGGCGGCTCGGGCTCCTCGCCCTGAGCTCCGCGATCGATCAGCTCAAGTCGATCACGGACTGGCAACAGTACGGCGGCGCGCCGCTGCTCGGCTTCACGCATCCGTTCATCAAGGCGCACGGCCGCAGCAATGCGCGCGCGGTGACCAACGCGATCAAGGTCGCCCACAAGGCGCTGTCGGGGAATCTTTGCGGCAACATCGCGCGCACGATGGCGGAGCTCGACGATCGCGCTCGGCGCGGCACGCGCGCGAAGACGTCAGAAGGATCGAGTAGCGGTGCGATGCCTCGGGTGGAGGACTGATGGCTCGGCGCTCGCTGTTCACGCGCCTGACCACGCTGCCCGTCAAGCTCGGCGAGCGAATCGGGCTCCTCGATCATGTCCCCGACGGGCTCGCACCCGGCGAGACGCCGCCGCGCCACACGTTCCGCTGGGACCTCGACAAGACCTATCTGCGCACCGAGTTCGACAGCCTCACCGATCTCTACAAGAACGCGATGCAGGATGCCGCCGACAAGCAGGCCTATCCCGGCGCGAGTGCACTGCTGCGTGCGCTCAAGCAGGACGGCCACCGGATCTGCATCGTCTCCGGCTCTCCCACGCAGATGCGCCAGGTGCTCGCCGCGAAGCTGACGCTCGATGGCGTCGAGTACGACGAGTTCGTCCTCAAGAACAACCTCAAGAATATTCTGCGCGGCCGCTTCCGCTCCCTGCGCGCCCAGATTCCCTACAAGCTGCCCGCGATGATGCAGTCGCGCACCGGCGCGCCGGCGGAGAGCGAGACCTTGTTCGGCGACGACGCCGAGGCCGACGCGATCATCTATTGCCTCTACGGCGATCTGCTCGCAGGCCGCGTCAGCATCGCGGATCTCGAGCGCGTGCTCACCGCCTCGCGTGCCTACGACGACGATGCCTCCCGCATCCTCGAGCTCGCGCGCAACGTCCCGAAGGCGGACGCGGTGAAGCGGATGTTCATCCACCTGGATCGCCGTTCACCACCGAATGGGTTTCGTCGCTTCGGCCCGCGCCTGGTGCCGGTGTTCAATTACTTTCAGGCCGCGATGGTCCTCTATCAGGACAAGGTCCTGACCGCACGCCAGGTGATCTTCGTCGCGCTCGAGATGCTCGATAGCAAGCAGTACGATCTGTCGAGTCTCGCGACCAGCGTGCAGGACGTGATCCGCCGCGGTCGGATCAGCCGCGAATCGGCACTCGCACTCACCGAGGAAGCCGGCGAGGCGGCGAAGTCCGGCGCGCTGTCGGGCCGCGATGATCTGCCGCCGTTCGAGCAGATCGCGAATGCGTTTCGGGCGCGCGTCCGCGAGCTCGGCGATCCGGTGCCACCGTCGTGGGATGACTTCGAGCAGCTCGATTACGTGCGCCTCGTCGACGAAGAGCACGAGCACCGCCGCTCGCGCCGCAAACAGGGCATGGGCTGAGCTACGGGGTCGACACGACGGGCGGAAAGCACTGCGTGTTCGTACACGTGTTGCCGTGGAAGAACTGGATCGTCCCGGCGCCGCCGCCTCCACCACCGCCCCCACACTGCTTCGCGCCGGGATCCCCCGCGCCGGCCTGCACGAGCTGAAAGCCACCGTCGCCGCCATCACCGGCGTTGCCGGGTCCGGGACCGCCGAACGCGAGGACGTCGCTATCGGCATCGTCGCCCGCCACCCCGGGGCTGGCGCTGCAACTGCCACTACCACCACCGCCACCCGTGGCGACGAGCCGTGCCTGCCCACCCAGCACGAGCGCACCTGCTTCGATCGCGATCGAGCCTCCAGAACCACCACCCGCTCCACCGCTCCCCATCAACCCACCACGGCCACCGCCACCCGTCGCGAGGATCGTGCCGTTGATCGTGATCGAGGGCGCCAGTAGATACACGGCTCCGCCACCTCGGCCCGCGAAGCTCTGGACCAGCGCGCCACCCGGACAGCCGCCGTCGAACGACACGACTTGAACGCCGGGGGCGACTCCACCGGCCTCACCGGAACCCGAGCCGCCATTTCCACCGCGCGCACCGAACGTTCCACCTGCGGCCCCCCCAAAGGTCCCACCGGCGGGTGAATTCGCGCACGCCGTCCCCGGCGATCCAGCACCTTGCCGATTGTTCACGGCCGAGCTCGACAGATCGAGCGTGGCATCGATCGCGACGGTCAGGCTGTCCGTCGCGACGAGGACGACCGGCAGCGATCCCGTGATCCGCACCGTGCTCTGGACGCTGATCGTGCGCGCACCCAGCACGCACATCGGTCGGCCATCCAGCGTCGCGGACTTCGGGCATGCGGCGTCGGTGTCGAACCCGGCGTTCAGGAGGAGGTCGTCCGTCGGCACGCTCTCGAAGCACGGACGGATCGCCTCGGTGCCGAAACACAACGATTCGACCGCACCGTCGCCTTGCGGACCATCGCTCGACGTATCTGGGCCATTCGCATCGATGCCGCCGAGCTCCTCGAAGCCGAGCACTTGGCGGCAGCCGGTCGACACCAGCAAGCCGAACGCGATGTGAGGAAACCGACTCATCACGGAGTGACGACCGCGCTCGGGAAGCACCGACTGACACACGTCTGCGTCGTCCGGAAGAACTGGATCGTTCCTACCCCACCTCCACCACCGCCACCCGCGCAGTTCATGCCATCGGTGTCGGCGCCGGAGTTCGCCCGCTGGTTCAAGACGGATCCGCCCGTCCCACCGCCGCCCTGCCCGCCGACGCCAGCGCCCCCAAGCGCAGAGATGTTGGAGGTGGTGTCGGCATCGATCCCGTTGCCACCCCCCTCGCCCATGCAACCCCCACCACCCCCACCCCCACCACTCGCGACCAGCCGACCGTTATTTCCGAACAGCACCGTGGCCGCATCGATGCCGATGTAGCCACCGGTTCCGCCGCCGGCACCACCACCAGAGTTGTCGCCTTCGACGCCGCCGCCGCCGGTCGCGCGCACGACCCCGTCGACCTGGATCGCGTTGGAGATCAAATAGACCGCGCCACCGCCAAGTCCGCCCGGGTTGCCGTTCGGACCCGCCGACCCGTTGCACCCACCGCGCACCGCGATCGCACTCACCGGTGCCGCGGTCCCCGGCGCAGAGCCGCCCTGCCCGACTCCCCCGTTGCCTCCTTGGCCCGCGAACGATCCACCGGCCGCACCGTCCTGGTTATTGATCGGTGACGGAGGCGTCTGGCACTCCGACGGATGCGCGCCCGCACCGGTGCGCAGGTTGATGATCGTCGAGCTCGACAGATCGAGCACCGCATTGGAGGCGACCTGGATCGAGAACGAACCAACGATCACCAGCGGCTTGTCCCCCGTGATATGGGGCGCCCCGCTGATCGTGACGTCGCGTGCGACGACCACGCAGTGGGGGCGGCCATCGAGCACCATCACGTCGCCGAGTGGACAACTCGTCGTGCTGAACCCGCTGGAGATCGGGAGCGCGGCGATTGGATTGCTCTCGAAGCACGGCCGCATCGGCGACGTGCCGAAGCAGAACAGCCCAGGCGGATCGTCGGGCATCGGGCCGTCGGGGTTCGGCCCCGGTCCGTCAGGGATACCGCTATCCGGAGCGCAGGTGGCGCCCTGGAGCGAGCAGCGGCCCTGCGCGTTACACGACAGCTCGCCCGGACAGTCGTTACTCGCGTTCTGGATCTCGCAGGTCAGCGCGCACGACGCCTCGGCGGTTGGCCGATAGCAACCCACGAGCCCCACCAGCGCCAGGCTGCACCACCGAAGCATCAACCTCGACGATACCGCGAACCTCCGACCCGGCGGGTGGGAGAAGTGGGCCGCAACAGCGTGATCGTGTAGGTGTCGTTCCCAGGTGCCAGTCCTGCGGAAGCCCTGTGTTAAAACGGCCGAGATGACCGAGCCAGCCGCGTCGATCTTGGTCGTCGAGGACGACGCCGCGATGCGCGATCTTCTGGTCGAGGAGCTCGTGGACGCGGGCTATCAGGTGGAGTCCGCCGGTGGTGCGTCGGGTGGGCTCGAGCTCGCGCGGCTCGAGCACTTCGATCTGATCATCACCGACCTCCGGCTCGGCGAGATGGATGGCTTCGATCTGATCCGCGGCGTGATGGCGATGCCCGATCACCCGCATGTCGTGATGATCACCGCGTTCGGCTCGATCGAGACCGCGATCCGTGCGGTCAAGCTCGGCGCCTACGACTACATCACCAAGCCGTTCGAGATCGAGGAGCTGTTGCTGGTGGCCGGCAAGGCGCTGCGCGAGCGCGAGCTCCACCAGAAGGTCAACCGCCTCCAGCGCGAGGTCGAGGATCGCTTCGGTCTCGGCAACATCATCGCGAAGAGCCAATCGATGCGCGACGTCACGGCGCTGGTCCGACGGATCGCACCATCCACCGCCTCGGTGCTGGTGACCGGCGAGAGCGGTACCGGCAAGGAGCTGATCGCACGCGCGATCCACTACAACTCCACGCGCGCGCGCGGCCCGTTCGTCGGCGTCAACCTCGCGGCCGTGCCCGAGGGCCTGATCGAGAGCGAGCTGTTCGGTCACAAGAAGGGCGCCTTCACCGACGCGCGCAACGACAGGCCCGGGCTGTTCGTCGAAGCCGATGGCGGCACGATCTTTCTCGACGAGATCGGCGAGCTCGCGCTGCCGTTGCAGGCGAAGTTGCTGCGCGTCCTCCAGGAGATGGAGGTCCGTCCGCTCGGCGCGACGAAGAATCAGCGCGTCGACGTGCGCGTCGTGGCGGCGACCAACAAGAACCTGGAGACCATGCTCACGGATGGCAGCTTCCGCGAGGATCTCTACTACCGCCTCAACGTGATCCATCTGGATCTGCCGCCGCTGCGCTCGCGCCCCGAGGACATCGTGCCGCTCGCCGAGCACGTGCTGATGACGCTCGGAGCGAAGCAAACGCCGCCGCGCCGGATGCGGCTCGCGCCCGAGGCGCAGCACCTGTTGCTCGCGTACCACTGGCCCGGCAACGTCCGCGAGCTGATGAACGTGCTCGAGCGTGGGGTCGCGCTGTGCCAGGGCGAGCTGATCGCGGATGAAGATCTGCCCTCGCAGGTGCGTGAGAAGCGCCCGGCCGATTCGCTCGGTGCCGCGGTGGCGCGCCGGATGACGCTCGCCGAGCTCGAGCGCGAATTCATCGAGGCCGTGCTGGAAGACGAAGCAGGCAACAAGACCCGCGCCGCGCAACGGCTCGGGCTCGATCGTAAGACGCTGTATCGCAAGCTCGACGAGTACGCGAAGGCCGACGGGACGCAGGTGCCCGCGCGTGCATCGACGGCGCCGGTGGTCGACGACACCGACGGCAAGTGACCCTCCCACTGCAACCCGGCGGCGACACCTGTGCGGACGACAGTCCGCGCCGTCCGCTGCACGACTTGCGCAATCGACGTCCGACTCGTCGTCGCTGTTGAGTCGCGGTCGACGAATGCGCGATGGTGAGCGTGTGAAGTCGCTCGCGCTGGTCTCGATGCTCGCTGCGTGTAGCTACACGCCGGCCACCGGTCAGCTCGACGTCGATGCGATGGCGACCAGCGACGACGCGACGCAGCCCTCACCGGACGGTCCCAACCCCACCGTCGCGCCGTGCACGGCACCCGACCCCGCCGGCCTCGTGCTCTGTCTCGAGATGGAGGACGTCGTCACCGATGGGTCGTTGACCGATAGCTCGACCGGCCGCCACGACGCGACCGCGCAGAACCTGACCGTGGCAACCCGCACCGTGCCCGGCACGTCACCGGCGATCGAGATCGGTCCGACGACGGTCGTTCGGGTCGCCGAGGATCCGGCGTTCGATCGCGACGCCGCCTACACGATCGCGATGTGGATCCGTCCGAACACGCTGCCGGCCGTAGGCACGGTCTACGGGTTGATCGATCACGAGGATCAGTACGCGATGCTGATCGGTCGCTCGAGCGTCGACGGCCAGCTGCAGAACCGCTGCGTCCACACCGGCGTCGCGCGGTTCGAGTTCACCGAGCAACTCACCGAGAATGCGTGGTCGTTCCTCGCGTGCACGTGGGACGGGATCGACTTCTGTGCCTCGCGATGGACCGGCGATGGCAACACCGAACGGTTCTGCCACAAGCCCATGTTCACGCCGAGCCCGACAGGCTCGCAGGGTGTCGCGATCGGCCACCTCAGCGAGGCAGGCGCCGCACATAGCCGGTTCGATGGCGCCCTCGACAGCGTGCAGATCTACAGCCGCGGGATGACGGAGCCGCAGCTGTGCGAGCTGATCGGTAAGCCGGCCGGCTGCATGCCGTGCACGATCTGCGAGTGACGGACGCAGATCACTTCGGCGCGAGCGGCAGCGCGAAGAACGCGGCGGGATCGACGAAGCCACCGGGCACGCGCACGCTGATGTGGAGATGAGGACCGGTCGTGCGCCCCGTGTCACCGACCAGGCCGATCGCTCCGCCGAGATCGACGCGATCACCTTCCGCGACGGTGATCTTCGAGAGGTGGTAGTAGGCCGTCGAGATCCCGGCGCCGTGGTCGAGCACCACCACCTTGCCGGTGAGGAAGCCGTCGCGCGCCAGCGTCACCGTGCCTGCGTTGGTCGCACGAGCTTGCGAGCCCTTGGTCTGGCCGATGTCCAACCCGAGGTGCTGGGTCTTGAACCCCGAGTCGTCCTCGTTCCAGCGGCGCCACTCGCCGAAGCTCGAGGTCACCGCGCCGACCGGCCGCTTGAACGCGCGCGCGAACTTCGGCGCCCCCTTGCTCTTGAGCGCCGCGCCGATGATCGCCTGGTTGTCGGCGCCGATCTTCGCGCGGTCGCGCGCACCTGGTGAGGCGAACTCGTCGGCCACGTTGACGTCGGTCTCCTTGAACGTGACCTCCTTGATCTGGAGGGCGATCGGCTTCGCGCCGGTGACCTCGATCGAGATCGGCGCGGGCGTGGGGTCGGGCTTCGCGTCTGCCTTCGGCAGCGGGATCGCGAACACCGCCTGATAGCCTGTCTTCGACGCGAAGAACTCGAGCGTGGTCGCGCCGGCGTTCCCCTTCGGCGTGTCCTTCACACCCGTCACGGTGACGAGCACCGGGTCACCCGGCTTCGCCGTCTTCGGCGTGATGGTCACCTTCGGGTCTGCAGCCGCAAGGCTGGCGCTGGCGAGCACGAGTAACGCAGTGGCAACGAGACGACGCGGATCGAGCATCCCTGTCGTGTAGCCGTGCGGGTCTACATACGAAATGAGCGCACGCTGCAATCTCACGAAGATCGGTGAGCGCCGACGACACGCCGCCGTCGCGGATCGCCCGGTTACCCGAAGATCTCGCACCCAGTCCGCGGTCAACGCCGGTAGCGCTTGTTCGCCGGCAGGATCTGCTCCCAGAATCCGAACGTCGCCGCGAGGATGTAATCGAGCTCGCGCGTCGCCTTGCTGCGCTGGAGCGTGTCCCGTTCCGGCAGACACGACGCCGCGAGCCGCGACGCCTCGAGCTGGTGCAGCACGCCGCGCGACCATCCGCGCCCCGCGTACACCAAGCATCCCGGCACCCAGAGCGCCGCCAGATCGTCGAGGGCGTATGGAATCTTCTCGTCGGCCGTGCCCTGCACGTCCTGGAACTTGCACTCGATCGCGATCGCCTTCTGATCCAGCGGCCGCACCACGAACACGTCGATCTGGCGATCCTTCGCGATGATGGTCTTGCCGAGATTGACCTCGCGATACACGACCAACCCGAGCTCGCTGTACTGGTGATGGATATACGCCGCGATCAGATCGCGATAGCTGTGACCGGTCGACGTCGACCGCGGGTTCACCGCCTTGCTGCCGCGCTTCACAGCAGCCCGAGCTGCGGTGACGTGCTCACGACCGGTGCATCGCCGGCTTCACGTGCGCCGGCTTCACGCATCCGTGCACGCGTGATGTCGACGGCTTCTTCACACAGATCGTTGCCGCGAAACGAACGCTGGTTGGTTATTGCGGCCACACCCACCGATCCAGACCCCATGAACGGATCGATCACGAGCTCGCCGAGCTCGGTGCTCTGCCGGATCAAGGTCTCGCTGACGCTCGGTGGCTTCTCCGCCGGATAGCCACCGCTGATCCGCTTTGCCTCGAGGATATCGGCGATGCCGAGGTCGTTGAGCTTTCGCTTCCCCTTCTCGAAGAACAGGATGCACTCGTACCGCGCGCGGTAGTGGTAGCCCATACCGATGGATTTTTTATCCCAGATGATGGGCTTCCAGAACTTGAAGCCCGCCGCTTCTCCCATCGGCTTCGCGACGAACATCGTCTCGGGATCGCAGAACAGATAGAAGTGGGAGTGCTTCTTGAGCACGCGATAGACCTGCTCGAACAGCTCGGGGAACCGACTGTTCGGGAAGATCGAAAACCAATCGTTACTCGATGCTTTGCTGTGCTTGAGCCGCGTGGTCGTGCCGATCGCTCGATGCTTTTCGAGCGACTCGTACGGCGGATCGGTGATCACGCAATCGATCGATTCCGCTGGAAGCGAACGTAACCAGGCGACTGCGTCGCTACGAGATAGATGGAACGTTGGACCGTCCATGGAAGTGACCCTCGCATAGCAGTCTGACAATCTGTTCAGTGCGCGGGATCTGTCGACGAGAAGTTATCGGATCGCGAGCTGGTCGCGCAGTCGGCGAAGTCCGAGCTCCGTCTTGAGATCGACGATCTCTCCGCGCACGCACGCCTCGATCGCGGCTTCGAGTGGGAGCCACCGCGTGGTCGCGCCCTCCTCCATCGGCGAGCCATCACCCGCGAGGGCCTGCTGGACCTGGGGGTCGACCTGGACGCACACGAAGTAGAACTTCTCGACCATCGCACCCGGTGACGGATACAGCCCGTGCTGGCCAAGCAGCTCGATCTCGTCCGGCGACACCGTGAACCCAGCCTCTTCCAGGACCTCGGCGGCGGCACGTGACCGCAGCCCCGCTTCGCCGCGATCGGTCGGCTCGACCACGCCCGCCACCAGCTCGGTGAGGAACAGCGCCGGCGGCAACTCGGGGAGCGGTGCCCGCGCGGCTTCGCGGCCGAACACCAGCGCGGGTCGCAAGCCATCACGGACCAGCACGTCGATCCCGGACGGCGTGCGCGCGTAGATCGCGACCACCACCGCATCCTGCGCCCGGCGCGCGATCGAATCGGAGATGTACTCGGCCGACAGCGAGCCATCGCTTCGCCGGTTGCGCAGCTTGATCCGGCGGACTTCGAGGAAGCCTCCGGATCCGAACCGCTCGTCGGAGGCGACGACGAGCTCGGCGATCTTCACGGGGCCGAACCGGCGCCGGGATCTGCATCGGGATCCGGTGGCAGATCGACGGGATGCGGCTCGGCTGGAGGCTCGTTGGTGATCGGCGTCGGATCGAACGGGATCGCAGGCGTGCTCCCGGACAGGCCGCGCACCTGGTAGCGGCGCAGCGACTTGTGGATCTCGTACGCGAGTTGATCGACCTTGCCGAGAACCCACGGAGGCGTGTCGAGCCGCGTGGTGTTGACCGGCTCGAGGATCGGCATCCCGACGTTGAAGCGCGCGACCTTGGTCTCGACGTAGACGACCCAGTTCTTCTCCTCGGGGAGGAGCCGGATCGTGAGCTGGATGAACAGGCTCTTGTCGGGGAGTGCGGGGCGGGCCGCGGTGTCGAACGGATCGTTGCGACTGCCCGTCTGTGCATCTGGCGAATCGATCACGTCGTTCGGGTTGGACCACTGCGAGGCGAGACCCTCGGGGGTGTACCAACGACCGCGCGTGATGATCGTCAGCACCGTCTCGTCGGAGTGCGAGATCTTGTGCTTGCGTGCGACCGCATCGCGCGTCAGCTCGAACAGCACGGCCTTGTCCGCGTTGTAGCGAGCCATCTTCGCGAGCGCGACCTCTCGCTGCGAGGGCCCGCAGGCGATCGCGAACCCGACGACCATGGCGAAGACGCGGATCACGGTGCAGCGGACCCCGCGGCCGGATCAGCAGCGGGAGTCGCCGGAGCTGGCTCCTCCATGGTTGCCGGAGGCGGGATGTTGCCACCCGGCGCCTTGACCTCGTAGGGCGCGAGCGCCGTGTAGATCTCGAGCGCGAGCTGATCGACCTTGCCCGGCGCCCAGCCCGGCAGGCTCGCATCGTTGGGGCCGAGCTGCTGCGGCATCGGCGTGCCCTTGTCGATGCGGAGGAACTTCGGCTGGACATCGACGACCCACTTGTCGCCGTCCGCGAGCACCTTGATCGTCAACTTGACGTTGATGCTCTTGTCCGGAACGTTGCGGATGTCCTGCTCGCCCGACGTGGTGGCGAGGCCGTCTGGCGAGTACCAGCGACCGACGGTCTCGACGGTCAGCGTGGTCTCGTCGCTCATCGCGATCTTGAACTTCCCCTCGGTGGTGGTCTTGACCACGCCGAAGATCGCGATCTTGTCGCCTTGGTAACGCGCCGTCTTTGCGAGCGCTGCTTCGCGTGAGCCACCGCCGCCGCCGCACGCGGCGAGGACCGCGCAAGTGAGGATCAGATTCCGCATGGGGCGTTCGTACACCGAGCGCCGGCCCCAAACCAGCATGACCTTCACGGCTTCACGTCGTGCGGGTTTGCGCTCGCAGATCGCGATCGACGCGGGATCGTCCGATTCGAGCGCTCGGGGCTGCCGGTGACGGCTGCATGCGCGGTCCCTATCAGATAGCTTTCACGGGTGTCGGATCTCCGCGGCAAGCGAGCGTTGATCACGGGTGCGTCGAGTGGCATCGGAGCGGCCCTCGCACACCAGCTCGCCGACCTCGGCGTCGAGCTCGTCCTCACCGCGCGACGGAAGACCAAGCTCGACGAGGTCGCGGCCGCGTGCCGTGCAAGAGGCGTCACCGTCGACGTCATCGTGGCAGACCTCGGCACGACCCACGGTGCCGCCGAGGTCTGGTCGGCCGCCGGCTCTCTCGACATCCTGATCAACAACGCGGGCTTCGGGTACTTCCGGCGATTCTCCGGCGTCGACTGGGCGCGCGATGCCGAGCTGATCCAGCTCAATATCACGTCGCTGATCGAGCTATCGCGAAGGTTCGTCGACGCCACCCATGCCTCGCGCGCGTACCTCGTCAACATCGCCTCGATCGGCGCCTACCAGAGCGTGCCCAACATGGCGGTGTACGCGGCGAGCAAGGCGTTCGTTCGCAACTTCACCGAGGCGCTCCACGACGAGCTCCGCGAAGTCTCTTCCTCCCTCTCCGCGACATGCATCTGCCCGGGCGGCACCACCACCGAGTTTCACGCGCAGGCCGGCGCCGGCAACTACGGCTGGGTCGCGAACCACTCGATGAAGAGCGCGGACGAGGTCGCGCGAGTCACCATCCGCGCGATGCGCAAGGGCAAGCGCACGGTGATCCCCGGTGTGATCAACAAGCTGTCGTGCTGGGGCGTGCGGTTCATCCCGCGCCGGTTGTCGTCGTGGATGGCGCGCCGCGTGCTCGGCAAACCGCGCCAGGCTGCGCTGCCGGCGCGAACCGCTCCGTGATATAGACGCGCCGTGGAACGCAGACGGACGCCGCTCTGGGACTCACATAAAGCGCTTGGCGCACGGCTGATCGATTTCGGCGGCTGGGACATGCCGGTCTCGTACACGGCCGGCACGATCAAGGAGCACAAGGCCGTGCGCGAGAGCGTCGGCCTGTTCGACGTCTCGCACATGGGCGAGGTGTTCCTCCGCGGGCCGCGCGTCCGCGAAGCCGTCGAGAAGCTGACCACCAACGCCGTCGCCACCGCGCCGGTCGGCAAGGCCGTCTACACCCTGCTCTGCACCAAGAGCGGCGGCGTGGTCGACGACTGCATCTTCTACAAGCGCAGCGACGACGAGTTCTTCGTCATCGTCAACGCGTCGAACACGGCGAAGGACCTCGAGCACTTCCGCGAGCAGACGCACTCGTTGTGCGACGTGGTCGACGTTTCGGACGAGACGGCGCTGATCGCGGTTCAGGGTCCGAAGGCGCTCGCACTGGTCGAGGAGCTCGCCAACGGTGAGCTCGCCGGGATGACCAGCTTCACCTGGCGCGATGCCCTCGTCGCCGGGGTGATGTGCACCGCCGCGCGCACCGGCTACACGGGCGAGGATGGCTTCGAGCTCGCGTGTCCGAACGAGGACGCGGCGAAGCTGTGGGCCGCGCTGCTCGACAAGGCCACGCCGCTCGGCGGGCTACCGATCGGGCTCGGCGCGCGCGATTCGCTGCGGCTCGAGTCCAAGCTGCCGCTCTACGGGAACGATCTAGACGACGATCACACGCCGCTCGAAGCCGGGCTCGGCTGGGCGGTCAAGCTCGACAACCGCGACTTCCTCGGCGCTCCCGTGCTCCGCGACCAGAAGGCGAACGGCGTCACGCGCCAGCTCGTCGGGTTCACGATCCCCGAGGCCGCGCGCGCGATCGCCCGCCACGGCTACCCGGTCGTCGACGCGGACAGGAAGGTCATCGGCACCGTCACCAGCGGCGGTCCGGGCATCGTCGTCGGTGGCTCGATCGGGCTCGCTTACGTTCCCACCGCGCTCGCAGCCGCGGGCACGACGCTCACGATCGACTGCCGCGGCAAGGACGTCGCGGCGACGGTCGTCGCCGGGAAGTTCTACAAGAGGACCAAATGAGTACGTTCCCTCCTGACCTTCGATACACGCACGACCACGAGTGGCTCCAGGCAAAGGGCTCTGCGTGGCGCGTCGGCATCACGCAGTTCGCCGTCGATCAGCTCGGCGACATCACCCTCGTCGACCTGCCCAAGGACGGCGACCTGATCACCAAGGGCCAGCGGTTCGGCACGGTCGAGAGCGTCAAGAGCGTCTCCGATCTGTACGCGCCGGTGTCCGGTCGGGTCACGGCGGTCAACGCCGGGCTCAAGGACACCCCCGAGGACGTCAACGGCGAGCCCTATGGCAAAGGCTGGATGATCGAGCTCGAGCCGACGGAGAAGGCCGAGATCGACGAGCTGATGAACGCCGACGCCTACAGCAAGCACGTCGCTTCACAGTGATTGTGGTCACGGTCCACGATCCGGACCTGGACCCTCACAAACGCGGCGTGTGAGCCGCGATCGGGCCATCACCGGTCAGCTTCCGGGGCTTGGCCCAGCTCC
>JBBQJJ010000105.1:0-22300 GCA_038325805.1 Haliangiales bacterium
CCGATCGACTCGGGATGACGACCGCGAAGATCACGGGAACCGCGTACGGGCGCCCCGCGAGCATCGAGGTCACGGGCGATACGGTGATGTGGCGCGCCAAGCCCGATGCCGCCGAGAACATCGTCACGACGGTACACGACATCCGGTTGGCGAGCTGGAGATCGCAACGCGTCAGCTGGCCCGGCGTCGGCTTCCTCGCGCTCGGCGCGGTGTGGATCGTCGGCGAGGGGTTCTTCGTCGGCGCGGTCGCGTTCGCGATCGCCCTCGCCCTGCTCGTCCGGCGCTACACGCGTCCGCGGCGCCGGCTGCTGCTCGAGATCGGATCCAACCAGCTCGAGCTCGAGGTCGATGCCGGATCGGCGGGATCCGCGCGTTCACTCGCGCAGCGCGTCACCCGGTGTATCAGCAGCGGCGAGGTGCCGGCTTCCCCCCCGACGCTGCCCTGACAGCTGGCGAGTCGAGTTGCCACCAACTCGGGTTGTCACGGTAGGCACGGCGAAGTCGTCGTAATCGGGCGTGGGGTCGGTGGCGTACCTCGTGCACTAACTCCCGTTGCCATGGCCCAGGAATCCACCGCGATCAGAGACTTGATCCACCTGGCCCACGCAAAGCGGATCGACGACGAGCCGGCTCCCGATCTGTTCTCCTCGCCGCCACCCAAACCGGCGGTGTCCCTGCGGGCTGTCGCGACCGGCACGAATCCACCACCTGTCACGAAGGCGCAGCCGGTTCCATCGCTCCAACCGATGCCCGCGATGCACGCCCAGCAGTACCGGATCCCGACGGCGGTGCAGCGCGAGGACGAGGAGACCGAGATGTGGAACACCGCGGCGCACGACACGTCGCCGGCGGTGCCAAAAATCCTGCCACAATCGCAACGCCAGCCAATCATCGCGCAGCCGTCTCGCGCCCTACCCTCGTTCTTGAGCGGACCCACGGCGCCGCGACCGCAGCCTCGTCCGCAGCAGGCGCAACCTCTCCAGCCGGTGGCCTACTCGCACGGGTTGCCGCAGGTCGCGCACGCCATCGCACCGGGCTTCCACGCGGCCGCGACCAAGCCGCGGTCGTCGACGATCGCGCCGAGGCCACCCGCGTCGTACCTCGTCGCACGCGAGCTCGCGTCGTCGGTGTTTCGTTCTCGTGGTGGGATCGCGGCACTCGCGGTGCTCGCCCTCGGTGTTGGCGTCTATCTCGCGGTGGCGAGCTCGCGCGGAGAAGCGAAGCCGCACGCCTCGACAGATCGCGATCGCGCGATCGCGATCATGAACGGCACCGCGCAGCCGGATCCACCGTCGGTGAAAGCGCCGACTCCGACCGCGGTTGTCGCACCGGTCGCGGCGATCGAACCGATGGCCATCACCTCCCCCACCGCAGTCCCGATCGAAGAGCCCACGCCCACGGCGGAACCGATCGAGGAAACCGCAGTCGCGGACGAGTCGGTGTCGGTCGACGACATCGAGATGGAGCCCGCCGCCGCGCGTCCCGCGAAGCGTGCCTCGCGCTCGTCGCGCAAGAAGGTCGTCGCTGTGGTCGACAAGACCGAGCGGACGACGAAGCGCTCGCGCGATCCGGTGCTGGCGATCCTCGACGAGAAGCCCGTGAAGAAGGCGAAGGACGTCGAGACCAAAGCGAAACCGGAGAAGGCTCCCAGGAACCTGACCACCACCGAGATCGCCGCCCCGCGTGGTGCGGCCGCAGTCGCCGGCACCGGCAAGGTCACGATCACGAGCGACAAGCCCGCACTCGTCTTCCTCGACGGTCGGCCAACCGGTAAGAAGGCGCCGACGGCCCTCGTGATCCCCGCCGGAGATCACCAGATCACGCTGCTCGATCCCGAGACCAAGAAGGCGAAGACCGCGACGATCAAGCTCGAGGCGAACAAGTCGGTCTCGATCTCGAAGTCGTTCAACTAGCCCCAGTAGGAGTTCGCGCTATCGCGCTCACCCGGTCGATTGTCTTCGGGGTCCCCGGCTCGAGGACGAGCCACCCCGTTTCCCCATCATTCGCCTGGTCGAAGGATCGACACAGGCGAATCTGGTTCGCCCGAGCGCTTCCCGTCGGGTCCTAACCCTTGGGCGCCAGTTTGATCGGCTTCTTGCCACTTGGCGTGTTGATGCCGGCGAAGAAGTCGTTGCCCTTGTCATCGACGACGATGAACGCCGGGAAGTCGACGACATCGATCTTCCACACCGCTTCCATGCCGAGCTCCGCGTACTCGTGCACCTCGACCTTCTTGATGCAGTCCTTCGCGAGCCGCGCCGCCGGGCCGCCGATCGATCCGAGATAGAAGCCGCCGTGCGTCTTGCACGCATCGGTGACGGCCTGGCTGCGATTGCCCTTGGCGAGCATGACCATGCTGCCGCCGTGTGACTGAAGCAGGTCGACGTAGCTGTCCATCCGCCCCGCGGTCGTTGGACCGAACGAGCCGGACGCGTACCCCTCCGGCGTCTTCGCCGGACCCGCGTAGTAGACGGCGTGATCGCGCATGTACTGCGGCAAGCCTTCGCCGCGATCGATCCGCTCCTTGAGCTTGGCGTGCGCGATGTCGCGCGCCACGATCAGCGGCCCGGTCAGCGACAGCCGCGTCTTGATCGGATAGCGAGACAGCTGCGCGCGGATCTCGGTCATCGGCTGGGTGAGATCGATCTTGACGACCTCGCCCTCGAGCTGTTTGTCGGTGGTCTCCGGCAGGTACTTCGCCGGATCGGTCTCGAGCTGCTCGAGGAACACGCCGTCGCGCGTGATCTTTCCGAGTGCCTGGCGATCCGCCGAACAGCTCACCGCGAGTGCGACCGGGCAGCTCGCACCGTGGCGAGGCAACCGGATCACGCGCGCGTCGTGACAGAAGTACTTGCCGCCGAACTGCGCCCCGATGCCGGTCTCGCGCGCGATCTCGACCACGCGCTGCTCCCACTCGAGATCGCGGAACGCGCGCCCGAGGTCATTGCCCGTCGTCGGCAGATGATCGAGGTACCGCGCGCTCGCGAGCTTCGCGGTCTTCAGCGTCTGCTCCGCGCTCGTCCCGCCGATCACGACGGCGAGGTGATACGGCGGACACGCCGCGGTGCCGAGCGAGCGCAGCTTCTGCTCGAGGAACGCGGCGAGGCTCTTCGGATTGAGCAGTGCCTTGGTCTCCTGAAACAGCAGGCTCTTGTTGGCCGAGCCGCCGCCCTTGGCCATGAACAGGAAGTGGTACTCGTCGCCGTCGGTCGAGAAGATGTCGATCTGCGCCGGCAGGTTGTTGCCCGTGTTGTTCTCCTCGAACATGTCGAGGGGCGCGACCTGCGAGTAGCGGAGGTTTGACTCGGCATACGTCTCGAACACGCCGCGCGAGATCGCCTCGGCGTCGTTGCCAGGCGTGATCACGTACTGGCCCTTCTTGCCCATCACGATCGCCGTGCCGGTGTCCTGGCAACCCGGCAGGATCCCACCCGCCGCGATGTTCGCGTTCTTGAGCAGCTCGAGCGCGACGAACTTGTCGTTCGGGCTCGCCTCGGGATCGTCGAGGATCTTGCGCAGCTGCCCGAGGTGCCCCGGTCGCAACAGGTGCGCGATGTCGCGCATCGCCGTCTTCGTCAGCAGCGAGATCGCCTCGGGCGCGACCTCGAGGAACACCCGACCGCCGGCGGCAAACGTCTGCACGCCGTCACCGCTCAGCTTCTTGTACGGCGTGTCGTCGTGGTGGCCGAGCTCGAGAATCTCCTGGAACTGAAACTCCATGCCGCGCAGCTTACCGCTGGTCACCAGCGAAGCGAGACGCCGCCGTGCAGTCCGTCGGGGGTGACGGTCGGTGCGATCGAGACCTCGCGCACACGCTTGAAGCTCGGCGTCAGCGCGGCGTAGCCGGAGCGGTGGCTGCCAAAGATCCCGCGCCCACCGCCGCGGCTCCCGCCGCCGCGTCCACCTCGGGGCATCACGTAGCCCGCGCCGAGCGCGAGGAGGGCGACGGCACCGAGCAGACTCCCGAGGACGCTGACCTCACCGGGCGGCGGTGCCGGCGGCGGCACGCGATGGAGCGTCAGGTCGGCGCGCTCGGTCGGGGTCCGCGTGCGCGGAGCCAGCGTGACATCGCGGCCGCGTGACGATCGTAGATCCGCGTGCGCGACGCTGGTGGTGAGGAGGGTGGCGATCAGGGCAACGGCGATCCGCATGCGCAGACGATGCCCCAGCTCGTCGCGACCACCGTCATCCTGTGCGCGGCAGTGGATGGCAAGCTCGCTGGTGGCAGCGGCGTCACACCGTGAAACCCGACGACAGTGTTCAGTTTCCGGCGGCCTGCGCGGGCGTCGCCGTGCGCAGGAACACCAGGTAGTCCGCGACCAGCCCACGCTCGGCGAACGTCAGCTCGCGATCGAACCGCGGCATCCCGCTCATGTCGGCGGTCATGTGGACGTTCGATTTCGGGTTCGAGATGAACGAGAAGTAGTACTCGCGGCTGTTCAGGTTTGCGAGGTTCGGACCCGAGCCACCGTTCGCACCCTCGACGACCGTGTGGCAGTCGTTACAGGTGCTGTCGAAGATCGACTTGCCGGTGTCGACCTTCGCCTTGTCGACGTCCTTCGCGCCGCTCAGCGCGTACGTGTACTCGACGATCGCGGCGAGCTCGGGGCTGCCCTTCTTGAAGTCGACGGGCTTCATCGCGAGATCGACCGGACCCTCGGGCTTCTTGTCCTCTGGTTTCGCACTCCCCGAGCCGGCATCGGGTGCCGGTGGCTTGGTCGCTTCGAGCTCCTGCGCCTTCTTCGAATCCTTCGCGAGCTTGGTGCGACCCCAGAACAGATCGCCCGACGGATCGAGGAGGAACGCTTCGATCCATGCGCGATTGCCGTGACTCGCGGCGATCAGCGGTGCCTTGCGCTCCTTCTCGTCGACGTGGCAGCCGGCGCACTTCTGCGCGAAGATCATCCGCGCCTTCGCGTGCGGACCGGTCAGGTAGATGTCGAGCGCGCCGGTGACGGGCACACCGTTGGCCTGCGCGAGCGCGCGAGCCTTGGACGCACGAGCCTCGGCGACGTCCATCCGCTTCGCGAGCGCATCGTCGTTGCTGTCGCGACGGAACGACATCACGGTGAGCCCACCGATCGCGGCCATCAACCCGGCGAGCGCACCGAGCCACAGCTTGCGTGCGCGGGGAGCGCGATCGGGCCCCTTGTCGAGCATCGGCAACATGATCAAGAAGCCGCCGACCACCGCGGGCGCGAGCATGGCGACGAGCTTCTCGGCGCTGCCCGACAGCTCGCGCAGCTCGTAGAGCCAGCGGAAGTACCAGAGTGGGCGCGCATCGAACGCTTGCGCGGGATCCGCGGGGGCGGTGAGCCCGACGCCGTGGTTGTAGGCGACGTGCCCGAGGAGCAACACGGTGACAACGAGCATCGCGAAGGCATCGCGGAGGTGCTGATTCGGCCACCGTGGTGCTGCGGCCTTGGTGCCGACCGGCGTGATGCCGTGGCGCTTCGCGAGCCAGATATGCGCGACCGTCAGCAGGAACACGATCGCGGGCAACACGACGACGTGCAGCGCGTAAAACCGCGTCAGCGTCAGGTTGCCGTAGTCGTTGCCACCGAGCGCGGCGCTCTTGATCGCACCACCGATCACGGGCGTCTCGGCGGCGATGCCGAGCTCGACGCGGTTGGCCCAGTAGCCTTCCTGATCCCAACGCAGCACGTAGCCGGTGACGGCCCACGCGAGCGTCACCAACAACAAGATGATCCCGAGCCACCACACCAGCTCGCGCGGCTTCTTGTAAGCGCCGGCGAGCGCCGTCTGCATCAGGTGCAGCCCGGCGACGACGACGATCGCGCCACCGCCATGATGGTGGACGCCACGCACGAGCCAACCCATCGCGGATTGGTCCTGGATGTACGCGACCGAGGCCCACGCATCGGTGGTCGACGGGCTGTAGAACGCCGAGAGCGCCGCGCCGGTCAGGCCCTCGACGAGGAACAGGAAAACCAGCACCTTGCCGAACACATACGCGAACGACGCGCCGCCTTCGAGCATGGGTGACGTGGTGTCGCCGATCGCCGCGCGCTCGCGAAGAAACGCCGAGACCTTCTTCACGCGGGCTCCTGCGTCGTCTGGCCGAGCTTGTAGAGCACCCACGTCACCTTGAGCCGACCGTCGACGACGTCGATCGGCAGCGGATCCATCCCGCGCTGCGAGGGCCCGGTCTGCGCGGCGCCGTCGAGCGCGAACCGCGAGTCGTGACAGGGGCAGAGAAAGTTGTTGTTGCCCTCGTCGTAGCCGATCGCGCAGCCGAGGTGCGGGCAGATCGCCGAGCGCAC
Organism: Haliangiales bacterium; assembly: GCA_038325805.1. Taxonomy (GTDB): domain Bacteria; phylum Myxococcota_A; class Polyangia; order Haliangiales; family Haliangiaceae; genus JABFXX01. The sequence continues at coordinate 6,285 of JBBQJJ010000105.1, forward strand.
GTCGAGCTCCTTCGGGGCCTTGCCGGTGCGGCGCACCCACGCGGCACCGAGCACGACGTCGCGCGCCGAGGTCCAGGCATCCTGGACGACCGGTGCCACGATCTCGACGCGCGTCGGTGGCGCACCGAGGACGAACCTCGACGCATCACCCGCATCGAGCGGATCTTTCGGTGAGGTCACCGTCTGCTTGCTGACCGGATCGAGGACGAGTCGAACCACGGGTCCCGCGATCACGAGACCCGCACCTCCACCGAGGGCACAGGTCGCGACCTTTAGAAACTTCCTGCGATCCGGGTCACCCATAGCAAGACGCTAACATCGTCGGCTCACCGTACGATGCTGCGGCTCACCGGTTACGAGGCAATCAACCCATCGTGCGTTCTTCGCGCTCCTGATCCTCTTTGCACTTGATGCAGAGCGAGGTCTCCGGGCGTGCCTCGAGCCGCTTCTTGCCGATCGGCTCCTCGCAGGTCTCGCAGATGCCGAAGGTGCCGTCATCGATCTTCTTGAGGGCGAGGTCGAGCTTCGCGAGCAAGCTCTTCTCTCGGCCGCGCAGGCGGAACTCGAACGACTGGATGTACTCGCTGGAGGCAAGGTCCATCTCGTCCGGCAGATCGTTGGTGTCGAGCGCCATCCCCTCGGACAGCATCTGGCGCGCGCGTTCGAGGAGCTCCTTCTTCTTGTCTTGGAGCTGTTCCTGAAACTTTTTCAGCTCTTTCTTGTTCAGTGCCTTCGATTGCGTCGCTGCGGTCGTGCTCACGTGTCCCCCTTCAATCGGGTGGCGTACTGGACTAAAAAAGAAGCGCCAGAGGATAGGCATCCGATGCCGTGGTGACAACCCCGGAAGCCAGCTCTGGCCATTTCTTACGCCGGTCGATGGCTTGACACCGTGTAGGTGCACCCTCGAAACTAGTGGCGATGGCCGGCTCCGATAAACGCAAGCAGTCGCTCTACTTTCCTGAAGACATGCTGAAGGAAATCCAGGATGAAGCCACCAGGCAGGACCGATCGTTGTCCTGGATTGTCCAGAAGGCGTGGAAGATCGCCCGCAAGGAAATCATGAAGTACCCGTCGGTGAACGAGTTTCCCGGCGAGGAAGACGAGAAGGAAATCGCGTAAGCGCGTTTCCTCCTCTGGTGAATGCAGACGGCGTGGGGATATGCCGTCGCTCCGAGTGATGGCAGTCCGCTCTTCTACGAATCGTGGGGCGAACGTGGTGCGCGCACGCCGGTGCTGCTCTGCGACGGCATTGGCTGCGACGGCTACGTCTGGCGCTATCTAAAGACGGAGCTCGAGGGCCGCTTCGGATTGCACCCTCATTATCGAGGGCACGGTCGGACTGCGCCGCCGCGCGACCCGACGAGGGTCGGGATCGAAGATCTCGCGGATGACGTCGCGTGCGTGCTCGACGACGCCCTGGTCGATCGGGTGGTACTGGTCGGCCACTCGATGGGGGTCCAGGTCGCGCTCGAGACCTATCGCCGTCACGCGGATCGCATCGCAGGGCTCGTGCTCGTATGCGGCGCGCCTTCGCATCCATTGAAGACGTTTCGCGGCTCCGCCGCACTCGAGGATCTGTTGCCGACGATCCAGAAGTGGATCCACCGCGTCCCCGGCGTGATCAATCGAGTGACGAGGATGGTGCTGCCGACGCGGCTAGCCTACGAGGTCGCGAGCCGGCTCGAGATCCGGCGCGAGCTCGTCGAGCCCGCCGACTTCATGCCCTACCTCGAGGGCATGGCGCGGATCGATTCGCGGCTGTTCATCGCGATGCTGTCGGCCGCCGGTCAGCACAGCGCCGATGACTTGTTGCCGACGATCCAAGCACCCGTCTTGGTGGTCGCCGGCGGACGCGATGGCTTCACTCCTCCCGATCGCAGTCGAGCGATGGCAGAGGCGATCCCCGGCGCCGAGCTGCTCGAGATTCCGAACGCATCTCACACCGCGCCGATCGAACGGCCGCACCTGGTCGACTGGACGATCCGCGACTTTCTCCGTCGAAGAGTCGACGCGCTGGCCGAAGAAAACAGTGGACCGACAAAGAGCGGGTGATACGCTCCCGCATCGTCTCGTGGGGACTGTTGAACCCTGGTCGCGTCTGCATTGAGTGCCATTCGGGTTAGCGGTGGGTGACGTCGCAGAATTCGTAAGGTTTCGCGCGGAATTTCATCGCTTTCTAAAAAGTGATCAGGCAAGGTCGCCGTCCATCGCAGCACGACCTTGTGGGGGAAAAACACGGTTCTTGCTGTGAACCAGGACAAAAAAGCCATGGAAACCGACAAGTCAATGACACGCCCTGTCCTCCGCCGGATCGAGGACGACAACGACGGTCTGGTCGCCCTGCCGCCCATCCCGTTGGTCCGCCAACGCCTCCGGTCTTCCGTCAAAGATTTCGGCGTTTCCCAGCCGGGTCGCCGCGCCGCTGCGCTGGCCGCCGTCTGGATCGCCGCTACGGGTTGCGAGGCTGACCTCAACCACTACGACCACGAGGAAGCGCTCCGGACGTATCGCCTGATCGAGTCGGAGCTCCGCGCGGAGCTTCGCATCTCGCTCGGCCGTGCGATCACCAACGAGCCGCATGCCGCCACTCGCAACACGATGATCAGCATGCTCGAACACCTCGAAGAGCTCGAAGCCGCTGCTGTCGCCCCGCGCCCCGCGCGCCGTCGTCGTCGCCGCTAATTCGCTACGTGGGCTAGAGCCCCTGCTTCTGCGGTGTGTCGCGTGAGCGAGCATACATTCGCGAAGCTGAAACACTGCGGTCGCCGATCAGCGATCGTGGCCGCGCTTTGCCCCGACGCTTGGGGCAAACGCGCTGGTCGCTCGAAGCTGAGTCGTCATCGTTCGAGTAGGAGCTTCAAGACGCCCGGCTTCGTGGCGTCCGCGAGCGCCTGCTCTGCGTGGTCGAGCGAGATCTGATCGCTGATCAAGCGGTCGACGCTGACGTGCGGCAACCGTGCGAGTGCGGGAGCAAACCTCCCGCACCGCGAACCCAGTACGCGAATCTCGTTGATGACGATTCGTGCGGCGTCGATCGGTGTCGATCCCGCGAAGGTCGACTTGAGGACGAGCGATCCCTGCGGGCGCAGGAGATCGAGGGCGAGCGTGAAGCCGGCCGCGGTGCCGGATGCCTCGATCACGATGTCGAACAAGCCCCGGGCCAGGGTGTGCTCGACCAGCACACTATCGACCGGAGCCAGCTTCAGCTTCGAGGGGTGCTTGCCGATCAGGAGTGGGCGGTGAGCGGCGAGCGCCATCGCGATCAGCAAACCGAGCTTGCCATCGCCGATGATCGCGACTCGTTCACCCGAGATCGGACAGCGCTCGAGGATCCCGAGGGCTGCGGCGAGCGGCTCGACGAACACGGCCTGCCGATCGGAGATCCCGTCGGGGACGGCGATCAGGTTGCGCGCCGGGATCCGCAGGTAGTCGGCGTGCGCGCCGTCGCGGCCGACGATCCCCATCACCGTTCGGGTCGGGCAATGGCGTGAATCGCCGGTCTGGCAGAGCGGGCAGGTCCCGCAGCCAGCGTTGATCTCGCAGACCACGCGCGTGCCGTTCGAGATCGCACCGCCGCCCTGCTCCACCACGCCGACCAGCTCGTGACCGAGCGTGCCGCGAAACCCCATGTAGCCGCGTGCGAGCTCGAGATCGGTGTTGCAGATCCCGGACAGCGTGACGCGGACGAGTGCTTCGCCGTCGGCCGCGGGGATCGGAACGTCGACGAGGCTCGTTCGATCACCGACGCGGAGCGCTCGCATGCGCACGGCGTATCACGATCGCAGGCAGCGACGTCGGAGACGCCCATGCACTTCGATCACTGGAATTGCTGCCAGGTCCGGAACTGGCCAGCCGAGAACGGTCCGACTGGCTACCACCGGTTCATGGCGTTTCAGATCTCGTCGCTCCCCGACTCGTTCGCACCGTTGTTTCGACTCACCGATGCGGAGCTCGCTGCCCGGGGTGCGATTCGTCAGGTCGTCGACGAATCGCCGGGATTTCCGTGCCGCGTATCGCTGCGCGATGCCGCGGTTGGCGAGACCGTGATCCTGACGCACTTCGAGCACCACGCCGTGGCATCGCCGTTTCGCGCCTCACACGCGATCTACGTGCGCGAGGGAGCAGCGCAGGCCGTGCTCGCCGCGAATGAAGTCCCGGCCACGCTCCGGACGCGGCTGCTCTCGCTGCGCGCGTTCGATCGCGACGGGATGCTCGTCGAGGCGGATGTCGTCGAGGGTCGAGAGCTCGAGCCGGTGATCGAGAGGCTGCTCGCGAACGCGGCCTATCTGCACATCCACTTCGCGAAGCCGGGCTGCTTCGCGGCGCGTGTCGATCGTGCGACCGATCGTGCGGCCGATCTGTTCTGGAGCACGAGCGGCTGAGCTCGACATCGACGTGCCGACAACGCTTGTCCGTGTCCGGCCAGCCGGCGGACAGCTCGTCCGGCGGGCGGACGAAGCGACGCGCAACCGGGTGAAACCACGCGAGCGAAGCGACGGCACAGGCGTTGCTGTGGACCGCGGAACGTATGTCCGCAGTCGCTTCGCCTCGCTTATCTCTCGCTCTCGATCTAGCCGCAGGCCGACCAGCCGCAGCTACGGCACAGTCGGCACCCACTCTGGACGATCAACGCGGAACCGCACTCGGGGCAGTTCGGCGAGGCCGCGATGATGGCCTGCCGCGCACCGGTGACCAGCACCTGTCCCTCGCGGCTGGTGTCCCGATACACCGTGATTCCCTTGCAACCAAGCTCGTACGCGAGCTGGTACGCAGCTTTGACATCCGTCGGCGTGGCGGTCTTCGGCAAGTTGATCGTCTTGCTGACCGCCGCATGCACGCGGCGCTGAAACACGGCCTGCATCCGGACGTGGATGGCCACCTCGATCTCGTGCGCGGTCGGGAACGCCCGCTGGATCTCCATCGGCACGTCGGCGCGCCCGCGCACGCCACCATGCTCGGCGATCGCGGCGAACAGCTCGGGCGAGGCGAACCCGCGCTCCGTCGCGAGTCGATCGAACGCGGGATTGACCTCGAGGAGCTCGGCGCCGTCGAGCACGTTGCGCCGATACACCAGCGCATAGAGCGGCTCGATGCCGCTGCTCGATCCGGCGATGATGCTGATGGTGCCGGTGGGCGCGATCGTGGTGGTGGTCGCGTTGCGCAGGGGACGCTGCCCAGCTTCTTCCCACCGACTGCCCACCCACGCGGGGAACGCGCCGCGCTTCTCGGCGAGAGCGCGCGAAGCGGCAAGGCTCTCATCTTCCAGGAAGCTCGCGAGCCGATCGGCGAGTGCGATGGCCTCCTCGGAATCGTAGGGCCGGCCCATCGAAGCAAGTGCATCGGCCCAGCCCATGATGCCGAGCCCGATCTTGCGCGTGGCCTTGGTGGCCTTCTCGATCTCGGGGAGCGGGTACCGATTCGCGTCGATCACGTCGTCGAGGAAGCGGACGGCGTCGTGGATGGTCGTCCGGAGGCGCTCCCAGTCGAGCATGCGGTTCGTTACGAACTTCCCGACGTCGATGCTGCCGAGCGTGCAGCTCTCGAACGGGAGAAGTGGCTGCTCGCCGCACGGATTTGTCGCTTCGATCTTGCCGAGAGCCGGCGTTGGCTGGAGCTCGTTGACGCGGTCGATGAACACCATCCCCGGGTCACCCACCGCCCACGCTGCATTCGCGATCGCGTCGAGCACCTTCTTCGCGTCGAGCTTGCCGGAGACCGCACCGCTTCGTGGATTGACCAGGTCGTAGGTGGTCCCGGTGCGGACCGCGGTCATGAACGCGTCGGTGATCGCGACCGACAAGTTGAAGTTCCGCATCCGCTGCGGATCGAGCTTGAGCGCGATGAACTCGAGGATGTCCGGGTGGTCGACGCGGAGCATGCCCATGTTGGCACCGCGCCGCGTTCCGCCCTGCTTGATCGCCTCGGTGGCGACGTCGAACACTTGCATCAGCGAGACCGGGCCGGAGGCATTGCCGCCGGTCGAGGCCACGAGGTCGCCGCTGGGGCGAAGGCGCGAGAACGAGAAGCCGGTGCCGCCGCCGGTCTTCTGGATCTCGGCCGCCCAACGCACGGCTTCGAACACGCCGGAGGTCGAATCCTCGACGGGGACGACGAAGCACGCCGCGAGCTGACCGAGTGGGCGGCCCGCATTCATCAGCGTGGGCGAGTTCGGCAAGAACTCGAGGTCGGACATCATTCGCTCGAAGCTGGCGCGGATCTGCGCGAGCTCCTCGGCGGTGGTGCCGTAGCGGCCTTCCACGTTGGAGACATGGCGAGCGACCCGGCGGAACAACTCCTGCGGTGTCTCCACGACAAGGCCACCCTCGCGAGCGAGGTAGCGCGCGCGAAGGACCGCGAGCGCGTTGTCGGTGAGCGTCGCCGGCACGTCAGGACCATACGTTCCGCTGCCAGGTCACGCAACCGCGGAAGGCCCACGCTCGCCTGGATCATCGTCCTCGGACTGACGCTGTTGGCCCTGGCCGTGTCTCGCGCGGCGGCAGCGCCGACGACGTTCGCGAACGACGTCGAACGCGAGGTCGACGACTGCGAGGCGGACGAGGACAGAGGTGTCCTGCCAGGCGACGAAGCTGACGACGAGGACAACGAGCTCGACGATGATCGCTGCAAGCGACGCGTCGACGAAGGCGCGTTCGACTACCTCGACGAGCTCGACCTCGAGCGCCGCACTGTCGCCGAGGCGATCGCTCGTGATCGTGAGGGCGCGCGACAGCTGCGCGAGCTCGAAGCGGCGGTCATCGAGGAGCTCGCCATGCACGACCTGGAAGGAAACGCGCTCTCCGCAGGATCCGAGGAGCTCGAGGAGCTCGACGAGCTCGAGCCGGGAGGGTCCGCCACGCGAGCTGCCTTCGCACTCGAGGCCGAGGATGTCGCCACGGCCTACGAGCCGCTATTGCACGACCTCGACGCATCGCTCGACTTCGCGGAGACCGCCGCATTCGATGACCCACTCGTTCGCGAGGCGATCGAGACGGGTAGTGCCTTCGACAGTACTTCCTTCGCCGATCCGAGCGAGCTCGCGGATCTCGAGCTCCGACATCAACGCCCCTCACGCTGGGGTCGTCTCGATCTGACGATCGCGTGGCGCCGCGCGTGGACCCCGCCGCCGGTGACGATCAGCCTCGGTCCGTTGCCGCACGGTCCGATCGCGCAAAGCTACGACACGGCGGATCACGTGCTGGTGCTCGCCACCTGGAGTCGCTGACCAGAAGTCGTCTCGCATGCACGTGCATTGCTTGCACGTGCCATCCGCCACGCGCGGTCCGTTTGCTGTCACCAACCTGGACCGCAGCGCCTGCAACGCCGGCACTGCCTCCCCCACCGCCACGACCTGTCCCGCGACCTTCGCGATGTGGAGTTTCACGATGCGCCTTCGTCCCGCTGTCTCCGGACTCCCTGTTCCCTCCCCTACACGCCTCGTCCTCGCGATCGTCGTCCTGGCGTTCGTCTCGTGCGAGCTCGCGCGCAGCACCGCGCATGCAGATGCGGGTGCGCGAGATGACTACGAGGCACGTCGCACGGATGTCGATCCGAGCGTACGCGTGGTGGTGCGCGGACCGAGCATCGCTGCCGTGCTCCAGGCCGCGTATCGCGCCGCCGGTCTCGACCGCGATGTGTCGCGCGGCTGGATTCGTCGCGCGCGCCTCGCGGGCTTGATTCCTTCGGTGACCGTGCGCACCGGTCGCGATGCGAGCTGGCAGAGCGACGACGTGGCTGTCGATCACGACATGGCGATCGATGTCCGCGCGACCTGGCGACTCGATCGCCTCGCGTTCGATGGGCGCGAGCTTCAGGCCGCGTCGATCGAAGCCGCGCGACGGCGCGAGCGGCGGAACCTGGCGCGCCGAGTGATTCGCGTCTACTTCGCCTGGCAACGGGCGGCGCGCAGCACTTATAGAGGTGCGGAGGTAGATGGCAGTGCCGACGCTCCACCGGACGCGTCGACCGGGCTCGCGGATACCTCAACCAAATCAGCTACCCAGGTAAGTACCCGATCGAGAGCTCTCGAGGCCGCAGCCGAGCTAGATGCGCTCACGGATGGGTGGTTCTCCGAGTCCCTCGGAGGTTCACGCCGCACTGCGTCCGGCGGCCGGACACGGTGATCGTGGATGAAACTGGACAGAGTCTCGCGTACGCCCCAAGCTTTTGATTCGTGACCGTCGAGAGGGAACATCCGCGCTACGCGCACGAGGCCGTGGTCACCCTCCACGTCGGCGGGAAGTCGTACAGCGGCAAGACGCAGAACATGTCGCGGGGCGGCGTGTGCGCGGACATCGCGGAGCAGCTTCCGCTGGGCACCGATCTCGAGGTCGATATCCAGCTGGTGTTCGAGGACGTCGAGTCGGAGCCGTTGCGGTTGCCGGCACGGGTGGTGTGGAACACCGCGCTCGACGAGTCGTTCCAGGTCGGGCTGTCGTTTCAGAAGCTGACGGCCGAGATGGTCCAGTACCTGACGATCTTCGTCAGGTACCTCGAAGACCCGTCGCCGAAGCAGCGGTCTCGTCGCGAGTCGACGCTCGACAAGCGCTTCGGGTAGAGCCCGCTCCCATAACTCGAGACCGGCGTCCGACCTGACTACCAGACACGTCGGTCGTGTCTCGGTGCGGGCCACCACCATCGGCGCATCAGCTCAGCGTTCGCCTTCGTCAGGGCCTTTGTCGGCTACGCGGCATCTCGCGCGCTATGCGGGATTAAACACGAAGGCACTGTGCCGCTGAGGTCACACCGAGCTGATCGGATGATCGTTCGCGCGTTGACTCGGCAAAGCAATCGCCCGCTGCTCGATGCCAGGCTCTGTGTCGACCTCAGTGCCGCTGTGGCTTCGTGTTTGATCCCGCGCAGCGCGCAGCGCGGCGCGGACACGAAGAGCGGGTAGCGGAAGAACGCTGAACGTAGACCTCGGACGCATCGCGGGCACCGCTGCTCGTGCAACGCGAGGTACCCACGTCGAGCCGATCAGGTCGCAGCGGTCTCGGTGGCCTTGTTCTTGGCCTCGACCTGCGCGCGCGCCTTCTGGATGTCACCCATCATGCCGAGCACGAGGCGTGGATCCGTGAACACGTTGAGCTTCGGTGCCAGCGACTTGGCGTAGCGGTCGAAGTACAGCAGCTGCTTCGTGATCAGGATGAACTCGTTCGGCATCCGCATGCGGTGGCGTGTGGCGGTGCGCTGGATGCCGGGGAGGAACTCGGCGTAGTTGACCTCGCCGAACGACAGCGTCAGCAGCGGCGAGTACGTCTCCTTGAGGTCGGCGACGAAACCGTCGAAGTCGAGGCCGTCCGGGGCACCCGCCATCTCGACGATGATCTCGGCGAGCCGTTTGTAGTTACCGGAGGCGAACGCGATCATGTAGTCGGTGACGAGGTAGCGCTCCTTGTCGCCGAACCGACCGACGATGCCGAAGTCGAGGAAGCCGATCGTGTCGTCATCCAGGAGCATCAGGTTTCCTGCATGGACGTCACCATGGAAGAAGCCATAGAACACGACGCACTGGAACCAGCCGCGGAGACCGTCGACGAGCTTGCCCTCGCCGTCGATGCCCTTGGCCTTGATCTCGTCGAACCGGTCGACGCGGAGGCCCGAGAACCGCTCCATCACGAGCACCTTGCGCGTGACGAACTCGGCGTGCGGGACCGGAGCACGGATGTTCTTGTGACCGAGCTCGCGCATGATGTCGTTGAAGCGCGCGAGGTTCTCGGACTCCTTGCGGAAGTCGAGCTCCTCGGAGAGCGTCTTCGTGAAGTCCTCGATCACGCCGACCGGGTTGGCCAGCTCCGCGTTCTTCTTGAACCGCTGGACGAGGCGCGCCAGGAAGCGCATCAGCTTCATGTCGGCCATGCAGCGGCCGATGATGCCCGGGCGCTGGACCTTGATGACGACCTTGGTGCCGTCCTTGAGGGAGGCGGTGTGGACCTGCGCGATCGATGCGGACGCGAGCTGCTTGGGATCGACGTCGATCAGCTGCGCTGCCTTCTCGGCACCGAGCTCCTCGTCGAGCGTGCGCTTGACGTCGGCGAACGGGAACGGCTTGACGCGGTCCAGGACCTTCTGGAACTCCTTGACGTACGCATCGGGGAACATCCCCGCCGACGACGCGATGATCTGGCCGAACTTGATGAACGTGGGGCCCATGTCCTCGCACCACATGCGGATCAGCATGGGTCGAGTGAGCTTGACGTAGTTGTCGCCGTTGCCGCTGATCGCGAACGCGAGCTTGCGCAGGCGCAGCGCATCGGCGACCCACAGCCAGAAGTACTTCGACGTGTAGATGAACAACGCCCAGACGCGCCGCGGCACCGGCAGCGAGACCGACAGCACGAACAGCAAGCCGAAAGTCGCTAGGAACACGTACCAGAACATGCGGGGAGGAATCCTATCACCAGCACCGAGCGGGTGCCTGGACGACCGGATTTGCATGCATCGGGCCGAGCCTCCTCGGCTGCCGCGATCGTCCAACGCCGCGACGAGCAACGGTGCGACCGGGGTCGGGAGACGCCTGGACGGCCACAGGTGGCAGGCGCGGGCGCCGGCGACGACCGGCGATCCCTGGCGCAACCGCGAGCGCCACGCGGCGCGGCTCGCCGGCGACATCGGCCCACCGGCGGTGCACGGTCAGCTTCCCCCGTATACTGCCAGCCCATGCTGACGACGGTCACGGCGGGCCAGCTGACGATCCGCGGAATCTCCGTCGGAGGTGTCTACACGTCGCTGTGCGTTCCCGAGCTCGGCCTGGTGTTCGATTGCGGGGCGCCGCCGCGGTCCTCCGGCGGGGTCGACACCATCGTGCTGTCCCATGGGCATGCCGACCACGTGGGCGCCCTCCCCGCGCTCCTCGGGATCCGCGGCCTCCACAACAAGCCTTCGCCGCCGCGCGTGATCATGCCCGCCGAGATCGTCGATGACCTCCAGGCCGCGCTCGCGGCGCTGTCGAAGCTGCAGCGGTTCCCGCTCGAGATCGAGGCGATCGGGATGAACCCCGGCGACACCTACGCGCTGCGGCCGGACCTCCTTCTCCGCGCGGTCCGGACGTTTCATCCGGTGCCGTCGCTCGGCTACGTGGTGGTGCGGCGGGTAGCGAAGCTGCGGGCGGATCTGGTGGGTCTCACCGGTCCCGAGATCGCGGCGAGGCGGCGCGCCGGCGAAGACGTCAACGAGTTCACGGAGCGGCTCGAGCTCGCGTACGCGACCGACACGCTGGTCTCGGTGCTCGATCACTCACCCGAGCTCCTCAAGGCGCGCGTGTTGATCATCGAGACCACGTTCCTCGACGAGCGCAAGACGCTCGAAGCCGCGCGCGCCGGCTGCCATATCCATCTCGACGAGATCATCGAGCGCGCCGACAGCTTCGAGAACGAGCACATCGTGATGATGCACTTCTCGCAGCTCTACAAGCCCGACGAGATTCCCGCGCTCCTCGACCGCCGCGTCCCCGAGAAGCTGCGCAAGAAGATCATCCCGTTCATCCCCGACGGCCCGAACTGGCCCGGTTGAGGTGAGCTGGTTCAAGAAGCCACCGCGCGACAGGACGCCTCCCGAGCCGGAGGCGTCGACCCGCGAGCTGACCGTCGAGGAGATCGAAGCCGAGCTGGCGACCCAGCTCACCGACGAGCTCGACCTCCATCACTTCCAACCCCGCGAGGTGGCCGATGTGGTCACCGAATACCTCCACGCCGCGCGCGACGCGGGCTTCGAGCGCGTCCGCATCATCCACGGCAAAGGGACTGGCACGCTGCGCCGAGTGGTCGAGAGCGTGCTCGCGAAGCACCCCGACGTGAAGTCGTTCCAGCTCGCCGGTGCCGGCGGTGGTTGGGGGGCGACGGCGGTGGAGCTTCACCTGCCCAGTTGACGCAGCGGGGATCCGCGGTGGAGCTCACCTGGTTAACGCAGCGAGATCCACAGTGGAGCTTCACCTGCGGTTGGCTGTCGACGGAACGCTGGTGGACAGCAACGACGCGCACACGCGTGCGTGGGTCGAGGCCTTCGCGAAGCACGATCACGACGCAGCGGGAGCGGCGGTGGAGCTTCAGCTGGTTGGTGGACGCAGCGGGATCCGCACGGTGATCCGCGTGCCGTTCGACGCCTCGGCCTCGATCGTTCCGAGGTGACGCTCGACGAGGTTGCGCACCAACGAGAGGCCGATCCCGAGCCCGGCATGACTCCGGGTGATCGAGGCGTCGGCCCGCGTGAACGGCTCGAACATGCACGCGAGGATCTCCGGCGACATGCCCGGGCCGCTGTCGTGGATCTCGAGGCGCATCGCAGCTCCGGCGCGGTCGAGCGTGATCGAGACGTGCCCACCCGGCGGCGTGAACTTGATCGCGTTCGACAGCAGCTTGGAGACGATCTGTTCGAGCCGGCGCGGATCGGCCATCACCGAGAGGCCGGCCTCCGCGCGAAGCTGGAGTGCGAGGTGCTTGGCGTTTGCCGAGGGCATCGCGGTGTCCATGGCATTGCGAATGATGACGGCCGGATCGAGGGATGCCAGCGAGACCGATAGCTGGGTGGTACGAGCGAGTGACAGATCGAGGAGGTCATCGACGTTCTGGCTCTGCGCCTGAACGGCTTCGATGATCGTGTCGATGCCCTGCAGCCATCGAGGGTCCGCGTGGTCGAGCTCGCGGATGGCGCGCGCCCACAGCAAGATCACGCCGAGGGGCGAGCGCAGCTCGTGGGAGATCGCATCGAGGAACGACTCGCGCTCGAGCTTCGCGGTGTGGTGCAACTCTTCGAGGTTTCGGCGCTCGCTGACATCCGCGATGCCGACGACGACGCGCGCGACGTTGTCGATCGATGGCATCGCGCGCGCGCTCACCTGCAGTGAGCGCTGACTGTCACCGACCCTGCGGAACACCAGATCGAGCTCGTCGAGAACGGTCCCGCGGAACAGCACGGCTTCGAGCTGGGACCCGAGCTCCGGCCCCCAGTCGCCGAGCTCGAGCAGCCTGGTCCCGGTGGCATCGGCGAGCGCGAACGCGGTGCGAAACGCCTGGTTCGCCGACTGGATGCGCAGGCGATCGTCGAGGACGACCAGCGGGGTGGGCACCGCGTCGACGATCCCGCGGGCAAGGTCGCGAGCAGCCCGCAAGACCGTGATGTCGACGAACGCGATCACGGCACCGCCGATCCGGTGGTCGAGCGAGCGATACGGCCGGATCTGCATCCGATAGGACGTGCCGTCGGCGTGCGCCACCTCGGACTCGTGGAGCACGAGCGTCTCGATCACCTCGGCGATCAGCGCGTCGAGCCCGGGCACCTCGACGGACGGCTTGAGATCAGCGATCGGCCGCCCCACATCACCGGGGATCAGGTGCATCACCGCGCGCGCCTTTGGCGTGAAGCGGCGGATCTTGCGGGCGGTGTCGACGATGATCATCGCGATCTCGGCGCTGGCCAGCACGTTGATCAGATCGTCGTTGACCTCGCGGAGGTCGGCGTTGCCGTGCTGGAGCTCCTCGTTGAGCGTCTCGAGCTCCTCGTTGGTCGATTGCAGCTCCTCCTTCGCGGTCTGCAGCTCCTCGTTGGTCGACTGCAGCTCCTCGTTGGTCGACTGCAGCTCTTCGTTCGCGAGCCCGAGCTCTTCGCTGGTGGCGAGGTGCTGCGCGGCGCGGGTCTCGAGGAAGTCCCGGGTCGCTGCGAGCTCGTCGCGCAGCCGGGCGACCTCCCCCGGATCGGTCGGTGCGGTCGACTCCGTCGGATCGCGCAGCTCCCGCGCTCCCGCGTGCTCCTCGAAGATCACCAGGAAGTGGCCCGTGCTGGACGGAGTCCGGATCGGGACGACCTCGAGATCGATGGTCCGGTCGGCCGCGTGCTCGCCAGTCCGGATCCCCGGGTGGCGGGCCGTCGTCCCGGTTCGGCGCGCTTGCTCGACCGCGAGCCGCAGCCCCGAGGCCAAGCCTTCGCGCGCCATCCGCATCAGGTTGTGCTGCGGCTGCCCTGGCGGATGCTCGAGGAACGCGCCGGTGCGGCCGCGAAACTGGATGACATCGAGGTTGTCGTCGACCAGCACGCACGGCGGGCCGTAGCGAGCGAGCAACAGGTGATCGACATCGCGCATGACGTCGGGGTTGGAGCGGATCCGATCGGGGCCACGCCGCCACGGCTGCCGTCCGAGCTGACCGGCCAGCGGAAACGTCAGGCTCGTCCGAGGCGCGGGCTTGCGCACGTACAGCCGCGCTTGCGCGTCGACCACCTCGAACAAGTGCTCGAACCCGCCGATCGTCTCGGCGCTCCCGAGCAACAAGATCCCCGGCTGATCGAGCGCGTAGTGGAGGAGCGGAATGACGCGCTCCTGGAGCTTGGGCCCGAGATAGATCAGGAGATTTCGACAGCTCACCAGGTCGAGCTTCGAGAACGGCGGATCGGTCACCAGATCGTGGCGCGCGAACACGCAACGCTCTCGCACGTCGCGCCGGATCTGATAGCCGAGCTCGTCGTGCTGGAAGAACCGCGCGAGGCGCTCCGCACCGATGCGCTCGACGCTCGCGTCGGAATAGCGCCCGAGCCGCGCGGTCTCGATCGCGCGCTCGCTCAGGTCGGTCCCGAACAGCTGGATCGGGCGGTGGGCGCCAAGCCGCTCGATCGCGAGCATGGCGAGCGAGTAGACCTCTTCACCGGTCGAGCACCCGGGCACCCAGATCCGGACCGGCTCGTCCGCCCGCTTCGCCCTCGGCGGATCGGCGAGCCACGAGATCGCGCGATCCAGCACCGGCGAGTCGCGGAAGAACTCGGTGACGTGGATCAGCAGGTCTTCGTAGACGGCCGTGCTCTCGTCGCCATGCTTCTTCAGGTACTCGCTGTACTCGGTGAGCGATCCGAGGTCCAACTGCCCGAGGCGCCGGGTCAGCCGCCGCTCGATCGTCGAGCGCTTGTAGCTCGTGAAGTCGATGCCGCTCGCTTCGCGCAGCTGGTCGAGGACGAGCTCGATCCCGACGAGGCCATCCGGGGGGCTCGGCTCGCGATCAAGCGCAGCTCGGATGAGCGCCTCACCAATCTGCCCTGGTGCCAGCACGAGGTCGACCACCCCGGCCGCGATGGCGTTTCTTGGCATCTCGTCGAACTGGGCCGTCGACGGCTCCTGCGCGATCGTCAGCCCTCCGGCCTCGCGAATCGCGCGCAACCCCTCGGTACCGTCGCTCGCGGTGCCGGACAACACGACGCCGATCGCGCGCTCGTGCAGCACGGCCGCGAGCGATCGAAACAGCGAATCGATCGGCAGCCGAGGACGGTCGCCCGATGTGGGGACCCGCGCGACCAGGCTGCCGTTCGACATCTCCGCGCACGTCCGCGCCGGGACCACCAGGATCGTGTTCGGCTCGATCACGGCCCGCTCGCCGACCTCGATCACCGGCAGCGAGGTCGCGGTACGCAACAACTCGGCTAGCAGCTGGTGCTGATCCGGTGGCAGGTGCTGGAGCACCACGACGGCGAGCCCTGCGTCGATCTGGATTCCCGCCACCAGGTGCTTGAGCGCATCGAGCCCTCCGGCCGAGGCCCCGACACCGACGACGCGGGGCAGCGTCGTCACAGCCCCGGTCATCATGGCGAACCCTACCACGCAGCCACTAGCCGGTGAGATCCAGCTCGATGAAGAAGCGCGAGCCGACACCCAGCTCGGTCTCGACACCGACGCACCCTCCGTGCGCGATCGCGATCTGCTTGCAGATGTAGAGACCGAGCCCGGCACCGCTCAGTCCCTTCGAGGACGAGCCTCGCCGGTAGCACTCGAATACCACCTCCGCATCCTCGCGGCGTAGCCCGGGGCCGGCATCGATCACCGAGATACACGCGGTGGTCTTGGTACGAGTCAAGCGCACGATCACCTCGCCGCGGTTCGCGTACTTCAGCGCGTTGCTGAGCAGGTTGGAGACCGCGCGCTGGATCCGCAGTTCGTCCACGGAGATCACCAGCGGCGCGCCGTGCAGCGACACCCGCGAGCGATCGCAGGGGGACACGACCCGCTCGATGATCTCCTCGAGCAACGCGAACAGATCGTTGCGGGT
>JBBQJJ010000106.1:0-22216 GCA_038325805.1 Haliangiales bacterium
CTGTCGCGCAAGTACCACCGCCACCAGCTGACGGCGATCTTCTCCGTCTTCACGATCGCCCTCCTCGGTGTGTTCTCGTTCACGATCAACAGCGGCGGAGATCTCATCGTCTGGTCGTTCTACTTGTTCGGCGATCTGTTCAACACGCTGATGGTCGCCACGTTCTTCGTGTTCCTCAACGACAGCGTCAAGCCGGACGATGCGAAGCGCCTGTACGGACCGATCGTGCTGGGTGGCGTCGCAGGTGGAGCTGCGGGCTCGACGTTCCTGCGTGCGTTGATCAAGGACCTCAGCAACCCGGAATGGATGTGGGTCTGCGCCGGGCTCACCGTGTTGATCGCGGTGATCGCGATCGCCGCCGGTAAGATCGTCGACCGCCAGCAGAACGTTCCCACGACCAAACCAGAGGAGACCAAGAAGGCACCTTCCTCGAACGCCGCTGTCGAAGGTGCCAAGCTCGTCCTCAAGTCGCGCTACCTGCTGTCGATCGTCGCGATCGTCGGGCTCTACGAGATCGTGTCGACGATCCTGGACTTCCAGTTCACCGCGACGCTGTACGGCTTGCTCGACGACGCGGAGGCGAAATCGCAGCTCAGCACGGTCTACGCGATCACCAACTGGACCGGCCTCGCGATCCAGCTGTTCGCGACGACCTTCATCATGCAGCGGTTCGGTCTCAAGATCGCGCTGCTCGTGATGCCGTTCGCGATCCTGACGAACTCGGTCGGGTTCTTGATCCTACCGATCGTGTGGACCGGCAGCCTGCTCAACACCACCGACAACGGGCTCAACTACTCGCTCAATCAGAGCGCGCGAGAGGCGCTGTGGACGCCGACCACGCGTGACGAGAAGTACAAGGCGAAGGCGTTCATCGACATGGCGGTGGTGCGCTTCGCGAAAGCGCTCGCCGTCGGGTTGAACCTGCTGATCTCGGCGCTCTTCGTCGGGATCGAGGGCGTGCGCTGGCTCTCGATCTTCGTCGTCGTGCTGATCGCCGCCTGGATGCTGGCCGCGCGGTACGCCGGCAAGCAGTTCGAGGAGATGGCGAAGCAAGACAAGGACAAGAAGCAGGACGAGGAGACGAAGCAGGCCTAGCGCCGGCGGAGCCCGATGATGCGCCGCCCCCTGCGCGTCCTTCGCCAGGGTGCCAGTGTCGGCGGAAGCGATCCGCGGAGCGTCTCGAGATCGAAGTCCAATGTCGCCGCGCGGTAGCTCACCGGCCTTGCGAACGATCAGTCGCCCACCGATGTTGAGACCGAAGCCGGCGCTGGTAGCGCCATGACCAGGAAACCGAGCAACCACCGCACGCGAGACCACGGTATCGCCAAAACCTGTTACGCAGACAAGTGATGCAGGTCAGGACCTTGTTCGTACTGCTCGCTGTTTGCGGGATCGCACGCGCGGAGAGTTGGCACGCAGGCTTGGACCTGCGTGTCGATCAAGGGGCGCACCCGATCCGTGCTGGAGGCGGCGTCGAGCTCGGCAAGCACGACTTCATGCTCGTGCTCGATCCGATGTACTGGACCGACGGCCAGCACGACATCGATCTACTCGGCTACTACAAGCTGTCCACCGCGGGCTGGAGCTTGCTCTATGGCTGGCGCACGACCGCCATCGGGATCGCCGACGGCCATCAGCTTCAGGAGAAGCTCCTCCTCGGCTTCGGCGCGCCGCTGCCGTTCTTCGGCAAGTTACCGCTTCGCGCGAGGTGGTCGTTCGAGCTCGCGTCGCTCGTGGTCAAGCATCGCGGTGGCTTGCCGCGGCAGTGGATCTCGTTCGACTCCGGCCGCGACTTCATCGACCTCCTCAACTTCGGCATGTTCGTGACGTTCGAGTATGAGAAGTACTAGCGTCTTCTTCCTGGCGCTCGTCGCGTGCGACCGGCCACCGTCGCTGGTGATCTGTCACAACGCGAACTGCGCCGAGCCCGCGGATCCCGAGCGCGACGACACGATCGAAGCGTTGCGCGAATCGCTGGCGCTCGAGCGTGACGGGCTCCCCATATTCGACGGGGTCGAGCTCGACACGTTCTTCCGCGCCGCCGACCGCAGCTGTCTGTACGCGCATGACCTCGATCGCGATCAACTTCCCGCGCTCGAGCCGACGCGGGTGATGGCGGAGTACTTCGCTCGCCCCGGGCCGATCTCGCACGGCGACACGTTCTACGTCGCGGTCGAGCTCAAGAGCCACGTCAGCGCCGATCAGGGCGATGTCCACGACGCCTCGCAGCTCGCGGCTCACGCCGTCTGTGCGTGGGAGGTCTATCAAGCGATCGCGGATGCGGCAGTCGCCAACGATCGCGACGTCGTGATGATCTTCGAGGCGTTCAACCCCGATCTCTTGCGCGCGGTGATCGACGCGACGCCGGAGGCAGTCCCCATCCGCGTCGAGTACTCGGCGATCCAGGGCGTGCCCGCACCGCTCGACAATCAGACGCGGGAGCTCGGCGACTACCGGGGCCTCCCGCTGTCGTATGTCGAGTTTCACGATCAGTGGATCCTCGACGCGCAGTACGAAGCCGTGCGGTCGCTCGGCGCCGAGCTCGCGATGTTCATGTTCAGCGCGACGTCCGAAACGTTCAGCGTGATCGAGCAGTATCGACCGCGCCTGATCTACACCAGCGAGGCCACGCTGATGCGTCGCTGGCTCGACCGGTGATAGGTTCGCGGCATGGCTGTCCGTTCGATCCGGCGCGTGTTCGCCACGCCGTTCATCCTCACGCTCGCGGGTTCGTCGCTCCCCGCCTGCGGTCCCAAGCCGCTGCCGAAGCATGACCACGTCAACCCGCCGGGTCCGCACACCAACCCACCGGCGCCGGAGCCCACCGGCACGGACCTCGCGAAGCCCGATCCGGAACCGACGCCGGCGCCGCCCGACTCCAAGCCGGTCGCCCCGCCAGCCGACACCGCTCCACAGGCGGTGAAGGAACCCGCGAAGTTCGAGCAGCGCTGGACGGTGATGAAGTTCAAGGGCAAGGATGACTGCTCGGCGATGGTCGACGTGCAGTGCCCGAAGCCCGAGAAGGGCAAGCCGGTCCTGACGTGCAACCCGCCGCCGCCGATCAAGTACGCGTGCCCCGACAACTTCAAGGACGGCGACACGCTGAAGATCGTCTTGCGCGTCGGAGCCACCGACTGCTTCGTGGACGACGGCCCGATGAAGTGCCCGCCGACCGCCAAGTGCAACCCGCCGCCGCCTCGCAAGGTTGCCTGTCCGACATTTTCCGGAGGCTGACGCGCTAGGCTAGCGCCATGGGCAAGCTCGCATGTCCGAAGTAAGCGCACGCGTCCGCGACGAGTGGCGCGCGCGAATCGCCGCCGAGTACACGTCGGCCGCCGTCACCCAGCACCTCGTGCTGTGGTTGATCCAGCTCGGCGCACCGCCGGACCTGATCGAGCAAGGCCTCGCGATCGTCACCGACGAGCTCACCCACTCGCGAATGAGCCACGAGGTCTACACGGCCGCAGGTGGCAGCGATCCACCGGCGCTCGATCGCGATCGCCTCGGGTTGCAGCGCACCACGCAGCCGCTCGAGCACGACATCCTCGATACCGCCGTACGCGTGTTCTGTCTCGGCGAGACCGTGGCGGTGCCGCTATTCAAACACCTCCGCGAGAAGTGCACGCATACCGAGGCACGCGCGGCGCTCGATCGCATCCTGCGCGACGAGGTTCGCCACCGCGACTTCGGCTGGGACCTGCTCGACTTCATGCTGGCGATCGACGACTCGGTCGCGGAGCGCGTCACCGCCGCCCTGCCCGCCATGCTCGGTGAGCTGGTGAAGAGCTACGGGATCGGCAACACCGTGGTGGCCGAGGACGACGGGGTGATGACCGACGAAGATCGCGCCTGGGGGCTCGCGCCGCCCCGCGATTACGCGGACATCCTGGCGCGAACGATCGAGCGCGACTACCGCCCGCGCTTCGAAGCCCGCGGAATCACGCTCACCAGCGCGACCTAGACGAGTCGCCCTCGTCCTTGTAGGCGTGACAGACTCCTCCATGCGCTTCGGTGTTTCGTTGGTGGTCGCGGCGACGCTCTTCGCCGGATGTGAAAAGGCGGGTCCGAAGGCGTCGGGCAAGCTATCCGAGGACGAGCTGACACTGATGGCGAAGCTGCCGAACAAGTTCGGGCTCGCCTTCGGCGGCAACTTGCCGCGGCTGCAAGGCCACCTCGCGAAGTCGCCGTTGATGAAGTTCGCGCGCGCGACCGAGAGCTTCGAAGGCGGGAACGCGTGGCAGGACTGCCTCGGTGAGAAGCAGTTCAAGGGCATGCTCGGCGTCGTCGACGTTCGCAGCGGATTCGAGCTGCGGATGGTGATGACAGGCCTCGACATGAACGACCTCGAGGGCTGCGCCAAGCAGGCGAAGCTGCCGCACAAGGTCGACAGCGACCGCAAGTTCATCACGCTCGAGATCGGGACCGAAGCCGGTGTCACCAAGATGCCGTACCTCGTCACCGACGACGACACGATCTACGGTCGCTTCAAGCTCGGCTTTGGCTCGATGCTCGCGCCGACGTTCGAGGAGCCGTCGCGCGCGGTGATGGAGACCGACATCGCCGACGCGAAGTCCGACAACGCGACCAAGAACGAGACGCTGATCGCCACGATGGAAAAGGCGGACCGCCAGAAGGGCGTGTGGTTCGCGGGCAGCGCCGAAGGCACGCTGATCGGCGATCAGGTCCACGAGATGTTCGGCACGATGGATCTCGACGGCGGCCTCGAGATCGACGCGACCGTCGAGATGGCGAGCGGGTCGGTCACCAAGAAGGTGATGGATTCGGTCGAGCAAGCGCGCGACGCCGGCGGCATGCTCGGCTCGGAGATCAAGAAGGTGATCGACGCGCTCGAAGTGAAGCGCGATGGCGACCGCGTGCGGTTCTCGCTCAAGGTGAGCAACGCGCAGCTCGAGAAGGTGTTCGACAAGCTGTCGCCGATGATGGGCGGCCAGGGTCGAAGGACCGGCAAGCAACGCGGTCAACTCGAGGAGCTCGAGCAGTAACTACCGATCTTTCTGGAGGTTCGATCCGGCTGACGTCCGCCGCCAGGAGCATCTCAGAGGAACGTATAGCGCGGGCGGCTTGTTCGTCCGCGCGATCTCTCGGATGATGCCGCGGCTATGAAGATCCTCCTCACCGGTGCAGGCGGTCAGATCGGTCACGATCTGATCGGCACGCTGTCCGCGTCTGGTCACGACGTCGTCTCCACCGATCTCGCACCTCGCCCGCCCTCGCACGCGCACGCGAGTGGCTCGAAGTGGAAGCGGCTCGACGTCACCGACGCCGAGGCCACGATCGCGATGTTCACCGAGATCAAGCCCGACATGGTGTTCCACCTCGCGGCGATCCTCAGCGCGCGCGGCGAGAAGGATCCGAAACTCGCCTACGACGTCAACCAGACCGGCACGTGGAACGTCCTCGAGGCCTGCCGGCTCACCAAGGTGCAGCGGCTGATCTTCACGTCGTCGATCGCGGTGTTCGGTCCGCCACCGTCGGGACCGCTTCCGGATCCCACGCCCGACGATGTCGCGCTGCACCCGACCACGATGTACGGCGTCACCAAGGTCGCCGGCGAGCTGCTCTGCGCTTACTACACCAAGAAGCATGGCGTGGATTGTCGCGGCGTTCGATTCCCCGGCCTGATCAGCGCGGCGATGCCGGGCGGTGGCTCGTCGGACTACGCGCTGTTCATGTACGTAGATGCCGTGCGCAAGGGTGGCTACGACGCGTTCGCGCGCGCCGATACGCGGATCCCGCTGATGTACATGCCCGACGGCGTGCGTGCACTCATCGAGATCGCGATGGCGGATCGCGAGCGGTTGTCGCGGTCGATCTACAACATCGCGGCGTTCTCACCCCGCGCCGACGAGATCGCGAGGAGCGTGCAGCGCGCGATCCCCTCCGCTTCGTTCACCTACTCGCCGGATCAGAAGCGCCAGGGCATCCTCGATTCGTGGCCGAAGGCACTCGACGACTCGGCCGCGCGGAAGGACTGGGGCTGGAAGCCGAGGTTCGACCTCGACGGGATGACCGATGATCTGGTGCCGCGTGTGCGCCGCATGCTCGAGCTCGGCGCGATCCTGTCGAGCCACTAGATGCTCGAGCCGCTCGAAGCTTTCGCGTACGTCGGAGGTGAGTGGAAGACCGCACCGAAGGTGCCGGCCAGCGCGCCCGTCGACGTCCGGCTGCTGACCTACAACGTCTGGTTCGGCGCGCACATGTTCGAGGAGCGACGTGCAGCGCTGCTCGCCGAGCTCGAGCGCCGCAAGCCCGACGTGATCTGTCTGCAGGAAGTGACGAAGGAATTGCTCGACGTGCTGATCGATGCGCCGTGGATCACGCACGGGTACACGGTCTCCGACGTCGAGTTGTTCCAGACCTACGACGTCGCGATCTTGTCTCGCCTCCCGATCAAGAAGCTCTCGGCCTTGCCGCTACTGACGCAGATGGGTCGCCGGCTGCTGGTCGCCGAGCTCGCGTGCGGGTTGTCGATCGGCACCGTGCACCTCGAGAGCATGAAGCAGTCGAGTCATCCGCGCGCCGCGCAGCTCCGCGCGATCCAGCCCGCGCTCGCCGCGCTGGGCGATGCCGTGCTGTGCGGTGACATGAACTTTCAGCCCGACGATGCGATCGAGAACGCCGCGCTCGATCCCGCGTTCGTCGATGTCTGGCCGGCGCTTCGTCCAGCGGACCCGGGCTACACCGCCGACTCGCAGATCAATAAGATGCGGTTCGAGCTCAAGCCCACGCTGTCGCGCAAGCGGATCGATCGCGTGTTCGTGCGTTCGTCGCGCTGGAAGGCCACGAGCATCGAGCTGGTCGGCACCGAGCCGATCGATATCGACGGGACGTTTCCGTCGGACCACTTCGGCCTCGCCGCGACGCTGTCGGTTGCATGACGCGATGTTTCAACCCGACGGCGATATCAGCGGGATTCTGGAGACCTCGCTCCAGATCGAGCTAGCGGCTACGGGCTGTATTGCGTCGAGGAGGAGACCCGAGATGTCGTCGTGCTCGAGAACTTCGACGGGTTGCGCATCGACAAGCGATCCGCGACTCCCATGTCCGCTGGGTTCGCTCAGCGCGGGGTGCACGTCTACGTGCAGACCGTGCTCAAGACCGATCGCGCGCGATCCGCGATGACGGCAGTCACATCTTGCTGATCGCACATCCGGCCTTCCGGTAAGGCGCTGGGCTTCGCCACCGTGCATCCCGACGGTGTGATCATCAACGTCTCCTGCCGCTGGGTGCGCCGCGACGACTGCGAGGCGGTGTGATACACGAGCCGCATGTACACGAACGCGAAGGCCGTCTACGCCGGGCAGCTCGCCGAGATCGAAGCCGCAGGTCTGACCAAGCGTGAACGGATCATCACCTCGCCGCAGTCGGCGCATATCTCGACGGCCGGTAAGGACGTCCTCAACTTCTGCGCGAACAACTACCTCGGGCTGTCGAGCCACCCGCGCGTGATGGCCGCAGCGAAGGCTGCGCTCGACGAGCGCGGCTACGGTCTGTCGAGCGTCCGCTTCATCTGCGGCACGCAGGATCGCCACAAGGAGCTCGAGGCCGCGGTCAGCGCGTTCCTCGGCACCGAGGACACCATCCTCTACGGGTCGTGCTTCGACGCGAACGGCGGCTTGTTCGAGACGCTGCTCGGCGACGAGGACGCGATCATCTCGGATGCGCTCAACCACGCCTCGATCATCGACGGCATCCGGCTGTGCAAGGCCGAGCGCCATCGCTACGAACACGACGATCTCGACGATCTCGAAGCCAAGCTCAAGGCGACCCAGGGCAAGCGGCTGCGCATGATCGCCACCGACGGCGTGTTCTCGATGGACGGCGACATCGGTCGGATCGATCTGATCTGCGACCTCGCCGAGAAGTACGGCGCCATGGTGATGGTCGACGACAGCCACGCGACCGGCTTCGTCGGCAAGACCGGCCGCGGCTCGGCGGAGATCCGCGGGTGCCTGGATCGCGTCGATGTCTTCACCTCGACCCTTGGCAAGGCGCTCGGCGGAGCGAGCGGCGGGTTCACGTCGGGCAAGGCCGAGATCGTCGAGCTGCTGCGCAACCGCTCGCGGCCGTATCTGTTCTCGAACACGCTCGCGCCGCCGATCGTCGCGGGCTCGATCGAAGCGATCCGCTTGATCAGCGAGTCCACCGCGCTGCGCGACACGCTCGAAGCGAACACGCTGCGGTTCCGCACGGGCATGACGGAGGCCGGGATCTCGATCCGCCCCGGCACGCACCCGATCGTCCCCGTGATGCTCGGTGACGCGAAGCTCGCGGGCGAGATGGCGCAGCGCCTGCTCGGCCACGGGATCTACGTCGTCGGGTTCTCGTTCCCGGTGGTCCCCAAGGGTCAGGCGCGGATCCGGGTCCAGCTGTCGGCGGCGCACTCGCCCGAGGATGTCGATCGCGCGATCACCGCCTTCACGGCGGTCGCCCGTGAGCTGGGTGTCACCAAGTGAAGCCCGACGCGATCACGGCCAAGATCCGGGAGTCCCTTCCCGACGCCCAGGTCGAGCTCAAGGATCTGACCGGTACCGAGGATCACTGGGAAGCCCGCGTGATCTCGACGGCCTTCGAGGGCAAGTCACTGATCCAGCGTCACCGGATGGTGATGGCCGCGCTCGCCGAGGAGATGAAGGGGCCGATCCACGCCTTGACGCTTGACGTCAAGACGCCCGCCGAACTGGCTTGAGCGCATGCGCATCTCGAAGCGGGCAAATGGTGATGCACCGTCGGGATTTCCGTGTGATCGTTAGCCCCTGCTGATGGGTGCGGACGTCGCCGCTGAGGAGCAGTTCGGCCCGTACCTCGTGTACGAGCGGCTGGGCGTTGGCGGCATGGCCACGGTGCATCGCGCACTCGAGCGCGGCATCGAAGGCTTCGAGCGGATCGTCGCGCTCAAGCGCCTGCTACCGCACCTCGCGGAGGACGCGAGCTTCATCAAGTCGTTCGTCCGCGAAGCGAAGCTCGCTTCGCTGCTCAACCACCACAACATCGTCCAGATCTACGAGCTCGGCCGCGTCGGCACCGAGTATTTCATCTCGATGGAGTACATCGACGGGCGCGATATCCGTCGCATCCTCCGTCACGCGCGCAAGGTCTCTGGCCCGCCGCCGACGCACGTCACCGTCGGCATTCTGCTCCAGCTCGCCGAAGCGCTCGACTACGCGCATACCAAGTCCGACGAAGAAGGCCGGCCGCTGGGCCTCGTCCATCGCGACATCTCGCCGTCGAACCTGATCGTCAACCCGGCGGGTCACCTCAAGGTGATCGACTTCGGTATCGCACGCGCGCAGTCGGCGCAGCTGCGCACGCAGACCGGGCGAGTGAAGGGCAAGATGGCGTACCTCGCGCCGGAGGCGATCAGCAGCGCCAAGGACCTCGATGCGCGCAGCGATCTGTGGGCAGTCGGCGTGATCGCGCACGAGCTGCTCACCGCGCGGCCGTTGTTCGCGCGCAAGAACGAGTACGAGACGCTGCTCAAGGTGCAGCGCGGTGACATCCCCCCGCCATCGCAGTTCAACGAGGGCTGCCCGGCGGAGATCGACGCGCTGGTGATGAAGCTGCTCGCCCGCGATCCCGATGCGCGCTTCCTCGACGCGGCCTCGCTGCGCGAAGCGCTGCTCGATGTTCGCGGCACGCTCAAGCTCGCCACCGGAACGCGCGATGTCGCGACCTGGCTGACGTGGGCGTTCGCGCTCGACACCCCCGGCGGCTTCGCGCACAACACCGCGGATCGCAGCGGTGGCGGCACGATCAGTGGGGCGTTCGAGCCGTCGCGTGCCGCGGCCTCGCTCGCCGGCGCGCACACGACTCCGGCCCCGAGCTATCGCAAAGCCACCGATGAAGACGAGGCCGTCGAGATCGCGTGGGGGGGCGGCGACGGCGACGATGTCGGTGCCGGCAAGCCGATCGAGCTCGACGACGTCCCCGATGTCTCCGGCAAGCACCTCGCGATCAAGCCACCGCTCGGCGACGAGCACGACGACATCCCGGCCCCCGAGCCCACCCACGGCGTGATCCGTCCGAAGCGCGACACCGATCGCAGCGTCGCCGCGATCCCGATCATCAAGTCACCGTACATCAAGACGCTACCGCCGCCCGACGTCGAGCCGCGCGAGCGCCGCGCGACCTCGAAAGGCGTCAGTGCACGCGCCGACACGCTCGACATCCCGAGCAGCGACGAGCACGTCGCATCGACGGCACGTGCGCTGTCGGAGATGGCGGTCGAGGTTCGCGACACCCTGCCGGCGTTGCCGTCACAGCCGCCTCCGACCGACGCCCCCGCGCTCGAGGTCCCCGAACGCAAGAGCCTCGCGGACATGGTCGAAGAGGATGGGCTGACCGCGACACAGCCCCGCAAGGTTCGGCCGGCGTCTCGCTCGTCAGCGTCACAGATCACGATCGGGGACGCGATCGTCGCTCGCCAGTCGGTCCGTAGCCGCGCGTGGATCTGGATCCTCGCCCTCGTCGTGCTCGGCGCTGGCGGCGTCGTGTTCGCGGTGTTCGGCACCGGCGAGGACGAGCCAACGGAATCGTCGTCGTCGGTCGCCCGGCTCTCCGATGACACGGTCGCGCCCAAGCTCGAGGCACCGCCGCCACGCGGCACGCTGCGCTTCGTTGTCGAGCCGGCGGATGTCTCGATCTCCGTCGTCGGCGTCGCGCAGCACCAGGGCTCGCCGTGGTCGCTCGAGGTCGCGCCCGGCCAGCACGCCATCGAGCTGCGTCGCCCGGGCTTCAAGCCACGCGTCACCACGATCGAGCTATCGCCAAACGAGACCCAGACGCTGCTCGTCAACCTGGTGCGCGCTCCGCGCCGGGTCGGCGCCGGCGTGGGAGAGCAAGCGATGCTGCTCCTCGACTCCGAGCCACAGGGGCTCGAGGTGATGCTCGACGGCCGGGTGATCTCCGTTCGGACGCCGGTCAGTCGGGCGATCACCGTCGGCAAGCACGACATCGGCATCCGGCAGAACGGGGTGGTGGTGTGGCGCCATCACCTGCTCGCGGAGCTCGACGGTGAGTACGAGTTTCGCCCGGTGTTCTCCGAGCAGAAGAAGCGCGAGCGCCAACAGCGCGTGATCGCCGCACCGAGCGTCGAAGCCCTCCCCGCCAGCAAGCCCGTCGTCGTCGAGCCGATGCCGGAGAGCACCGCCGATGCCGCCTCGGCGCCGATCGCGACTGTCTCCACGCCAGATCAGCCACCCGACCTGCCACCTGCCCCGCCGCCCGTGGTGACGCCGCCCGTGACGCTCCCGCGTGTCGTCGGTCCGGTGACCAAGCCGACCGTGGTGCCTCAGACCGGCCCGCTGTTCGTCACGCCCAACGCCGTCAAGCGGATCACCGGCGAGACGCCAACACTCGGTGCCTCGAAGCCGCAGAACATGCCGGCGGTGGTCTCGTCGAAGGTCTGCATCGACACCTCGGGGACGGTCACCAGCGTCGAGATCCTGACCAAGCTCGAGCGCCACACCACGTCGGACCTGTCGGCCGTGATGAAGTCCTGGCGCTACGCGCCGTACAAGCAGGCCGACGGCACCGCTGTGGCCGCCTGCTTCTCGGTCAACTTCCGCGTCAAGTGATGGCCGCGTCTGCGGTCAGCTCTTCTGGGCGACGATCGAGCCCTGGAACATGTCCATCCCGCACGCGAACCGGACCTCACCGTCCTTCGGTACCGTCACCGTGATCTCGTAGGGCTTGTCGATCGGTAGGTGGTGCAGCTTGCCATCGGGCGACTTGAGCTCGGCCATGCACTCGCCGCCGGACTCGCGGCGCGTGAACACCAGCTTGAGGCTCTCGCCGGGCTTGCCGGGAATCTTGTCGGGCGCGTAGCCATCCTTGGTCGCCTCGACCTGGATCGTGCGCACACCATCGGCAGCCTTCGTTCCGGTGTCGACCGTCGCGGCTGGCGGGGCGGGAGTCTTCGCGGGCTCGTCTTGCTTACACGCGAACAGAGCCAGGGCGAGGATCAGCGAGAGGCGCATGACGCTGACCCTAGCGCAGCGCGACTCAGGTCGCCATGCGCGCGGACACCGCACCGCGCGGGCTCGCGTTCTCGTGGTCTGCGAACGGGTCGGCCCAGTTCTCGAACTGCAGGATGCCGAGCTCGGCGAACCGGGTGCGTTGGCGATCGCTGAGCAGATCCATCTTCTTGATCGCGGGAACGATCTTCGCGAACAGCATCTGCCGGAACATCACCTGCGCGGTGTTGTTGAGCGCGATCTCCATGCACTTCTTCGCCGGCAATCCGGACTTCTCCCAGACCTCCTGGAACAGGAAGCGATCGCGCATCAGCCGAGCGGCCTCGTAGACGAAGTCCTCGCGCTCGCGCTTCACGCTCTCCGGCTGTTCGCGGTAGTAGTCGCGCAGCGACAGGATGCCGAACGCGACGTGGCGCGCTTCATCGCCGATCACGTAGGTGGTGAGCTCCTTGAGGAGCGGCTCCTGCGTGTTGTTGCGGATCATGCCGAACGCCGCGAGCGCGAGCCCCTCGACCATGATCTGCATGCCGAGGAACTTCATGTCCCAGCGGCTGTCCTTGAGGATCATGTCGAGCAACGTCTTGAGGTGCGGGTTGACCGGATACGAGAACCCGATCTTCGTGTGCACGTAACGGTTGTAGACGTCGACGTGGCGCGCCTCGTCGACGACCTGCGACGCCGCGTACAGCTTGCTATCGAGATCCTTGACGCTCGGCACCAGCTGCGCCGTCGCCAGGAGAGCACCCTGCTCGCCGTGGAGGGACTGCGAGATCGTCCACGAGAACACCTCGATGTTGAGCTTCGTACGCTCCTTCTCGGTCATCTTGTTCCAGATGTCCGAGCCGAACAGCGGCATCATCTCTTGCTGCGCCAGCGGCTTCTCGAGATCGACGTTGGTCTCCCACGGCAGGACCTCGTCGGAGATCCACTGGCCGCGGACGGCCTTGTCGTAGAGGTCGCGCAGCTTCTCGCGCGTCTCCTGATAGCCCCAGGTGTACGTGACGTCGAGGATCGTCTCGAGCGTCTCGATCGAAGGACCAGCGAGCGGTGCAGCAGCGGCGGAGATTTCCATCGTCGGGCTCCTCGGGTTGACCAAAACTGAAATCGATTTCATTTTGTACTAGCACCGGGTGCCTGGTCAAGGGCATTGTCGAGTCGTGGCCTCTCGCGCCAAACCCAAGTCCCCTCCCGTCGACCCGGAGTCGTTGCTCCGTGCGACCAAGGAGCCGGATTTCCGCCAGGAACGGTCCCGGCGCAGCTACCTCGCGCTGATCGAAGCCGCGACCGAGCTGTTCTCCAACCACGGGTACGACGTCGTGGGCACGCCGGAGATCGCGCAGCGCGCGGGCGTCTCGGTCGGCACCTTCTATCGCTACTTCGACGACAAGCACGAGGTCTATCTCGAGATCTGCCGCCGCAACATGATCGCCGCGTATCGCGAGACGATCGAAGGGCTCGGCCCCGAGCGGTTCGCCGGGCGCGCCCGCCACGAGACGATCCGCGAGACGATCGCGGTGCTGTTCGAGCACGTACTCGAGAATCCGCAGCTGTCGCGCAGCTTCACCGAGATGTCGCTCCGTGATCCGCAGGTCGCCGAGCTCCGCCGTGCCTTCGAGATGGTGTCGACGCAGCGGTTGACGATGCTGATCACCGCGATCGTGCCGCGCGAGGTTGTGGCCGACCCCGAGGCCACGGCGTACGTGATCTATGGCAGCGCGATGCAGTGCGCGTACGGGCTCGCCGGCCACGTCGGAGCACCGCCGATCGATGCCGAGCGTGCGAAGACCGCCCTCGCCGACTTCATCGAGCGCACGCTGTTCCCGAAGTAAGCTACTTCGCCCAGCTCGCGAACCGACCGCACTCCTTGATCACCTCGTTGTAGTAGCGCGTGCCCTTGTAGGTCTTGAGGATCGGGTACCAGGTCTTCGGCATCGGCGGCGAGGCCTCGTCGGGATCCGGCGTGGCGGAAGCTGCTGCAGGCTCGGCGATCCGCATGATCATCTCGGCCTTGGCCGCGAACACCGCCGCACGGGTCTTGGTCTCGCGATTGTTCGACAGGTCGTGCGCCTTCTTGAAGTAGCGCATCGCGAGCTCGGCATCCGCCGCGCCACCCGCATGGCTGCCCTCGATCATCCACTTCGAGACGCCGGTATACGTCGAGTTGTAGATCGCGTTGCCGATCAGCATCGCGGCCTCGGCACCCGCCTCGCCGCCGGCCTTGACCTTCACATCGAGCTCGACCAGCCGGGCGATCAGGCTCGCGTACGTCGCGGTGCCTCGATACTTCGCGCGATCGGCGTCGTAGGTGTCGCGGATCTTGAGGACGAACGGATCCTGCGACAGCTTCTGCGAGCGCTTGTTGTCGTACGCAGCCTGCGCACCCGCGAAGTCGCCGTCGAACAGCAGCCGCATCGCGATCTCGAACTGCAGCTCGTCCTTGGTGTAGGTGCCGGAGGCGACGAGCTTCTCGAACGGGGTCTTCGGCGTCGTCTCCCGCCTCATCAGCTCGCGGATGAACGCCAGGTCGCGCCACTTCAGCTTGGTTGGTGGGGTGCCGTCCGGGTCGACCGTACCCTTGCGCAGCAGCTCCGCGACCGCGGGCTGGCCGGCCTTGAGATAGAGCGGCGCGAGTCTCCTGCGCACGATCTCGTCGACGGCGTGGCCGCGGTTGAACACGTAGCCGATCTTCCCCCACAGCGTCGCCAGCTCTGCCTCTAGGCTCGCATCGACCTTGTAGGTGCGGCTGACCGCCAGCGCGAGGCTCGCGTTGGCCTGGCTGACCACGCGCGCATTGGTCGGCTGCGCTGCGACGGCTCGTCCCATGCGTGCACGCGCGACCGACAGATCGCCGCGGAGCGCCGCGATGTGGCCGCTGATCAGCTCCCACAGGTACGGGCGGTCGCCGCGCTTCGCGAGCTGGTCGAGCGCGAACTTCTCGAGCGCGCCGTACTCCTTCTGTTGTGCCGCGACCGCGACCGGGTCCGGCGGATCGCTCGACCACCGATCCATCGCGCGACCCTCGATCTTCGTCAGCTCGCGCACGATCAGCAGCGCGGCAAACGGCGACTTCGGATCGAGCGCCAGCACCTCGCGCGCACCGACGAGGCCGTCCTTGCGGATCCCGACCACGCGCCACAGCGCGACCTTGTCGGCAGTGGTCTTCGCGAGCCGCAGCGCCTCTCTCCAGTCGGCCTCGTCCTTCGGCGAGAACTCGAACACCGCTTGCCCGGCGAGGGGCTCGTAGGCCATCGCGATCCGCGCGAGCTCGAGGTTCGCGCGACCGCGCTTGCCGCTGCGGATCAACGCACCCGCGAGGTAGTGCTCCGCGTCCCACTTGAGATCTGTCGATGGCCCCGCAAGCACCGCGGCGTGATCGTCGTGCAGCTTGATCACGACCGGCCACTCGGTGCGATAGAACGCCGCCCGCATCGCCTGGTACGCGTAGCGCTGCGCGAGGAACGGGTCACGATTCGAGATCCCGTCGCGCGCCAGCGTGAGCAGCTCCGGCGGTGGTGGTGTGGGCGCGCCCTGATAGTTGGTCTCGAGCGTGAGGTGCGGCTCGAGCTTGCGCGCGAGGCGCACGTACTCGAACGCCGCGGCCAGCCGCGCCTTGTCGGCGACCTTCCACACCGATGACGCGGCGAACTTCTTCGGCGACGATGTGCTGCCCCGCTTCATCGCGAGCAGCTCGGAGTCGGTCGCACCGTCGAGGATCTTCTTCCAGTCCGCCGCGGTCACGCCCGGCAGGTAGCCCGTCCAATCGGCGCTGCGTGCCTTGTCGATACAGTCGCCGCACGCTCCACCGAACGTCGGCACCCACGGATCCCAGCCGAGGCCGGCCCACTCGCCGACGACGCCGGGATCGAACGTGGTGTCGAACATGATGCCCCACGCTTCACCCATGCCGGAGCACGCGCGCACGCGCTCCCCACGGGCGAATAGCGCGAGGGCGAGACAGGCGCTGGTGGTGACGAGCTTCACTTTCTGGCCCAGCTCGCGAAGTGCTCGCACTCCTTGAGCACTTCCTTGTAGTACCGGGTGTTCGCGTACTGCTTGACCACCGGGAACCAGATCCTCGGCACCGGCAATCCGTTGCCCGTACTGTCGGCGTCCAGCATCGTCCCGAGCTCGGCCTTGGCCGCGAGGAACGCCGCCTTGACCTTGAGCTCGCGGTTCTTCGAGAGGTCGTGCGCCTTCTTGTAGTACTTCATCGCGAGGCTCGCATCCTCGGTGCTCTGGTGCGTCTCGGCGGTCGCCTGCCGCGCGTTGCCCCAGTACGTCAGGTTGTAGAGCACGTTGCCGATCTGCAGCGCGGCCTCGGCACCGGGCTCACCACCCGTCTTCACCTTGGCCTCGAGCTCGATCAAGCGATCGACGACATTCGCGTGATCCCACTTCGCCTTCCCGTACTTCTCGTGATCGCAATCGTGGCAATCGCGGATGTGGATCACGAACGGATCGGTGCCCCACTTCTTCGCGGTGGGCTTGAGCAGCTTCGCAGCAGAGGCGAAGTCACCGTCGAGCAGGTAACGCAGCCCGAGCTCGAACTGCAGATCTTCGGGTTTGAACGAGCCCTCGACGACGAACTTCTCGAACGGCGTCGTCTTCTTCGCGGCGCGCGCGATCATCGCGTCGAGGAACGGACGCTGCTGCCAGTTCGGCTTGCCCTTCCCGATCCGGACGCCGTTCACGTCGGTGGCATCGGCGCTCCCCGGCGTCAGGAACTCGGCGTCGACCAGCTTGCCCGCGCTGACGTACGCCTTCGCGAGCTTGCCGCGGACCTCCGTACGGAGTGAAGGGATGCGCGCGAACTTCGGATCGATGCCCGCCATCGCGGCGGCGAGCTCGTTCTCCGCCGCACCGTCGCCGAGTCGCCAGCTCGCGGCGAGCGCGACCGCCAAGCTCGCCCGCGCCTGGCTCGCGACCTTCGCATCGCCCGGCCGGGCTGCGATCGCGCGGTTGATCCGCGTCCGCGCTGTCGTCAGCTCACCGCGCTTCGCGGCGAGGTGGCCGGAGATCAGCTCCATCAACCACGGGCGATCACCGCCGCGCGCGATCAGGCTCTGAGCGAGCTTCTCGATCTGCGCGTACTGCTTCTTCTGCGCCGCGATCTCCTTCGGTTCCGGCTTGGTGCTCCAGAGCTCCGCGCCCCGGCTCTCGGCCTTCTCGAGCTCGCGCACGAGCAGCAACCCGACGAGGTTGGACTTCGGATCGATCCGGAGGATCTCCTCGCTCGCGACGATGCCGTCCTTCGTGATGCCGACCATCTGCCACAGCTCGGTCTTCTCGCGGATCGTCCTCGCCAGCTTCAGCGACTCCTTGAAGTCGGCGTCCTCCGACGGCTTGAACTCGAGCACGGCGAGACCGGAGAGCGGCCTGTAGTTCGCGCCGATCCGCGCGAGCTCGAGGTTCGCGCGCCCCTTGGTCCCGCGCCGCGACAGCGCACCGGCGAGGTAGTGCCGTGCTCGCCACGCCAGGTCCTGTGATGGACCGGAGAGCGCGGCGGTGTTGCGATCGTAGAACGCCACCACGGCACTCCACTCGCGCTGATAGAACGCGATGCGAAGCGCTTGAAAGCCGAAGCGCTGCGCGAGGAATGGATCCTTGGTCTTCATCCCGTCGCGCGCGGCGCTGCCGAGGGCGGCGGGTGGCGCTTGCACGGTCTTCGAGTTGCCGTCGGGATCGAACATCTCGAACGACGCGAATGGCTCGACCTGCCGCGCGAGCTTGACCAGATCGAGCGCTCCGATCGCCCGCTCCTTGGGGACCTTCCACAGCGAGCTGGTCTCGTAGCCCTTCGGTGCCTTCGTCGATTTGCCCGATGCACGCGCCCGCAGGCTCACGAGGTCCGCTTCGGTCGCGGTCAGCAAGACCTTCTTCCAGTCGTCGGCGGTGACGCCCTGGAGGTAGCCTGTCCAGTCAGCGAGCATCGCCTTCGCGAGGCAGTCGTCGCACGCGCCCCCGAACCCCGACTCGTACGGGTTGTAGGCGAGACCATCCCAGTCGCCGACGATGCTCGGATCGAACGTGGTCACGTCCTCGATCCCGAGCTCCATCCCACCGCCGCACGCGTCTGCGCGCTCGCCGCGGAGTCCGACAACGGCGAGCACCCCCGCCGTCGTGATCGCAGCGAGCTTACCGAAGCGAATCGAAGAGGACGGAGAGCGTGTCCTTGGCATGGCGCTGGAGGTTCCTTTCAGAGAGATCGAAGAGCGCGACGTTGCGGGTTGCCGGAGCCAGATGAGGGCGCAGCAGATCCGCCGCGGCCTGGGTATCGCGAGGTGCCATGCGCTCGACCTTGAGCACGTCGCCCTGCCGGAGCAGCGCACCGTGAAGGAACGCGTTGCGTGTCACCACGAAGCGATCGAGTCCGCCCGGGACGACGAAGTCGAGCTGCGGCAGCTCGTCGGGATCGGTGCTCTGCAGAAGATCGACGACGCGGTCATCACGTAGATGAACAGTCCACGACCAGATCGGCAAGGCAACATCGAGCGGTAAGGGGTAGTC
Source organism: Haliangiales bacterium (assembly GCA_038325805.1). Classification (GTDB taxonomy): domain Bacteria; phylum Myxococcota_A; class Polyangia; order Haliangiales; family Haliangiaceae; genus JABFXX01. The sequence continues at coordinate 18,504 of JBBQJJ010000106.1, forward strand.
GTCGACCCGCGACAGATACTTCTCCGCGGTCGTCGCGTCGAAGATCGCGCGGTCACCCACCTCCGCGCTGAACTTTCCCATGTTGTAGAACATCAGCATCCCGCGGCTGACCGGCGGCACGCCCGTCTTCTCGCGATACTTGATCTGGTGCAGCCGGATCGTCGCGCTCAGCGCCACGCCCGAGACGCGCTCGACATCGCGCGTGAAGCCGAAGAAGCGATCGCGCGACGACTCCGTCCAGTCGCAGTCGAGCTGAAACTCGCGCGGCGTCGCACCGAGCAACTCGCTGCGACGCTTGACTTCCGACCACGTCTCGCGCGCGAGCTGTGCGCCAGTCGCCGCATCCATGTGCTTGAAGACCTCTTGGCGGATGAACACCACCGGCACGACCTCGATGCCCGGCGGCACCTTTTGATCTGGCGCTCCAGCGCCGGCTAGATCCGGGACGTTGATCTTGCCGACCATGCGCGGCGCGCGATCCGCGGTGTTCCACTCGATGTCGAACATCCGCACGTACAGCCGCGTGACGCCGACCTCGGCGAGGGCCGCGCGCTCGGCCGGCGAGAGCGTGAACGTGGTGCGCCAGTAGTAGAACGAGCGCCCGACCGGCGGCCCACTGCTCGCGCGCGAATCACCGCATGCGGCGAGCGCGAGGAGCAGCAGCATCACGACACGCACGACGGCCATCCTGCCATGAACGCACAGGTGCGCCTGTTGGATTCCAGGGCTTTTGGGGCAGCCGATCCTCAGGTCGGAGAGACGCCGCGCACGGCGCCGACGAGCGCGGCCACGGCCTGCGTCTCGTCCATCCCGGTATCGAGTAGCGCGTGCAGCGCACAGGTGATCGCGCGCGCGGCGCAGGTGCCGAAATCCATCGGCACGATGTACGAGGCTCGCTCGCCCGACCACACGGCAAGCGAGGCGTGGTCGACGGCGTCGAGGATCCAGAACGCGGTGACGTCCTGATCGCGCTGCCATGCATGTGCGCTGCGGGTGACATCGAGCGAGCTCCGCACGCGCTCGGTGTTCTCGCGCGATGGGTCGTCGAGCCAGCGACGGATCGACGCGAGCATGTGCTCGATGTAGCTCTTGGGCGGCAGCCCCTGTTGATCGGCGACGTAGCTCGCGACGATCAGGTCACAGGCCCCGAGCGCGGCACCGACGGCGACCTGGCGATCGCTACCCACCTGACCTCGGCTCCATGCGTTGAGCCCGCGCGATAGATAGTCCGGCGCGCCTGCCCAGGCGGCCGACACGTTGGTGACGTTCTCTCCGAGCTCTCGGAGGTCCTCGGGATCCGGCTTCATCGTCTCAAGTCCAGGCTCGTCATAGCTCCAGGTACTCCCCCTCAGCGGCGGCGAACACCGGCACGGCAGTCGATGCAGACGTTCGAGCGACGACCTCGTCGATCATGTCGTCGGTCGCATCTGGGTTGTGGTGAAACAGCGCGAGCTTCTTGGATCCTGCGCGCTCGGCGAGCACGACACCCGCGCGGGTCGGAGAGTGACCCCAGCCCCTGCGCAGGTCGTAGTCATGATCGGCGTGCATCGCATCGTGGATCAAGAGATCTGCATCTTGCGCGAGTGCACGAGCGATGTCGATCGGTTCGTCCGGAGATGGATATTCGACATCGGAAAGGTACGCGACCGACTTCCCGTCCGCGGTGATCCGATACGCCGTCGTGTACATCGAGCCGTGCGGCACCGCGGCCGTGATCACCTCGAAGCCGGGGAGCTGGAGCGTGTCGCCCCGTGTGATCGGCTCGATCGAGACGTCGGCGGCGAGGTTGCCGAGGCTGTTGAGTGGCGAGTAGTGCGGCGCGAGCTGGTTCTGCAGCGTGGCCTCGAGCGACAGCCCCGAGGTGGGTGTTGCACCCAGGATCCGGATCTTGTTTCCCTTGATGAAGAACGGCGTGAAGAACGGCAGCCCCTGGATGTGATCGAGGTGCGTGTGACTGAGCAGGATCGGCAGCGAGCCCTGGCCCTTCCCGAACTCGGCGGCCATCAACGTCTTCGCGTACTCGGTCGCGCCGGTGCCGAGATCGATCAACAAGCGATCACCGGCCGCGCTGACCAGCTCGACCGACGTGGTGTTCCCGCCGTAGCGCAGGAAGTCGCGACCCGACATCGCGAACGAGCCGCGCACGCCCCAGAACCGGATCTTCACGTCGGCTCTGCCCCGATCGGGAGCGTCATTCCCTCGAACGAGGTCAGCACCTCGACGTTCACGTTCGCGCCCTTCGCCAGATACTCGGCGGCGATCTTGTCCATCTGATCGTCGGTGTGCGACGGCGCGTGGTGATAGAGCACGAGCCGACGAACCTTCGCGGCCTGACAGATCTCCAGCGCCTGATCGGGGGTCGAGTGTCCGTAGTGCGGAAACTTCGCGTACTCCTCGGGCATGAAGTGGGTGTCGTAGACAACGGTGTCGACACCGTCGAGCCGGCGGACCAGCGCATCGCGCATGCTCGCGAGCGCGACCTTGTCGTCGTCGGACAGCGCCTCGACGCCTTTGAGGAAGTGTTGCTTGTGGAGGACGAGATCGAACGGCGCCGTATCCGAGACATACGCCCAGCTCGAGCCATCGCACTCGATCCGATAGCCGACGGCACCGAACGGATGGTTGAGGGCGATCGGCAGGATGTGCGTGTCGCCGATCTTGAAATCGACGCCGGGCTCGACCTGGTGGAACTCGAAGTTCGCCGGCACCGCCTCGAGCGGCATCGGGAAGAACTCGTGGCGTGTGATGCCGCCGATCACCTCGTTCAGCTCGTCGGCGGCCGTCAGGAGCGCGTAGACGCTGATCTTCGTCCCCGGTACGTAGGCCGGCGAGAAGAACGGCAACCCCTGGATGTGGTCCCAGTGCACGTGCGACAGCAGCACGTGATAGTGCATCGGCTGCTGCGACTCGCGGATCAACTTGTTACCGAGCGCACGCATCCCGGTGCCCGCGTCGACGATCAGGCACTCACCCGAGGAGGATCGGGACTCGACGCACGACGTCTGGCCGCCGTACCGCACGGTGGCCGCGCCGGGCACCGGGTAACTGCCCCGGACTCCCCAGAAAGTGATCTGCACTGGTGAAATTCTATCCCGGCGACTGAATTCACCAAAACTTCGGGAGGGATAATGATGTGGCATGAACCCGCAGCCACGAATTCTCGTGATGGGCGCAGGTGGCATTGGGGGCATCGTCGCGGCCACGCTCACCGAGGTCGGCTCGGCCGTGACCGTGGTTTCCACCAACGAGGGCATCCGGTCCGCCGTCGACAAGGCCGGGTTTCGGCTGATCGACGATGGCGAGCAGCGGACGGTCCGTGGCTGGATCAGCTCGGCACCCGAGGGTAAATACGACCTCTGCATCCTCGCGACCCAGCCTCCGAACGTGGAGGATGCCGCGCGGACCGTTTTGCCCCACCTCGTCGACGATGCCCAGGTCGTCGTGCTCCAGAACGGCCTGTGCGAGGACCGGATCGCCGAGATCGTCGGAGCCCCCCGCGTGCTCGGGGCGATCGTCACGTGGGGCGCCTCGATGGTCGAGCCCGGCCTCTACGAGCGCACCGCCGCCGGTGGCTTCCAGCTCGGGCGCTTCGAGCAGGTCGCGACCCCCGCCGATCCTCAGCCGGTCCCGCAGGACGAGGACAAGCCGCGCCGTGCGCGCCGGCCAACCGAAATGGCCGATGCCGATGCCCGACGTATCGGTGAGTTGCTGGA
>JBBQJJ010000107.1:0-22118 GCA_038325805.1 Haliangiales bacterium
CTCGTGCAACTCGGATCCCGGCCGCCGCCTCCGCTACCGGTGCACGACGGGACGGTGCAGCCGCGCATGCAACCCGCGAGGAACACCAGCAACCACACCACGCGTCGCATCGCGATCATCCTAGTAGAGCTGCTAAAATGGCGCCATGCGAGCGCTCGTCCTCGTCGATCTACAGTACGACTTCATGCCAGGTGGCGCGCTAGCCGTCACACGCGGCGACGAGACGGTGCCGGTCGCGACCACGTTGATGCCGAAGTTCGACATCATCGTGGCAACCCAGGACTGGCACCCGAAGAACCACAAGAGCTTCGCGGCGAACAACCCGGGCACGCAGGTCGGTCAGCTCGGCGAGCTCGATGGCTTGCCACAGGTGATGTGGCCGTCGCACTGCGTGCAGGGGTCGCGCGGCGCCGAGCTCCACGACACGCTCGAGCGCTCGCGGATCACCGCGGTGTTTCGCAAGGGCATCGACGCGGGCATCGATAGCTACAGCGGCTTCTACGATAACGGTCACAAGAAGGCGACCGGCCTCGGCGATTGGCTCGAGCAGAAGAAGGTCGACAAGCTCTACGTGCTCGGCCTCGCCCTCGACTACTGCGTGAAGTTCACGTGCCTCGACGGCCGCCAGCTCGGCTTCGAGGTCTATCTGATCGAGGACGGCACTCGGGCGGTCAACCTCGCGCCCGACGATGGCGACAAGGCGCTCGCGGAGCTGCGCGTCGCGGGTGTGACGGTGATCGACAGCGGTTCGATCAGCGCGTAACCAGACTCGATCTAGCCAGTTAACGGTTCCGCGACCCGCTCGTCTTTGACCGGGTGCAGCTGGCATACAGTCGCGCCGTGCAAGGGGACGCCCTGCCGGTGGTCGTGCTCGCTGCACAGCGCGGCGATCGACGCGCGTTCGCCGAGCTGTACCGCCGGTTCTCTCGCGCGGTGCACGGCGTCGTGCTCGCGAAGGTTCGCTACACCGATGCCGCCGATCTCGTTCAAGACACGTTCGCCCTCGCCCTCGAGCGACTCGGTCAGCTCGGCGAGCCCGCGGCGTTTCCCGGCTGGCTGCTCTCGATCGCGCGCAATCGCGCCGTGGATCATCTGCGAGGGAAACGGCCGATCGCGATGGGAGATGATCTGCCCGAGCTCCTGGTTCCAGCCTCGCGCGCGTCGGAGGCGGCGCAGGTGGTGACCGCGTTGCGTGCGCTGCCCGAGGCGTATCAGGAGACGCTGATCCTGCGCCTCGTCGAGGGGTTGTCGGGGCCGGAGATCGCCGAGCAGACCGGCCTGTCGCCGGGCTCCGTTCGTGTCAATTTGCACCGAGGCATGAAGCTCCTGCGCGAGCAACTGGGAGAGAAGGAGGCGTCCGATGACAAAGCCGGATGACGACTATCTCTGGGACAAGACTGGCAGCGATCCCGAGGTCGCGCGGCTCGAGGCGTTGCTGTCACCGCTCGCACATCAGGCACCACTCGACGAGCTGCGCCTGAGGAGGAGGAAGTCCAAGCTGCCCTTCGTGCTCGCCGGGGTCGCGGCAGCGGCGGCCGCGATCGTGTTCGTGATCTGGCCGCGCGACGGCGTGGGTACCAGCTGCATCGGACCAGGCATGGTGTTCTCGTCGAGCGGCGCGGTGTCGTGCAATGGCGACGCGCTCGCCACCGGCGTCCTGCCGGTCCATGGAAAGCTCGAGACCGGATCTCAGGAAGTCGAGCTGACGATCGCGGACATCGGCACGGCGAAGCTGTCGGCGAATACCATCGTGAGGCTCGATCAGACGCAGATCGGCAAGCGCCATCGGCTGTATCTCCAGGAGGGCAAGATGCACGCGAAGGTGATCGCTCCGCCGAAGATCTTCGCGGTCGCGACGCCGAGCGCCGACGTGATCGATCTCGGCTGCGAGTACACGATGGAGATCGATCGCAGCGGCGCCGGCACGATCAGCGTCCAGACCGGTCGGGTCGAGCTCGAGACCGCACATGGTGCGGTGGTGCTCGCTCCCGCAGGAACGCACGCGCGCCTGCTGCCGGGCCGCCGCGCCAGCCTTCCGTTGATCGACAAGGCCAGCGCGCAGCTCACCGCCGCGGTCGCCGCGCTCGAGGCAGGCAAACCCGATGCGATCGCCCACGTGCTCGCGGCCGCCACCAAGGCCGACGCCATCACGATCGCGAACCTGGCGCGCATCGTGACCGTGGCGCAGCGTCGCACGGTCCTAGAAACGCTCATCACCTTGGTGCCGGCACCTGGTTGCGCCACGGTGACCGAAGCACTCTCAAACCTGGATCTCCTCGAAATCTGGTACGACCACGTCTATCTGATCCACGCCGGTGCCTTCGATGCGACACCCGTGGACTGTGCGTCTCCGCCCTGATCTCGGGTCATCGCGCGCGAGCGCACGGTCGGCCACCGGCGCGCGTCTTGCTCCCCTCACCGACATGAGCATCATCATCACGCTTCTCGTCGGTCTCATCGTCGGTGCGGTTGCGAAGCTGCTGATGCCGGGCAAGGACCCGGGCGGGATCATCATCACCATGCTGCTCGGTGTCGCGGGTGCGTTCATCGCTGGGCTACTCGGCCACTCGCTGGGTTGGTACCAGTCGGGTGAAGCACCGGGCATCATCGCCTCGATCATCGGCGCGCTCGTGGTCCTCGTGGGCTACCGCGCGATCATCGGTAGGAGGGCGGAGTGATGCTGACCAAGTCCGATGTGGGCCCTCACAACCACGTTCGCGATGACAGCAAGCTCGCGCCGGGCGAGGATCTCGATCGCGAGCCCGATGGCGTTCCTCACAGCGTCGTCGGCTTGACCGCCGGGTTCTCCGTGATGATGGCCGCGCTCGTCGCGTTCATGTTCATCGCTGGAGGCACGGTCTCGAGGGTCGCCGCCGTCATCCTGGTGCTCGTCGCCGTCCCGGTGATGATCGGTGGACTGAACCGGAAGGCCAACCGCGACCGCGATCGGCTGCATCCGTCTCGATGACCATGCGGCTTGTCGTACTCGTGATCATCGGGTTGCTCGCTGGCTGCGGTACGACGCAGAACAAGCGCAAACCCGGCGACGAGTACCTCAAGGCCGTGAAGTTCGAGGGCAACGAGAAGTTGACCTCGAAGTCGCTCGTTGCAGGGCTCGCGCTGGCCCGGACTCGCAAGGCCGGCCGTTCGCCAGACCCGTATCAGATCGAAGTCGATGGTGACCGGATCCGCGGCAAGTACCTGCGCGACGGTTATCTCGATATCGACGTCCGCTCGCGTGTCGAGCGCGCCGGTGACGCCGCGACGGTGACGTATACGGTGGATGAAGGTGTTCGCGCGACCACGCGCGTGGTGATCCGCGGGTTGCCCACGGATCCCGACCTCCCTCCAGCCCTCGTACGCGAGCAGATTCCGCTCGCCGACGGCGCGCCCTTCTCGTACGCGGTCTACGAGGCCTCGAAGGAGTCGCTGATGCGCGTCGTCGAGGACGCCGGCTATGCGCACGCCAAGCTCGAGACCACCGTCTACGCCGATCGCAGCCACCGCGAGGCGGTGATCACGCTCGACTACGAGCCAGGCCCGAAATGCGTGTTCGGCGCGGTCACGATCACCGGGGTCGATGGTGCGCTCGCCAAGGCGGTGCGCAATCGACTCGCGTTTCGCACCGGCGAGACGTACTCGACGCGCGCGATCGCGCAGACGCAGCGCGCGCTCTACGCCCTGGGCAGGTTCGGCACCGTCCAGGTCCAGCCCTCGAAGGACGAGAAGCGCGAGGTCCTGGTCACCGTGTCGCTCACCCAGAGCTCGCGTCGCACCGTCGAGCTCGGCGGCGGGTTGGGAGTCGATCCACTCGCCTATGAAGTTCGTGCCCGCGCTGGCTACTCGATCACCGGCTGGCCGTTCGACCTCGACACCTCGACGATCGAGCTGCGCCCGGCCTACGCCATCATGCGCGCGGGCGGCTACCAACCGCGAATGCGCGCGGTCGCGAGGATCGAGCGCCAGGACGTGTTCTGGACCTACTCGCAGGGCGACGTCGAGGTCGGCTACAACTATCTCGCGACGCTGCCGTTCACGAGCTACGGCCCGCACGCCAGCCTCGGCCTGAGCACGCCGGTGTGGACGCGCCGGCTCCAGTTTCGCGTCGGCTGGGGCATCGAACGGCTCGACTTCCGCGACGTCTCACCCGCGATCGATCCCACGCTCGAGATGCAGCTCCATCTCGACAAGGCGCAGCTGCTCGGCACGTACTCGCAGGCGCTGATCCTCGACCTGCGCGACAACCAGATCTCGCCGACGCAGGGTGCATACGCCGAGGTCCGCGTGACCGAAGGGACTCGGTACGCTGGCGGTCGCTTCGACTATCTGCAGGTGATTCCAGATCTTCGCGGCTACGTGCCGGTGTGGAAGCCCTGGGGCGCGCTGCTCGCGGGTCGCGTTCGCGTCGGCTCCATCATCGGCGACGTTCCGGTCACCGAGCGGTTGTTCTCCGGCGGTGCGTCGAGTCATCGCGGCTTCGGCGAGCGAGGTCTTGCCCCGTTTGTGATCGAGGAAGATGGCACCGACATTCCCTACGGCGGCGCCGCGCTGCTCGAGGTCAACCTCGAGGCTCGCATGCGGCTCGGGACGCTGCGGAAGATCCCGATCGGCGGCGTGGTGTTCTTCGACGGTGGCGACGTCACCGAGAAGCGCAGCGAGATCGAGCTCGGCAATCTCCACTGGGCCGCCGGAATTGGCCTTCGCGCGCTGACGCTGGTCGGTCCGATCCGCGCGGACCTCGGCTACCGGTTGAACCGCTTCGGTCCGATGGATCCGTCACCGGGCTCGCGCCTGGCGTTCCACCTCAGCCTCGGCGAGGCGTTCTGATGCGAGTGAAGCGCGCGATCAAGAGGTTCGTCGTCGGACTGTTGGCAGTGGCGGTGGTCGCGGTCATCGGCGTGTTGATCTTTCTCCATACCGACACCGGCCGCGAGGTCGTGCGCGATCAGATCCGGAGCTCGCTCGCGGAGACGTTCGCGGGTGAGGTCCGCGTCGGCAAGCTCGAGGGCAGTCCGTTCGGCACCTACGTCGCACGTGACATCGTGATCGATGGACCGGACGGCAAGCCCGCGATCGAGATCGGCAAGCTGTCGCTGGAGCTCGAGCTCCTCGAGCTCGTCAACCACAAGGCCGTGTTGACGAACGTCACCGTCGAGGACGTCGCCGTACACGCGAAGCGAATGCCCGACGGGTCGCTGTCGCTCGCGCATCTGCTGCGACCCACGCCGCCGACGACGTGGGTCGTCGCGGTCCGCCAGCTCGCGGTCAAGCGGGGTCGCTTTGACCTCGAAGGGAGCGACCCGATCCACATCGAGGACATCGAGCTCACCGGCGCACTCGACTACGCTGCCGACAAGCTGCATGCGAACGTGAACCTGACGGCGAACTGGAAAGAGCGCGGCGTGCCGTTGCATGCGGTGCTGTCTGTCGATCAAGGCGTCGACGGCCTGACGATTCCGTCGCTGCTCGCCACCGCCGGCGACGTCAGGCTCAACGCGTCCGGCGTACGCATCACGGAGTACGGCGTGACGGGCAATGGAGTGATTCATGCGCCGCGCGCGGCGGTGGCGAAGCTCGCGGCGATCGACTTGCCGGGCGATGTCGAGGTGGCGTTCGAGGTCACGGCGGCGGAGTCGGCGGACGCGGCCTCGCACGTCAAGTTCGGCGGCACGCTCGACGGTGATTCGATCACGGGCTCCCTCGATCTGTGGCCCACCGCGAAGCGGATCGCGGGAACGATCTCTGCGCCGGATCTTCACGTCGCGAAGCTGACGAACGATCGAGTGCCCGCGCGGGGTGGTGGCTCGATCGAGCTCGACCTTCGTCTCACCGAGGCGATGCTGCCCGTCGGCCGGATCTCGCTGACGGCGCAGGGAACGTACGAGGGCTATCCGCACACGGCGGTGAAGGTCTCGGCGAGCTCCGATGGCGAGCATGTCCGCGGCGCGGTCGAGGCGACCAATCCCGGCCTTGCCGCGACCGTCGCGGGTGAGCTGACGTTCGCCCCCGGCCAGATCTCGCTGTCGTCGGCGACGGTGATTGCTCGGTCGAGCGACCTCGGTGCAGCGAGTGGGAAGGTCGTGCCGCTGCGCGGGACGTTCGATGTCAACCTCGCCGCCCACGGGCAGCTCCGCCCGAAGCTCGACCTCGCCGTGGTCGGGACGGTCAACGGCAAGAAGGTGTCGGTGACGCCGCAGCGTGGCGAGCCTTCGCCGCTGAAGATCGAGACGGTCTCGGTCAAGCTCGACGGCAAGCACCTCCCCGAGCATCCGACGGGCCGGTTCGAGCTGGTGGCGCACGACGTCGAAGGTTCACAGATCGCGCTCCGCGAGGTCACGCTGCGTGCGGCGAATCGCGCCGACGGAGCGATCCAGGCGACGCTCCGCACGCGCACACGTCGCGATCCGTGGCTGTTCGAAGCCGACGCGCTGATCTGGCCGGGCGAGACCACCACCGTTGATCTGCAGCGCCACTTCGTACGCGCAGGGGCCGGCACCGAATGGCAAGGCGTCGGTGGCAAGGTCGTGATCTCGAAGGAGCGAATCGAGGTGCGCGATCTCGCGACCACGAGCGTGGACGGCGCACTCGCGATCGCGGGCGCCTATCAGCTCGAGACCGGGGACATCGCCGCGAAGGTGAACGTCAAGACGCTCTCGCTCGCGAATCTCGATCCGAGGTATGCGGGCACGGCCTCGGCGACCGTCGATTTCAACCGACGCGCAGGTGTGGTCAAGGCTACCGCCGAGGTTCGTGCCCACGACGTCTCCGTGGTCATGCCACGCGCGAACACCGTCCCGGTGGGTGACACCGCACCGGTGCCTCCCGCGAACACGCCGACGACCACGCCGCGCACCGCGAAGGGCACGCCGGTCGATGGCAAGTCCGTGATCGCGGCGAACAGTGGCACGGTTCCGGCGACGACGCCGCCAGCGAGGATCACGTCACCGAAGCTCGCCACGGCGACCAAGGCCGACATTCCGTCACGCTCGCTCGCCTCGCAGGTCAAGTCCGACGCGAAGGCGGGTGTGCCTGCGGGGGCACCCTCGGCTGGGACCGCTGCGGAGGGCGATCGCCGGACGCCGGGCTTCGATGCAACCGCGAAGATCTCGATCGATGGTTCGCGAGCCGTGATCGACGCGACGATGACGGCAGGCACCAGCACTGCCGCCCTCGCGGTCGAGCTCGCAGGACCGTCGCAGATCACCGATGCCGCGGCGTGGCGTCGTCTCGGGCGCGCGGCGCTCAAGACGGCGACAGTTCGCATCACCAAGTTCGACGTCAAGACGGCGATGGAGACGCTCGGCGTGATCGGTGAATACGGTGGCACGCTCGACGGCGAGCTCAGGTTCGCGGGCACGCCGAGCGGCGAGCTTCACCTCCGCAACCTGATGACGCCGGAGCTCCGGGGCCTCGGCGTGATCAACGCCGACCTCAAGCTCGCGTCGCGCGGTGACGCTCTGTTCCCGACGCTCACCGCACGGCTCGATGGCATCGGTGCGATCGACGGCGCCGCCGAGATCCAGATGCCGGCACGGCTGTTCGACGTCGCCGCGTGGAAGGCACTCGGCCGCGGCGCGCTCACCCACGCGACCGTCCAGGCGCGCGACCTCGCGATCGATCCAGGACGGCTCGAGCAGTTCGGCATCGTCGCCACCGTGCGCGGTCGCTTGTCGTTCGACATCGACGTGGTCCCGACGAGTGTGAAGCTCGATCTGTTCGTCAAGGATCTTCGCGGCTCGGTGATCTCGGAACCGCTCGAGCTGGAGTTCCATGCCGACGTCGGGGCCACGACGGCCGCACGCGTCGAGCTCAAGGTCCAGAACACCAGCATGTTCGAGGGCAACTTCGAGATCCCGATCTCGTACGATCAGCTGATCGTCGCGCCAGCCTCGATCGTCGCGATGCCGCTGTCGGGTGCCGGTCGTCTTCACATCGGCGCGCCGCGCTTGCTGAGCGTGTTCGGTCGTCGCGAGATCACCGGTGGCGAGCTCGACGGCAGCGTGCTGGTCGCCGGCACCGTCGGCAAGCCCACCGCAGTGGCGAGCATCGTGGGCACCGACATCTCGGTTCCACCCGGCCCGCGCGGCCGGCCGATCAAGAAGGTCGACCGCATCGCGATCGATGTCGTGTACGAGGACAACAAGGCCTCGCTGATCGTCGACGCCAGGCAGCCCGATGGCAGGTTGATCGTCGCTGCGAACGCTGATCTCGACGCGATCGACCAAGCGACGATGACCATCACCGCGAAGCAGTTCGACCTGCTCCCCATCCTGGTGTTCGCACCGGGTCCCGCCGGCGGCGCCGCAGGCCGGCTCGACGCCGATCTCCAGATCAAAGGCCTCGACTTCGCGAGCATGGACGTGACCGGCACGCTCGCCCTGCGCAATGGTCGGATCCCACTCGCGCCGCACGTCGGCACGTTGCGTCGCGCGTCGATCGATCTGACGATCAAGAATCGGGTCGCGCAACTGACGCTCGATGGCCTGCTCGGCCGCGGCACCGTCAAGGCGAAGGGTTCGACCTCACTCGATGGCGGCTCCGGCGAGATCACCCTGACCTTGCGCAAGGTCTCGCCGATCGCGACGATCGAGCCCGACGTCGATGCCGATGTCACGATCAAGCTGAAGCGCGAGGAGATGACGTGGATCGCCGACATCGACGTCCGCAACGGCAAGGTGGTGGTCCCGAAGAAGCGTCAGGAGCCGCTCGCACCGGCGGGTGCGCCGCCCGACATGGTGTTCATCACCGGCGAACGGATGACGCGAGGACCGCTCGACAAGGCACCACCGGTCAACCCGACGCTGATCGCGAACATCAGGATCGGGCCGACTCGCGTCGAGTCCGAAGAACTGCGCGGCATCATCCGCGGCAACCTCCAGGTCACCGCCGATGCGAACTCGATCGGCTTTCTCGGCTCGATCGAAGCCGATCGCGGTGATCTAGATCTGTTCGGCCGCCGCTACCGGGTCGAACGCGCCGCGGTGCGGTTCGACGGCGGCATCGATCCTATCCTCGACATCCGCCTCGTCTTCGATTTTCCCGAGGTCAGCACGTTCACCTCGGTGCACGGCCGGCTGTCCAAGCCGAGCCTGACGATGACGTCGAATCCCGGGTCGTACTCGCAGGGTCAGCTGCTCGGCTTCTTGCTCGGCGGTGAGCCCACCGGCCAGCCAGGCGACTCGCGCGATCGCGCCACCTCCGCGGGTGCGTCGTTCATCGCCAACCGGATCAGTGGTCTCGTGCGCGGTGCCCTGCCGATCGATCTCGACGTGCTTCGCTACGAGTCCGCCACCGCTACGAGCAGTGCGGCGATCACCGTCGGTACCTGGCTCCGCCACGGGCTGTTTCTCGCCTATCGCCAGCGCCTCGACGCGCGACCCGACGAGAACACGGGGGAAGGCGAGCTCGAGTACTGGCTGTCGCGCCGCGTCGTCATCGAAGCCGTTGTCGGCAATCGTACGAACGGCGTCGATCTGTTGTGGCGCAAGCGCTACTAGCGCGCCTCCACGCACGTCCGAGGATCGGACGTTCTCCTAACCCCTTGATGTGATCTCGCTGCGACGTGTCGGTGGGAGCGCTCGATCAGGTAGACGCCGAGTCCTCGTCGATGGCACGCTGGATGCTCACCGGATCAGCATGCGCAAGACTAGTCTGGTAGGTGCGGTGCTGCTGGCGGCGACGAGCGCGTATGCAGCACCCGACGATCAAACCCCGACTCCGAACGACCCGACGGTCCCGACGGATTCGATTCCACCGCCGGTAGATCCGGATCCGACGACGGAGCCTCCTCTGGCGCCGATGCCTCCTCCAGCGCCGGTGCCGGTGGTAGATCCGACGCCGACGATCGAGCAGCCGATCACCAACATCAACGTCATCGAGCCAGCTCCGAGCGAGAGCTGGTACTCGATGAACCGCGCCGGCTTCTCGTTGACGGCCGGTGGTGGGGTGCAGGGCTTCACGGGCGGCACCATGCGAGACACCACCAACGATGGTGGTAACTGGGACGTTCGCGCCGCGTTCGGTACGCGTCTCCCGGTGTCGTTCGAGGCCTCGTACCTCGGGTCGGCGCAGCAGATCAACGCGCTCGGTCTGGACAGCAACGCGCTGCTCGTCGGCAACGGTATCCAGGGGAACCTGCGGATCAACGCGACCACCGGTGACATCCCGGTGCAGCCGTTCCTGTTCGGTGGCGTCGCCTGGCGTCGCTACCAGCTCGAGAACACGAGCACGAATACGTCCGACGTGATCGGCGAGGATGACGTCCTCGAGGTGCCGCTCGGGATCGGCGTGGCGTACAAGCACCGCGGCTTCACGATCGACGCACGTGGCGAGTACCGTCCGTCGTTCTACTCGAACCTGGTTCCCGACTCCGGGACCAACGCGTTCTCGGATCCCGCGAGCCTCGACCGTTGGGGCGTCAACGCGAACCTCGGCGTCGAGTTCTGAACGCCGGGATCAGAGAACCGCCTACACGATCTTGATTGAGCCGCAGACCGCACGGGCCGTACCGTTGCGGTCTTGCGGTTCATCGTTCTGTTCGTCACGGCGTGTGGGGGCACCGCTGATACGACGATCAACATCACCCATGATCCGTGCGCCGGTGTCACGCTCGACGGTGGCAGTCCCGGGCTCCAGCGGAACGGCATCGCGGAAGCGATCGCGCTGTGGTCCGCCAGCGGAGTGACCCTGCCGGACGGTGCCGAGATCCCGGTGCTGTTCGAGCGGGCGTCGCAGGCGTTCCGCGGCGTCTACGATGACGAGCGCGGGATCATCCACATCAACGACGGCATCACGGAGCTCGATCCGCTGTCGATCGTGATCGCCCACGAGCTCGGGCACGCCTTCGGCCTGCCGCACGTCTCCGATCGGCCATCGCTGATGAATCCGTCGAACCTCACGCAGCCTCCAACCGACGAAGATCGCCTCGCGGTCGTGGCGCTGTGGGGCGAGTGTCAGTGAGCGTGACCGATCATGAGCTCGGAGAGCGGCGTCGAGACCTCGCGGAGGAGCTCGCCAGCCATGCGCTTCGAGGCGTGATTCGCGATGTCGGCGAGCGACAGGATGCCGCTCAGCGCACCGGTCTCGTCGACCACCATCACGCGCCGGATCTGTCGGCGCTCCAGCAGCGCCACGACGTCGCTCAGATCTTGGTTCTCGCTGACCGTGACGGCCGGCGTGGTCATGCAGTCGCGCGCCGTCTGCTCGAGTGGGTTCATCCCCCCGGCGATCGTTCGCACCACGATGTCGCGGTCGGTGACGAGACCGAGCGCTAGCCCCGTTTCGTCGGAGACGATCGGGATCGCTCCACAGTCGCACTGAACCATCATCCGGGCGACTGCCTCGATCCGGGCGTCGGGTGTCGCGCAGGTCGGGCGTTTCGTCATTACATCTCGGGCTTTCATCGACGGACTCCTTTCCCGACTGCTGGTGCAGTCTGTGTGCCGTGGTCGTGGCAAGGGCGCGCACTGCGGCAATCGATTAGGCTGTGGGTCGCGTGGTTCGCTGGATCGTCGTCGTCGCGTTCGCCATCAGTTGTGGTGGCACGAAGCGCGTCCATGCGCCGGGAGAAGTCTGGCTTCACCAGATCGTCGTCAAGGGGAACCGCTCGATCCCCGAGGACGATCTGGTGCCGGGGCTCGCCCTAGACCGCGCACTGCGCGATGGCGAGCGAGTTGACCCTTACCAACTCGGCCTCGACACCAAGCGCATCAAGGGGGCGTACACCCGAATGGGGTTCTTCGAGGCCAAGGTCGAGGGCCGGATCGATCGCGAGGACAACGCCGAGATCGTGGTGTTCACCATCATCGAAGGCCCGCGCGCCACCGCTCGCGTGTTTGTCTCCGATCTCCCGCCGGAGCTGCCGGAGGCCTACGTGCTCGACAAGCTCGAGCTTCGAGAGGGTGGGCCGTTCGACTACGAGCTCTACGAGGACGGCAAGGAAGCGATCAGGGTCCTGGTCGAGGCGCAGGGGTATCCGGTCGTCGACCTCGAAGAGTCCGTGGTCACCGTCGATCGCAAGGCGCACGTCGCCGCCGTCAGCTATCGCGTGGTTCGCGGCGCGCCGCGCTCGAAGTTCGGCAAGGTCGTCGTCACCGGCGTCGAGAACTTCCCCGATCTCGAGCGGGCAGTTCGCGGTCGCCTCGCGTTCGTCGAGGGCGAGGTGTACACGCCCAAGGCGCTCGCCGAGACCTCGCGCTCTCTCTACGAGCTCGGTAGGTTCTCGCAGGTTCGGATCGAGCCCGACCGCGCCGCGCTTCTCGGCAGTGTCGTCGAAGGCGGGGAGTGCTTCGAGCAGACCGAGTGCAACGTGCCGATCACGATCTCGCTCACGGTTGCCGGCCGCCACGAGCTCAAGGGCGGCGGAGGTGTCGGTTACGAGCCGGCGACGTACGAAGCACGTGTGCGCGGAGGTTTCACGTACGTCCCCGAGGAGTACCCCCTGCTGTCGTTCAGCATGGACGGCCGGCTCGCACTCACGGTCGATCATCAGTTCGGCGACCTCCAGCCCAAGCTGCGGGTGTTCCTCAACACCCAGCGGCTCGAGCTGCTTCGGCCGTTCATCATCGGCGACGCCGGCGCCGGCTACGAGTACTTCACCGTCGAGTCGTACAACGCGCGCGGGCCGGTGCTGAAGACCGGCGTCACCGCACCCCTCGGCAAGCGGTGGCTGACGGGGCAGGTCGCGTGGAACTTCTCCTTCTTCGAGTTCTTCGACATCAACCCGGCGATCGATCGCGAGAACAAGGTCAAGTTCAACCTCCGCGAGAACGTCAACGAGCGCAACGGCCGGTTCGAGCAGTCGATCGCCGCCGACCTCCGCGACAAGCCGTTGGAGCCACGCAAGGGCGTGTACATGAGCCTGCGCGTGATCGAGGGCGGCGCCTTCGCCGGCGGTGGCTTCAGTTACCTCGAGGTCCAGCCCGATCTGCGCGCGTACCTACCGATCCGCCAGCAATCGTCGCTCGCGTTCCGGTTGCGCGGCGGTGCGTTCTTCGGCGACGTGCCGGTGACCCAGCGCTACTTCTCGGGTGGTGCGCAGAACCATCGCGGCTTCTCGGCGCGCACGCTGGCGCCCACGATCGTCGGGGCCGTCGAAGACAACGGCAACACGGTCTTCAAGGCCACCCCGATCGGTGGCGAGGAGTTCATCGAGACAGGCGCAGAGCTGCGCGTTCCGCTCGGCGAGCTCGCGGGTCTGCTGCTCGGCGTCACGCTGTTTCTCGATGGCGGTGACGTCGTCAACCAGGACGACGGCCTCGATGTGCTCAACCTCCACTGGGCGGCGGGCGCAGGGGTGTTCGTGAAGTATGGTGGGTTCAAGATCCGCATCGATGTGGGACAGCGCTTGAACCGCACCGGCATGACGGATCCGGACTTCGAGTCCTCGGGGTTCCTCAAGAATACAAACTTCTTCCTCGGAGTCGGAGAGACGTACTGATGGCCGACCCCAAGCCCACCGGACTTCGCCGTGTCCTGCGCATCGCGCGGAAGGCGATCTTCGTGCTGCTCGGGCTCGTTGTCCTGGCACTCGGTGTGACCCTGATCGCGCTCCATACCGATTGGGGACGCAACCGGGTGCGCGGCGTGATCGAGGACCAGCTCGCATCGACCTTCGCCGGTGGGGCAAAAGTGGGCGCGCTCGAGGGCAGCATCCTCGGTGACTTCACGCTCGTCGACATCCAACTGTTCGACGCGGAGGGCAAGCCCGCGATCACGATCGGCAAGCTGCACGCGAACGCCGCGTTGTGGAAGCTCGGGAGCAAGGTCGCGGAGCTCGAGAAGCTCGAGGTCGAGGACCTCAAGGTCACGATCGGCAAGGCAGCGCTGACGAAGCCCAGTGACGAGCCGCCCAGCGACGAGCCGGGCACGTGGGGGGTGCAACTCCCCGAGCTGATCGTGCGGCGTGGGACGTTCGAGCTGCGTGGCGATGGGGAACCGATCTCCATCGATGGCATCGCGATCACCGGTGCGATCTCGATGCCCGCCGGCGGGGCCATCTCGGCGAGCAAGCTCGAGCTGGGCGCGACCTGGCGCGAGAAGAAGCTCCCGATCGTGGTCGCCGGTGGCGTCGAGCTCGGGACCGGCATGGCGATCCCCGATGCGAAGATCAAGGTGGGGGAGCTGGCGCTGGTCGTGACCGGGCTCGCGATCGATGCGCAGCAACCCGCAGGCACGATCAAGATCACCGGTTCGCCGGCATCGATCGCGGCGGTCGCTCCACAGATCGAGCTGCCGGCGGGTCTCGACCTCGAGCTGGTGATGAGGCCGAGCGGTCGCGCGGCCGACGTGTTGATCGCCGGCACGTTCGGCGACGCCACGATCCACGGCGCCCTGCACGGCGACCTTCAGCACAGGACGGTGGCGGGCTGGCTCGGCGCCGGCAAGATCAACCTGCGGCGGTTGCTGCGCGGCTCGGGGACGCGACCACTGCTCAACGTCAAGGGCGAGCTCGCGCTCGCGGTCACCGCGGATACCAAGGGCATCAAGGGCATCCTCGGCGTCCACGGATCGGCGCGCGACCTGCCCGAGAGCGATGCCACGATCGTGATCGACGCGACGTGGAAGGAAGCCGGCGTCACGGTGCTCGCGGTGACTGAAGGCGACGCACGGATCGCGGTCAACGCGCACGTCAAGCGCGACGGCAACAGGATCGAGATCGATCACGCACGCGTGGTCGCCAGCGCGAAGGAGCTCGCACCTGTCACGGGTGACAGAGTTGCCCTCGTCGCGCAGCAGCTGATCGTCGACGCGAAGCTCGGTAAGCCGGGCACCATCGCTCCGGTGATCGATCTCTCCTTCGAGGGCAACGCGCGAGGCACGCGGCTCGTCTACGACGAAATCTTGATCTCGGGGTTCGACACCCAGTTCGCGGGTGCGATCCGCGACAAGCTCTACGTCCAATCGACGACGCGGGTGCGCGGCGCGTTCCAGGCAGGGACCGCGCTCGGCTCGGGCACCGTCGCCGCGAATCTCTTGCCCGATGGTCGAATCTTCACCCGTGTCGATCTCAGACCCGCCGCCGCCGCGGTCGGTGTGGTCGCGAGCGGCTACATCACGCCGGGCGCGGTGGTGACGATCGCGCTCGCCGATCACGCGATCACTCCGCTGGCCGGCGCGCCGTGGAGCGGCAAGGGCGGCACGATCACGATCGATCCCGCGCGCGATACCATCGAGGTTCGCGAGATCATCACGGCGAGTGGCGCCGGTGGCCGGGCGCGCGTCGACGCGAAGCTGGTGGCGGGCACGCTCGATGCGCAGGTCGACGCGCAAGGCCTTCCACTCGCCGCGGTGGATCCGGCGTTCCGAGGCACGGTCAGTGGCAAGCTCGCGATCAAGCGCCGCGGGCTGCGCTGGGATGGCGGTGGCACGCTGACCGCTGCGGGCGTGGTGATCGATCCGACGGCACCCGTGTTCGACGGCGACGTCACGGTCGGCGTCGCCGGTCGCGTGGTGACCGTCGACGCGCACGCGACGAGTGCAGCGCTCGGCGCGACGCGATTCGAGCTCCAGGTCGAGGGTCCGCGCGACCTGACGGACGTGATCGGCTGGAAGCGGCTCGAGCGCACCGCGATCAAGTCCGCGACGGTCACCGTCCAGAAAGTCAACCTCGATGCCGTGTCGTCGACTGGCGGTAAGGTCGACGGCAAGGTCACGATCGGCGGCACCGAGATCGCGGGCGCGGTCGAGGTCAAGGGCGTCGCCACACCGCTCGGCACGGCCGAGGGCACGGTGTCGTTCTCGCCCCTCGGCAAGGATCTGTTCGCGTCGTGGAACGCGGTGCTCTCCGATGTCGGCGAGGCGAGTATCGGGCTCCGCATCGCGTTCCCGCAGTACCCGTTCGATCCTGCAGCGTGGAAGCTGCTGGGCCGTGGCGTGGTGAAGTCGTTGACCGCGTCGTTCGACGACATCGCCGTGGATCCGGTGAAGCTCGCGAAGCTAGGCATCTCGGTGCCGTACACGGGGCGCGCGGATATCCGGATCGCCGTCGGCTCGGCGGCAACGCAGGCGACGATCGATGTCGACCTGCGAGCGATCGAGGGCGGCGTGCTGGTCAAGCCGATCGACGTCCACGCCGAGGCGACCACCGATTCGACGGGCACCGTGGCGAGTGCGTGTGTGGCGCGTACGAAGGATCCGGGCGGTGACGCGTGCGCGAAGGGCGTCGCCACGGCGGTGACGAGCGTGAAACGTCTCCTCGAGATCAAGGGCGTCAAGGTTCCCGTCACGTTCGCCACCTGGATCGCCACGCCGAAGGCCGCGCTCGGCGCGACGCTCGAAGGGACGATCTCGATCCCCTCGCAATCGGCACCGGAGTACCTCGCGCTGGTCGGTCGCAACGTGTTCGCGCCGAACAAGGACAGCACGATCGAAGGCACGATCACGCTCGACGGCACGCTGACGAAGCCGACGGGCAAGGCCAAGATCGCAGTCAACAAGATGCAGCTGATCTCGCACGTCGAAGGTCGCTCGATCCCCGAGCTGTCGGTGATGACGATCGACGCGAGCTGGGATGGCACCGACGTCGATCTGCGGATCAACGCGAAGGAATCGAACAAGGGCGAGCTGACCATCACCGCAGGTGCGAGACCCGATCGCCTGAGCGATGGCAAGGGTACGTTCAAGGCGAACAAGCTCGATCTCGCGCCGCTCGCTGCGTTCTTGCCGGGCGAGCTCGCCGCGTCGCAAGGCGAGCTCAACGGCCTCCTCTCGGTCAGGAGCTTCGATGTGACCACGATGCGCGTGGACGGCGTCCTGACCCTCGACAAGGCAGACGTGCCGCTCGACCCGATGGTCGGCACGCTGCGCAACGGCAAGCTCAAGTTGTTCTCGACGCCGAAGGGGTACTCGCTCACCGCCCAGGGCTTGCTCAACGGGTGCAAGAACCCGGAGAACCCGCGGTGTACGCAGAA
Source organism: Haliangiales bacterium (assembly GCA_038325805.1). Classification (GTDB taxonomy): domain Bacteria; phylum Myxococcota_A; class Polyangia; order Haliangiales; family Haliangiaceae; genus JABFXX01. Next base: position 16,911 of record JBBQJJ010000107.1, read on the forward strand.
CATCAACCTCGACGCCTCGGCGCCCCTCGATCTCGCCACGCTCGAGGCGACGCTGATCGCGGAGAAGGTCTCGACGATCGGTGAGATCGAGCCCGTGATCGATGGCAAGGCCCGCATCCAGCTGGCCCGCACCGGGCGCCAGTGGAGCGGCGACATCTACATCACGGGTCGCAGGCGGAACGAGTCACCGTCGATCAGCGTGCCGCAGTCGACGGGTGACGACCTGCTCGACTTCGAATCCCCCGAGGACATCTACTTCACGGACAAGCCGCCGAAGCAGATCCGGTTCAGCCAGGCCGAGCCGCCGACCAAGGCGTGGCTCGACGCGCGAATCCATCTCGCCTCGACGACCATCGATGTCGCGGAGTACGGCGTCAAGGGTGCGATCATCGCCAACCAGCCGCTGCGCTTACTGCTCGGCGATCACATCGGTCTCGACGGCAAGATCTCGATCGAGTACGGCACCGCGAACGACATCTTCGGCCGGAGCTACGAGATCGAGCAGAACGACCTGGTCAACTTCGACGGCACGATCGATCCGACGATCGACCTCCAGCTCACTCACCGGTTCCCCGAGCTCACGCTGCGCGTCAGCGTGCAGGGCCGGCTCAGCGACAACGACTTCCCGACCGCCCGGTTCACCGCCGACCAGGGGACCTACAGCGAGGCCGAGTTGTTCGGGTTCTTCCTCGGCGGAGACCCGGGAGGCACCGCAGCGGCAGGGGCGAAAGATGCAGCGTATGGTGCCGGGGCCTCGCTGCTGTCACGGCTGGTCGCGAAGCGACTGAAGGCCGTCCTGCCGGAGAATCGGTTGTTGCAGTTCGATGTGCTTGGCTGCGAGCCCGGCGCCGGTGGCAGCGGTAGTTCGTGCACGATCGGCTACCGACTCAAGGACGGGCGCGTCTACATCGGACTCAAGCACCGGGTCGCGCCGCAGCCGAACGAGAACGGCGAGGAGGTGACATTCCAGTACTACCTGTCGGCCGAGTGGTATCTCGAACTGTCTGGAGGCAGCGCGACGATCGTCGGTGCCGATCTGCTGTGGCGCCGTCGCTGGTGAGCTCGCTCGAGTTAGCGCTTCCGGCCGCCGAGCAGCCCGCGGATCACCGCGCGCGTCGATAGCCCCGGCAACTGCGTCAGCGATCGCGCGAGCGCGAACGCGAGCTGGATCGGCGACGCGCCCGTCGCTTCGATCGTCGTGCGCTGCCCGGTGTTCGTATCTTCGAGGGCGCCACGCGCGATCGTGCGCGAGCCATCGCTACGAATCTCCACGATCATCCGTGCCACCACCGGTGGCTCAGCCAGATCGGAAGATGTAGACACCCCGGCGGCGGGCGCCTTCACGATCTCCGGCTTGTCGTCCTCGGCCATGCCGACAGCCTAGCTCGATCAGGGGCAGGTGACCGTATCTCCAGTGCGGGTGCCGGTATCTGCGGAGAGCCCGCAGGTCACGTCGCAGGTGGCCGCGGGGCAGTTCGTGACCTTGCAGTCGGCCGTCGGGCAGGTGATGTCGCAGTCGCCGGCGCTGCAATCGACATCGCAGGTCTCCGCCATGCTGCACTCGACATCGCACGTGATCGAGTCGCCACAGGCGACGTCGACGGCGGCCCCGGGCTGAGCCTGGACATCGCAGTCGACGCCGGCCGGGCAATCGACCACGCAGTCCGAGCCCGCCGGGCACAGGCAATCGCCGCCCTGGCAGAACTCGTCGCCGTCGCTGCCGCACGCCACGAGACACACCACGAAGAGACCAATGATCCGCATGCCGTGAGCGTACCCACGGTCACGGCCGGCGCGACATCATGGCGACAACGCCGTGCGCCCGAGGGCACTTGCTCGCCTGGCGGCTTGCTGGCGTACGATGCGCCATGGCCGCTCCAGATCTCGCGTCGTTGCGCGACCGCATCGAGGCGGTCGATCGCCAGATCATCCAGCTGATCGGCGAGCGGCTCGCGATCGTCGAGGGGGTCGCCGAGGCCAAGCTCGCGAGTGCCAGCCCGTTTCGCGATCGTCAGCGCGAGGAGAGCCTGATCGCGCGGCTTCGCGAGATCGCGGTTGCCGCCAATGTCGACCCTCATCAGATCGAGCGGATGTATCGCGTGATCATGGACATGTCGGTCGCGCATCAAGAGAGGCTCGTGCGCGAGCGCGAGGACGTGCCCCTGCGCATCGCGTACCAAGGCGTCGAGGGCAGTTACTCGCACCTCGCCGCCCAGCGTCGCTACGCGCAGCGCACCGGCGGCACGCTGCTCACCGGTCACGACACGTTCCGGGGCGCGGCCGAGGCCGTGCTTGCCGGCACCGCCGACCTCGCGCTGTTGCCGATCGAGAACACCACGGCCGGCTCGATCAACGAGACCTACGATCTGCTCGCGCCCGGGCGTCTCCACATCACAGGAGAGATGATCAGCGCCATCGAGCACTGCTTGCTCGCACTCCCGGGCGTCACGCTCGACGAGCTGCGCGTCGTGATGTCTCATCCGCAAGCACTCGCGCAGTGCCACGGCTTCTTCGCGAAGCATCCGCAGCTCTCCGCGCGTCAGGAGATCGATACCGCGGGTTCGGCTCGCAAGGTCGCCGCCACCGGTGATCGCACGATCGCCGCGATCGCCTCGTCCGCCGCCGCGAAGACCTACGGGCTGGCGGTGCTCGCACAGGGCATCCAATCCTCGTCGGGAAACGCCACGCGCTTCGTCGAGATCTCGCCGCGCCCGGCGCCGCTCGCCGATGGCGTGAAGGCGAAGACGTCGCTCGTCCTCGCACTCGCCGATCGCCCCGGTGCGCTCGGCGACGTGCTCCAGCGGTTCGCCGCGAAGGGTCTGTCGCTCACCAAGCTCGAATCGCGGCCGATCCCCGAGGCGCCATTCACGTATCGGTTCTATGTCGACGTCCTCGGTCACGCTGCGAGCGTGCCGTTCCTCGCGGTGCTCGACGAGCTCCGCATACTCACCACCGAGCTTCGCGTGCTCGGATCGTACGAGGCTGCATGAGAGCTGTCCGCATCCACGAGCTGACCGGTCCCGCTGCGCTACGCGTCGACGACGTTCCGGATCCTTCGGTCGTCGATCGCCATGTGCTGATCGACGTCCGCGCGGCCGGCGTCAACTTCCCCGACGTGCTGCAGACCTACGGCAAGTACCAGTTCAAGCCGTCCCTGCCGTTCTCACCGGGCGGTGAAGTCGCCGGTGTCGTCACCGCGATCGGCGCCAACGTCTCGTCGATCGCCGTCGGTGATCGCGTCGCCGCGACGATGCTGCACGGCGCGTACGCCGAGAAGGTGGTGGTTCCCGAGATGGCCGTCGTCAAGCTACCCGACGACGTCTCCTTCGAGACCGGAGCGGCGACGCTGCTGACGTACGCGACGACGATCCATGCACTGAAGGATCGCGCGAACCTCAAAGCAGGCGAGACGCTGCTCGTGCTCGGTGCCGCCGGTGGCGTCGGCATCGCCGCCGTCGAGCTCGGTGGGCTGCTCGGTGCTCGCGTGATCGCCGCGGCCTCGACCGCCGACAAGCTCGCGTTCTGCAGATCCCACGGGGCGCACGAGGGGATCGACTACAGCACCGAAGATCTCAAGGAGCGCGTCAAGGCGCTGGTGCCGGCCGGGGTCGATGTGATCTACGACCCAGTGGGCGGTTCACTTGCAGAGCCCGCGCTGCGTTCGATCGGCTGGCAGGGGCGCTATCTCGTCGTCGGTTTCGCCTCCGGGGAGATCCCGAAGATTCCGCTCAACCTCACCCTCCTCAAGGGCTGCCAGATCGTCGGCGTGTTCTGGGGCTCGTTCGCGATGCGCGACCCCGCGGCGAATCACGCGCACTCGGTCCAACTGTTCCGCTGGATCAGCGAGGGTCGGTTGTCCCCAGCGATCGACGAGGTGTTGCCGTTCGTGCGCGCTTCGGAAGCCCTCCAAAAACTCGAACGGCGCGAGGTCAAAGGAAAGCTGGTGCTGGCACCCTGATTGCTTTGGCATACTGCCGAATCGTGAGAGCAGCTCTACTCACCTGCGTGCTCGCTGCCTGCGAGTACACCCCCAACGTCGGTGGTGCGTCTTCCGACGCGTCCTCACCCGATGGACCGTGTGCGACATTCTCGTCCCTGCTCGATACGTGCGTGTTGCCCGACGGTGAGCCGCTGACACTCTCGGGCTCGCTGCGGTTCGACACCAACACCGGCGATCTGTTCTCCGGAGCGACGCCGATCGAGGTGGCGACGCAAACGTTCACGACGCCGTCGGGCGAGATCAAGGCGATCCTCGGCTCGTCGATCACCCTCACCGCAGGTGCGAGGTTGCGCGCGGAAGGCTCGCGAGGCTTCGCGATCATCGCGAGCGATTCGATCGGGCTCGACAACGGCGCGCTGATCGACGTCGCGGTCAATGGAGCCGGTGCACGTGCGCAGTGCGGGTCGATCCCCGGCCGAGGCACGAACCGCGATGGCGGTGCCGGTGGCGGAGGCGGTGGCGGCTTCGGCGGACCGGGCGGCGTCGCTGGTGCGGGCGATAGCGACAGCAGCACGCCCGCACCTGGTGGGCTCGGTGGCGATCTGATCGACCTGCCGCTCGGCATCCTCGGCGGCTGCCCCGGCGCGGCGGGTGGCGATGACAACAACGACACTGGTGGACGCGGCGGCTTCGGCGGCGGTGCGGTCTACCTCGCCGCAAAGCGCCGGATCGATCTGGCGTCTTCGTCGGGCATCGATGCGGCGGGCGAGGGCGGTGCCGGCGGTAACCAGCACGGCGTCTTCAACGGCGATGCGGGTGGTGGTGGCGGCGGCTCGGGCGGGATGATCGTCCTCGAGTCACCGACCGTCGCCTCGAGTGGCACGCTCGCGGCGAACGGCGGTGGCGGTGGCGAAGGATCCGGCAACGCGGATCCCGGCGCTGCCGGCATGCGCGGATCGTTCGGCACCACGCGCGCGTCGGGTGGTAACGGTCTCAGCGGTACCGGCAGCGACGGCGGGAGCGGTGGGGCGAAGCCGGATCGCGCTGGCGGCTCGGTCGGTTCGTCGCTGCAGGGTGGCGGCGGTGGCGGCGGAGGTGGCGCGGGCTTCATCCGCATCCTGACGACCACGGAGGACGTCAACGCGCTGGTGTCGCCGGAACCGAGCTGATCCACTCGAGGATCGCGAGGGCCTTCTTGCGATCGAGCGCGCGATCTTCGCGATCGTGATCGCCGTTCTTGATCACGTCCCACACCACCTCGGCCTTGC
>JBBQJJ010000108.1:0-21948 GCA_038325805.1 Haliangiales bacterium
GGCGACCCGTTCGACGTCGACGGCAAGGGGATCGGCGTCGTCGACGCGCTGTTCGAGGGGCTGCTGACGCGGTACGCGCGCGAGTACCAGTCGCTCAAGACGATCCAGTTCATCAACTTCAAGGTCGCCGCGGATATCGAGACCAAGAAGGCGCAGGCCGGTGTCGACGCCGTCGGCCAGGTGACGATCGATGTCACCAACAGCGAGGGCAAGCACTTCACGTTCAGCGACACGTCTCGGTCGGTGACGATCTCGATCGCACGCTCGGTGCTCGCGATGGTGCAGTTCTTCGTCAACGCGGAGCGTGCCTTCGTCACGCTGCACAACGCGCGGCGCGATGCGTTGTCGCGCGGGCGCGAGGATCTGGTCTCGCGCTACACGGCGGAGATGGCGCAGGTGGTCGAGAGCACCAGCTACGCCGACGTGATCGAGAACATCCGCAAAGAGATCTCTTAGGGGAGCTCGGGCATCGCGGCGGCGAGGACCTTCGCAGCTGCCGCGGCTGCCTTCGCCGCATCGCCGGTCCGCGCGAGGGCGAGCCCGTAGAATGCGTGGAGCCGGCTGCGCGATGGTTCGTCGGCGAGTGCGGCCAGTGCCGCGGCGTAGGCGGCATCGGCAGATCCGCGATCGCCGGTCGCGAGCATCACATCGCCCACCGCGAGCGAGATCGCGGCGTCGACGGGCAGCGCCTTGTGATAGCGCGCGAGGTACGGCGCGAGTAGCGGCTGTGCTCGTTCGCGCGGCATGAACGTCAGCTGCGCGGCCACCATCGACGCGCGATTGATCGAGAATGGCTCGAGCGTGGAGGCATCCTCCGTCAGCCGCCAGACCTCGAGCACCGAGCGATCCATGCCGAGCCCGTCGACGATCGGAAAGAACCGCGCGGGATCGAGCGGGCTCGTCGCCCCGCTGCGAGCGCCGAGGCTGCGCATCGCCGCGATCGTGCGGACGGCACCTCGCGTCTCGCCGTCGAGCTTCGAGGCGTTGTTGTAGTACCGCCTGGCAGAGGCTAGCCGGCCAGCGGCGAGCTCGATCTCGCCGAGCAGCGCATCGATCTCGGCGAGCCGGCGGTTCTCCTTGCCATAGCTCTTGATGCGGAGCACGCGCGCCTGGGCCGCGTCCTTGGTCGCTTCGGCGAGGCGGCCAGCCTCGAGCAGCGTCTCGGCGCGATGAAACAGCGAGGTGGCGTAGGAGCGATCGTCGTCGCCGTACGCGGCGAGCCGGAGATCGCGGCCCCTGTCGTGAAGGACGAGGGCCTCGCGGATCCGACCGCGGGCACGTGCGACCTCGGCGAGCTTGTCGAGGTGGAGCGCGAGCGAGGGATGGCCGTCGCCGAGCGCCTTGCGGGCGCGCTCGAGGGCGCGCTCGTGCAGCTCGCTCGCCGCCTCGGACTTGCCGAACGCGAGCTCGACCGCACCGAGGTCGAGCTCGATGAGCGCGCGCTGATCCTCGCGCAGCCGATCCTTGGACGCGAGCGCCTTGGTCAGGTCGAGCTTCGCGGCGTCGAGCTTGTTGGTGGTGCGCTGCGCCTCGCCGATCAGCCCGAAGATCTCGGCGCCCTCGTGGCCGGCGCGAATGGCGGTGGCTTCACCGATCGCGCCGAACTCGATCACGCGATCGGGGCGGGTCAACAGCTCCTGGCGGAACAGGCGAGTCCATACCTCGAGCTCGAGCTCGGGCGCCTTCGCGCGGGCGGCCTGGACGGCGGCAGCCTCGAGGAGCCTGCGGGCGCGCGCACCCTCTCCGATCCGCGACTCGATCGCCCCGGCGATCAGCAACACCGAGGCCTGAAGGGCAGGGAGGTCGAGACCCAGGGCGCGCTGCGAGAGTGCGCTCGCCTGCGTGCTCGCGGCGGTGTAGCGACCGATCGCGTACGACGCCCACGCGCGGTCGAGCTCGGCTTCGATCGAGGCGGCCTCGGCGCGGACTTTCGGATCCGCTGGTAGTTCGAAGGCGGGATCGTCGGTGACGGTTGCGCAGCGCGCGGCGTCGGGGAGCTGATCCACCGCGATGGCTGCTTCGATCTTGCCGCTGACATCGAGTGGCGCCTGCAGGGCGTCGACGAACGCGTCGAAGCGCGACAGCGCGCGGTCGAGGCAGCGCATGCGGAGCTCGAGCTGGCGATCCGCGTGCGCGCCGCGCAGCCGCGTCGCTTCGCAGACCGTGCGAAAGCTGTGCTCCCAGGTGCCGGCCGCCTTCGCGAGACCCTCGAGCGTCGTGCTCGCCCACGTCGCATCGCCGAGACGTTCGCGCACCTTGCCCTGCGCGTGGACGCTCCACACCTCCGCGACGCGCGCCTTGCCGTCGCAGGACCGCGCGACCGGCTGCACTTCCTCGTGCTCGCTCGCGGGATACGCGACCACGCCGAGGCCGGTGCCGACCACCAGCGCGACGGCCGCGATCGCGATCGCACGACGGCGCCGTGTGCGGTCGCGGACCAGCTCGGCGAGCAGCGCATCCATCGACGCGAAGCGCTCCTCGGGCTTGGCTGCGAGGCCGCGGCGGACGATCGCGTCGATCCAGGCCGGGATGGGATCGACCTCGACCGAGTGGCCGCCGCGTGTGAACGGCGCGGGCTCGGCGAGCGCGCGCACCGTGTCCGTCGCTGCGCGTCGCTGCGCGTCGCTGCGCTCGTCGATCGTCTTGCCGTGCGCGGGGGGCGGTGGACTCGACTGCTGCGAGCCGCGCTTCGTCGCCTCGGCCGCATGCATCGCGGCTTCGTGCAACTCGGCGCGCGTGGCGCCGCGATGCGAGCGCTCGCCGTGCAGCGCCTCGAACAGCGTGACCGCGAAGCTGAACTGATCGCTCGCGGGTGTCGCGCCTCCGCCGGCGAGTAGCTCGGGCGCCATGTACGAGGGCGTGCCGGCACCGCCGTCTTGCAAGCTCGCGAGGCCGGTCGCGGCGAGGCCGAAATCGCCGAGGCGAGCGCGATCGCCGACGAGGATGTTCTCGGGTTTGACGTCGCGATGGAGCAGCCCCGCGCGATGGGCAGCGGCGAGCCCGTTGGCGACGCCGGTCATCACGCGCAAGACCTCCCGCCACGTTCGGTCGGGATGATCGATCCAGGCGCGCAGTGGCACGCCGGTGGCGAGCTCCATCACCACGTAGACGGCGCCGTCGTGTTCGCCGGCATCGTGGATCGTGACGATGTTCGGATGCGCGAGCTTTGCGAGACAGCGAGCCTCGCGCAGGACGCGCGCGTTCGTCGACGCATCCCCAGGGTGCATGAGCTTGACCGCCACCTTGCGATCGAGGCGCGGGTCGTAGGCGGTGTAGACCATCGCCCCGGCGCCGAGCTGATCGAGGATCACGAGCCGATCGAGGCGCGGCGCGTGATCGCCGCCGGACAGGCGAGCTTTCACCTTGGCCTGCAGCAGCTCGTCAGCGAGGTCCCGCACGCGATTACTATAAGGTGGCGCCGCGGCGAGTGAGGATGGCGACCTCGAGTTACTGGAGCTCGAACCTGGTTCGGTCGGATCGTTAACGAGCCTGGCCGTAATGCAGCGCGACGATGTGCGGCGTCATCTCGGTGCCCGTGCAGCTGCCCTTGCATTCGGGATAACCGACGAGCAGGACGTTGATCGGCGCCGGCTTGTCACCGTTGCGCTTGAGGCTGATCGTCGCCATCGCGAACGCCCAGTCGAGCTGGCGCACGACGTGAGGCTTGCCGACGACGGTGACCTTGCGCGCGTGCCAGCTCTCGAGCAGCTTCTTCGCCTCGTCCCCGGCGACGTGCTCCTTCGCGCCCGTGCCGATGACCACATCACCCGGGGCTGCGTCGAACCGGTCGCTGACCAGATCGGGGACGCGCAGCAGATCGAGGAATCGATCGATCACGCCACTCTCGCCCAGGTTGTCCTCGCCACGCAGATCCTTGACCTCGATCGGAAGGCTGACGAAGAACGCGACCGCGATCAGCGCCTTCGGATTCGCGTTGTCGATCTGATCGCTGAACACGCTGGTGACGCGCAGGGGGACAGGGCGAGCCGAGCCGCGGACCGTGGCCTCGAGGTCGGCGCTGACCACGACGAGGCGCTCCGAGCGCTTCGAGGTCTCGTTGTCGACCCGCTGACCCACGGTGGGCGTGCCGACGATCGCGGCTGCGGTGGCGACCCGGCCGACCCCGGCCCATTCGATCGCGGCCGTCCGGATCTGTTTGCGTCCGATGGCGACGAACCGGCTCGACGGAAACATCGCGGCGACCTTGTCGGTGTCCTGGAACATGGCGACGAACGCGTCGACCTTGTTGGTGGCGAGCAACTCGACCTGCATCGCGAGCTTGGCGCGGGCGGCACGCGAGCGGGCATCGGAGTCCGCCGCAGCGACCGAGGTGGTCGCCAGGAGTGTAGTGATGAGCACGACGACCCGCACGTCGATATCGTAGACGATAAAGCCGATTCGACAATTCCATCGGGGGCAGGCGAATTCGACCTGTGCCCGCAGCGCTCGTGAGCGCCGATACATTGGTTTCCTCGCGATCTCGCGAGTCGAAACGCGTGCTTGTCCCGGCCCGGTGGGGGGGTGTAGCAACGCGCTGACTATGCGTGGCCTACCTTTACTTTTCCTCCTCGCCGCGTGCGCTGACGACGCGGTCGTGTTGCCGACGTTCGGCAGCGGCGCCGCCGATGGCATCGACACGGTGACCTTCCATGGCTCGCTGGCTGGAGACCCGGTCACCGGGACGTTCACCACGGATCAGCAGTTCGACGGCTACCTCCTCGATGTTCGCGCCGGCGCCGAGGTCAAGCTCGAGGTCACCCACAAGGGCTCGTCGAGCAAGCTCGACACGACGGTGTTCGTGTATGGGCCCGCCGATTCCGGTGGCAGCTTCGCCGATCCGTACATCGCGTTCGATGACAACGCGGGCTACGGCAAGCTGTCCAAACTGACGGTGACGCTGTCGGAGGCGGGCCGCTACGCGGTGGTGGTCGGAACCAAGAATGCAAAGGGCCGGGGCAAGTACCGGCTCGTGCCGACGTGTCTGTCCGGTGAGTGCGAGCCGTTCGCGGAGGTCCCGCTCGGCGGCTGCCCACAGGTGATCGTCGCAAAGATGCAGACGTGCGTCACCGACAACGTCGGTACCTACGAGCCGCTGACGCCGTGGCTCAACTTCGCCGAGCAGTGCGCCGACGCCGATCTGCTCGCGCCGATCTACGACCAGACGTGCGCCCCGGGCTCGACGGCCACGCACTGCCTCGGCTCGTTCGAGGCGTTCTACGGGGTCTACGCCCCGGCGTGCATCCGCGACGTCAAGAACCTCGTGCTCGACAAGTTCTGCACGTTCGGCACCACGTACCGCGACATCGCCACGATGCCGGGCATGAACCTCGTCGACAGCGTGCGGCTGACCGCGGCTTCGTCGCTGACCGCGCTCGACAGGCAGCAGATCGTGTCGGCGATGAAGGCCTCGATCCACGGCGACGTCACCACGGCCGCAGAAGCATTCGCGCGCGCCGACAGCAACGAGATCTTCCGCCGTCGCTGGTACGACTCGTCGAATCGCCGCGCGTTCGTCTCCTTCGAGTACGGCTCGGGCGACAACTCGTTCGGCCGGATCTTTCCCAAGACCACGGCAAACCACGTCGCGAACATCAACGACGGCGACATCTATCCCGACGCGTGCAGCGTCAAGATCGGTCCCGAGATCCGCGACTGCAGCGCCGACCTCGACTGCAAGACCGGCACGCGCTGCATCGGCAAGACCGACGTCCTCGAGCGTGGCAGCTGCGTGAACCTGGCGGCCGACTCCGCCGCGAACGAAGGTGCGACCTGCGAGAGTGACCTCGCCTGCGGCAACGCGGGCCTGCTGTGCGCGGGGCTGTCGCGAGGGACGAGCGGCCTCTGCCTGCCGGCGTGGCAGCGCCGCAGCTTCGTCAGCGAGCCGCAGCTCGCGATCCCCGACAACAAGCCGCTCGGTGCGAGCGCGATGCTGTTTGCCTACGGCCTCGCCACCGTTGACATGGACGTCTGGCTCAAGCTCCAGATCAGCCACCCGCGTGCCGCCGATCTGCTCGTCACGCTCGAGAACCCGGCCGGCACCGTCGTGACGATCGCCATCCCCGCCGGTAACGGCGTCGACCTCGACATCCCGGTGCTCGGCTTCTCCGGCGACGAGTCGGTCAACGGTGCATGGACGCTCAAGGTGGTCGACAAGGCGTCGGGGCAGGCCGGCACGATCGATCGCGTCGAGCTCGTGATCGGCAGCCGCTGGGACTAACAGAGTTCGCCTGTGTCGATCGTTCGACCAGGCGAATGATGGGGAAACGGGGCGGCTCGTCCTCGAGTCGGGGACCCCGAATACAATCGACCGGGTTAGTGACACCAGCCACGGTCATGCGCTGACAGGACGCGTGCGTGACAACCGGTCCGGGATTCCGAGTAGGGTCCCGGGTATGAGGATGACCGCGCTGACGGCGCTGCTGGTGATTTCCGCGTTCGCGTGTGGTGGCGGCTCGAATGGTGGCGACGACGACGACGTTCCGACCGACGGACCCGGTGGCAACACCGACGGTCCGAACACCCAGCCGGATGGTCCGGTTAACCCGACCAGCCCGATCGGGACGACGTGCACGCCCGACGCGGCAGACCCCGTGGGACAGGGAAGCTGCCCGGCCGGATTCTCGTGCTTGAACCTGATGGGTGCGACCAATCCGTGGTGCTCGAAGACGTGTGCCGGTATCGACGACACGTCGTGTGCGACCGGCTACGACGGACCTGGAAAGGCAGCATGCCTGCTCACCGCCGGACCACAGGGCGGGCCGACGCAGAACTTCTGCGGTGTGATCTGCGAGGACACCACGGCGGAGGGCAACTTCTGCCCCGAGTGCAATGGCACGTGTCCGGGCGCGATGGCCTGTACGGGACCGATCACGAACAACAACCCTCCCCCCGCGACTCTCGGTAACGCCTGCGAGTGATCAGCGCGTCGCTGCGTGGTCGAACGGCTGCACGGCCTCGAGCTGCGCGGAGATCCGCAGCAGCAGATCTTCGCGGCCGTACGCGGCAGCGAGCTGCACGCCGATCGGTAGACCGTTCGTATTTCGATACAGCGGGAGCGAGCAGGCGGGTTGTCCCGTCGCGTTGAACGGCGTGGTGAACGGCGTCAGTCGCGCGCACGCGAACGCGGCGGCGAGCGGATCGTCGGGCGGCGACTGGAACGAGCCGAGCGGCAATGGTGGCTCGGTGATCGTCGGCGTCAGCCACAGATCGTAGCGGAGGAAGAACTCGGCGATCTTCCTCGCCGCGCGGTGCAGGTAGCGCCACGCATCGCTGTAGCCGGGCGCCGTGATCAAGCGGCCGAGCTCGGCGAGCGCCCAGGTCAGCACCTCGACCTCGTGGCTCTCGATCGGCCGGCCGATCGCGCGACCGGCGGCGGCGACATCGGTGGCGACGCTGGTCGCCCACACCGTGAGGAAGCGCGGCGCCCACTCGTGATCGTGGAGCACGTCGATCGCCCGTGGCTCGACGACGTGACCGAGCGAGCGCAGCAGCGTTGCGGTGTGCGCGACGGCGGCGACGCAGTCGGGATGCGAGTCGACGAGCGCGCCGTCGGTGCCGCGGTAGTGCGTGGCGAAGCCGATGCGCAGCGGCCGCCGCGGAGAGCTCAGCTCGCCGGCGTAGCGCGTCAGCTGCGGTGGCGCGGCATAGGGATCGCCGGGCTGCGGGCCGGCGAGGAGATCGAGGATCGCGGCGGAGTCGCGGACGCTGCGGGTGACCACGTGATCGCAGACCAGGCCGCCATGCAGATCGCCGTAGGTCGGTGCGTAGGAGACGCGACCGCGGCTCGGCTTGAGCCCGAACAGGCCGCAGCAGCTCGCGGGGATCCGGATCGAGCCGCCGGTGTCGGTGGCGTGGGCGACCGGGACCATGCCGGTGGCGACCGCGCAGGCGGAGCCGCCCGAGGAGCCGCCCGGCGAGCGTGCCAGATCGTACGGATTCCTCGTCGGTGGCCACGCCGGCGACTCGGTGGTGGGGACGATGCCGAGCTCCGAGGTATTGGTCTTGCCGACGATCACGAAGCCGGCGCGGCGCAGCGCGGCGACCAGGTGACTGTCGTGGGACACCCGATGCCCGGCGCGCTTGAGCGGCAGCAGACCCTCGGTGTGGAGGGTGCCGGCGACGTGCTGGTTGAGGTCCTTGATCAGGATCGGCACACCGCGAAACGGACCCGGTGGAGGGGACTTCGCTGTCGCGCGCGCGGTGTCGAACATCGGGTAGATGACGGCGCCGAGCTCCGGGTTCGAGCGCTCGATGCGCGCGATCGCCGCGTCGACCAGCTCGGTGGGTGAAGCAGCTCCGGTCCGGACCAGCTCGGCGCACGCAGTCGCGTCGAGGTCGGAGAGCTGCATGCGCGCACTCTATAGTAAGGTCCGCGCCGATGACCCGGATCCTGGAAGGCAAGCTCGCGCTGGTCACCGGCGGTGGTCGCGGCATCGGCGCCTCGATCGCGAAGGCGCTCGCCGGAGCCGGCGCGCGCGTGATCGTGTGCGGTCGCAACAAGCCCGACCTCGATGCGATCGCGAAGGAGATCGGAGGCGTCGCGATGCAGGTCGATCTGCTCGACCGCAAGGCGACGGACGCGGCGATGTCGGCGGCCGGTCACGTCGACGTGCTGGTCAACAACGCCGGGATCGCCGAGAGCGCGTCCCTCGAGCGCACCACCGACGAGATGTGGGACCGGATCATGGAGCTCGACGCGACGTCGCCGTTTCGCGTCACCCGCGTGTTCGTGCCCGGGATGATCAAGGCGGGGTGGGGCCGCATCATCAACATCGCGTCGAACGCCGGGGTCTCGGGCTACGGGTACACGGCGGCATATTGCGCCGCGAAGCACGCGATGGTGGGGATGACTCGCTCGCTCGCGATCGATCTCGCGCGCACCGGCATCACGATCAACGCGCTGTGCCCCGGCTGGGTCGAGACCCAGATGGTCGACGAGGCGGTGACGCGGATCGCGGCGAAGACAGGTCGCAGCCTCGAGGAGGCGAAGACCTCGCTCGCGTCGATGAGTCCGCAGCGCCGGTTGATCTCGCCCGAGGAGGTCGCGCACACGGCGTTGATGCTGTGCGCGCACGATGCGCGCGGCATCCACGGTCAGACGATCGTGATCGACGGTGGAGCGATCTTGAAATGAGCAGCCATGGCCACTGAAGAAGTCATCGTTCCCGGCTGGCCCACGCCACGCGGGTACTCGAACGGGCGGGTCGGTCACGGGCAGCCGCTCCATGTCGGCGGTCAGATCGCGTGGGATCCGCAGGGCAACTTCCCCGAGGGGATGGCGGCGCAGTTCGGCGCCACGCTCGACAACGTGCTCGCCGTCGTGGTGGCCGCAGGCGGTCGCGTCGACGACGTGGCGGCGATGACGGTGTTCGTCACCGATCTCCCGGCGTATCGCGCGGCGGTCAAGGAGCTTGGCCCGATCTGGCGCGCACGGTTCGGCAAGCATTACCCGGCGATGGCGCTGCTCGGCGTGTCGGCGCTGGTCGAGCCGCGGGCGCTGATCGAGATCGAAGCGATCGCGTACATCGAGCACGCCGACGAGTTCGAGGAGAAGGGCGGATGACGCCCGCACAGGAGCACGCATGATCACGTCGACGTCATTCAGTTCCCAGCTCGACGCTGGGGTCGCCACCCTCACACTGGATCGTCCGGCGCGACGCAACGCCTTGACCTTCGAGATCTACGAGGAGCTCGCGCGGGCCTTCGAAGATCTGGGGCACCACGACGATGTTCGCGCGATCGTGATCACCGGACGCGGCGCGGGCTTCTGCTCGGGCGGCGATCAGGACGACATCATCAAGCATCTGCTCGGGCGCGATACGCCGGCGCTGCTGTCGTTCACGCGCGCGACCGGACGCTTGATCCGCGCGATGCGCCAGTGTCGACGCCCGATCGTGGCGGCGGTCAACGGCGTCGCCGTCGGCGCGGGCGGCGTGATCGCGTGTGCGAGCGACGTCCGGATCGCCGCGGCCGGCGCGAAGTTCGGCTTCATCTTTCCTCAAGTCGGGTTGTGCGGCGCCGACATGGGCATCACGTACCTGCTGCCGCGGATCGTCGGCCTCGGTCACGCGTCGGAGTTGCTGTTCTTCGGAGACATCATCGATGCCGAGCGTGCGCTCGCGATCGGCCTCGTCAACCGCGTGGTTCCCGACGGTGAGGCGTGCGTGAAGCTCGCGAACGAGTGGGCTCATCGGCTCGCCCGCGGCCCGGCGTTCGCGCACGCGATGACCAAGCAGATGATCGAGAGCGAGCACACGATGGGGCTCGCCGACGCGATCGAAGCGGAGGCGCAAGCGCAAGCGCTGTGCATGCAGCACCCCGACTTCGCCGAGGCGCACGCGGCGTTCAAGGATAACCGGCGCGCACCGCGGTTCCGCGGAGCTCCGACGGAATGACGAGACCATGAAGCTCTCGACCGACGATCTGCCGATGATGTTCGGCGACGCGCATGTCGCCCTCGCCGAGCGATTGCGTGCGGCGGCGCCGAAGCTCGAGGCCGTCGAGTCGCTCGCGGGTGACGAGGCTGCGCGCGATCGCGCCGCGGTGATCGCGCTCGCCGATGCGGGCCTGTTCGAGCTCGTGGTCGGCAAGGTCGACTCGCGCTCGCTGTGCCTCGCTCGCGAGATGCTCGGCTACGTCTCGGCGCGCGCGGATTCGATCCTCGCGGTGCAGGGCCTCGGGACCCACCCGATCTCGCTCGCCGGCAGCGACGAGCAACGAGCGCAGTTGCCGGCCTACGCCCGCGGTGCGGCGGTGGCGGCGTTCGCCCTCACCGAACCCGAGGCGGGGAGTGACGTCGCCGCGATCCAGACGCGAGCCGCGCCATGTCCCGAGGGATATCGGCTCGACGGCGAGAAGCTGTTCATCTCGAACCTCGGCGTCGCGGATCACGCGGTGGTGTTCGCGAAGATCGATGATCCGAGCGTCGCGGGACCCGGCTTCGGCGGCTCCGGCGGACTCTCCGCATTCTGGGTGCCGCTCGACACGCCGGGTGTCCGGGTGATCGCGCTGACCGCGACCGCGCCGCATCCGATCGGTGCGCTCGAGCTGCGTGGCGCGATCGTGCCGACCACGGCACGGATCGGCGATCCCGGCAGGGGGATGAAGCTCGCGCTGCAGACGCTCGATGCGTTCCGCGTGTCCGTGGGTGCCGCGGCGGTCGGCATGGCACGCCGTGCCTTCGACGAGGCGCTGACGTTCGTCTGCGAGCGCAAGCAATTCGGCAAGCCGCTCGTCGAGCAACAGCTCGTGCAAGGGCACCTCGCCGACATGCAGGTCGATCTCGATGCGGCGCGTCTCCTCGTGCTGCGCGCCGCGTACCTGAAGGACACCACGGAAGGGAAGATCACGATGGAGGTCTCGATCGCGAAGCTCGGCGCCACCGAGGCGGCCTCGCGCGTGATCGATCGTGCGGTGCAGCTGTTCGGTGGGCGCGGCGTCATGCAGGGCTCGATCGTCGAGCATCTCTATCGCGCGATCCGCCCGCTCCGGATCTACGAAGGCACCAGCGAGATCCAGCGCACCATCATCGGGCGCGCGCTCGCGGCGACGAGGCACGTATGAGTGTCACGTTCCCCGAGGACTTCAATCTCGCCGACTACTGGTTGTTCGATCGCCTCAAGGAAGGCAAGGGCGACAAGGTCGCGATCCGGTTCGGCGATCACGCGTACACGTACGCCGAGGTTGCCGAGCGATCGCGCTTGCTCGCGCGCTACCTCGCGGTCAACGGGGTGACGCCCGAGTCGCGCGTCTATCTCGTGCTCTCCGACGTGCCGCCGTTCGCGTGGGGCATCTTCGGCACGCTCGCGTGTGGTGGCGTCGTGACGATGGGTAACCCGATCGCACCGATCGAGGACCTCGCGCACACGCTCGCGTACGTCAAGGCGACGGTGTTGATCACCACGCCGTCGGTTGCGGAGGCGTTGGTCCCGCACGCCGCGTCGGTGCCGCGGCTCGGCACGATCCTGTTGGTCCCAGACGTCGCCACGGGGGAGGACTCGGAACGCGATGTCGCTAGCGACGCGATCGAGAGCTTCAGCGAGCTCGGGATCGACGTGCTCTCGCTCTCCGATGCGATCGAGGAGGTCCGCTCGGCGGATGCCGGCACCGACGCGAACCCCTATCAGGAGCCACTTCCCGCGATCAAACGCGACGATCCAGCGATCTGGCTGTTCACGTCGGGCTCGACGGGAAAGTCCAAGGCGGCGATGCACAGCCACCGCGACTTCGCGTTCAACACCGAGGTGTTCGCGAAGCGCACCGTCGGCTATCGCGAGAGCGATGTCTGCGTCAGCGTCCCGCGGTTGTTCTTCGGCTACGCGACCGGCACGAACCTCTGGTTCCCGTTCGCCGTCGGCGCCACCGTCGGGTTGTTCTCGGAGCGCCCGACCGCCGAGAGCGTCACCGCCGCGATCCAGCGCTACCAGGCGACGGTTGTCACCAACGTGCCGACGATGCTCGGCAAGATCTTGGAGCTCGACGATCAACGCGGCAACACGCTGGATCTGTCGACCGTGCGCTTCCATCTGTCCGCCGGCGAGGCGCTGCCGGAAGCGTTGCTCCGGCGCTTCACCGACCGGTTCGGCGTCGAGGTCTACGACGGCATCGGCTCGGCGGAGATGTTCCACATCTACTGCTCGAATCGTCCCGGTGACATCAAGCCGGGCTCGCTCGGCCGCGTCGTCGAGGGCTATACGCTGAAGGTGCTGCCGGAAGACGCGGATGGCGCCGGAGCGCCTGCGCTCGGACCGAACGAGATCGGCGTGCTGTGGGTCAAGGGTGACAGCGTCGCGCATGGCTACTTCCAGGATCGCGAGAAGAGCTGGAAGACGTTCCACGGTCACTGGTGCCGGACCGGCGATCTGTTTCACGTCGACGACCAAGGCTATCTGTACTTCTCGGGACGCGCGGACGACCTGTTCAAGGTCGGCGGCGTCTTCGTCGCACCGCGCGAGGTCGAGGACTGCTTGCTCGCGCATCCCGCGGTCTCCGTCGCCGCGGTGATCCCGGCCGAGGAGGGCGGGCTGACGAAGCCCAAGGCGGTGATCGAGCTCCGCGCCGACGCCAAGGCGGCACGTGCGTCCACCGTCGAGGATCGGCGTGCCCTGGTGGCCGAGCTGAAGGCCCACGTCCAGGGCAAGCTGACGAAGCACAAGTATCCGCGCTGGGTGGTGTTCGTCGACGACCTTCCGAAGAACGATCGTGGCAAGGTGGACAAGAAGCTCCTGCTCGAACGCGAGAAGCGGGGTGAGCTCACCGAGTAACGATGCCTACTGATTCGAAGTTCCTGGCCCGCCACACCACCGCGACGTTCCACCAGCTGCTGACCAACGAGCCGAAGGGCCGCCACGTCGTGGCCCTCGTGCCGGTCGGTTCGACAGAGCCGCACGGTCCGCACCTCGCGCTCGGCACCGATGTCGTGATCTCCGCCGCCGCGTGCGTCAAGGCGTGCGAGGTGCTCGACAAGCGCGGTCCGCTCGTCGGCGTGATCGCGCCGGCGATCAGCTACGGCGTGACCGAATGTGCGACCGGGTTTCCCGGTGCGGTCAGCGTGCCGGCGGCCGTGCTCACCGCGTATGTCGCGGCCGTCGTCGACGGTCTGCTCGCGCAGGGCGTCAAGCACGTCTGTCTCGTCAACAACCACCTCGAGCCCGAGCACGATGCAGCGATCCGCGCCGTGCTCGCGGGTCGCGAGAAGAAGGCCTCGGTCGCGTGTCCGCTGACGCGCAAGTGGGCACGCACGCTGTCGGCCGAGTTCAAGAGCGGCGCGTGCCACGCCGGTCAGTACGAGACGTCGATCATGATGGCCGCAGCGCCGGAGATGGTCGACGAGTCGATGCGCGCGGTCCTGCAGCCAGTCCCGATCTCGCTGTCGGAGAAGCTCTCCGCCGGCGTCACGACGTTTTCGGCGATGGGCATGGAGCTCGCGTATGCCGGCAACCCGGCGGGAGCGACGGTGGAGGAGGGTGAGCAGCAGATCGGCAAGCTGGCGGACATGGTGGTCGGCGAGATCCGGGAAGCGCTCGGACTGCCGACGTGAGTGAAGCCAAGCCGATCGAGAAGCTGGTCAATGCGCTGATGCTGTCGGCGATCACGCAGGGCGCCTCGCACATCCGTGTGATTCCCGCGCCGATGACCGGGTTCTCGAGTCCGGGGATCTTCTTCTGGCTCGACGGCGCGTGGACCGAGGAGATGTCGCCACCGCCGGAGCTCTACATCCCGATCGTGCGGCGGCTCGGGGTGATGATCGGCGTGCTGCCGCCCAAGAAAGGCGAGCCTTGGTTCGGCAACCTGACCATGATGGTCGGCGACGACCGCTATTATCACTTCGCGATCGCGATCGACCGCGGCGACACGCTGCATGCGCTGGTCGAGCTGGTCGACGAGCTGGCCTTCAAGTCGAAGCGCCAACCGCGCCCGCCGGCCCCGCACCCCTACCGCCACGGATGACAATGGCGCTCGGGGTTTGATAGGGTCCCCTCGTGTCCGCGAAGATGCCCCAGAGTTACGTCCTCCACACCACCGGCATCGCGATCGTGATCATCATCGCGATCGTCTTCTTCCTCCGAAGCCAGTGGGGTCACTGAGCGCACGCGAAGCCCGCGCGCTCGCCATCGCCGCGCAAGGCCTCGCAGCTCCTCGTCCAGGGAAGCTGTCGTCGACCGCGATCCGCGCGACGATCGGGCGACTCGGCGTTCTCCAGATCGATTCGGTCAACGTCCTCCGGCGGTCACACTACCTGCCGCTGTTCAGTCGGCTCGGTGCGTATGACACCGATGCGCTCGACAAGCTGAGCCAGCAAGGCCCGCGCTCGCTGTTCGAGTACTGGGGCCACGAGGCGTCGCTGTTGCCGGTGGCGACGCAACCGCTGTTTCGTTGGCGCATGGCGCGCGCGAAGGACGATGCCTGGCGGCGCGTCCGCGAAGTGAGATCGAAGAAGGCACTGGTCTCGCGCGTGCTCGCGGCGGTGCGCGATCGTGGACCGATCCGGTGTGGTGACATCGAATCCACGCAGGCACGCAAGTCGGGCTGGTGGGAGTGGAGCGACGTCAAGGTCGCGATCGAATGGTTGTTCTGGAGCGGGCAGGTGACCTCGGCGGCGCGGAGAGGCTTCGAGCGGCTCTACGATCTGCCGGAGCGCGTGCTGCCGGCAGAGGTGCTGGCCGCCGAGACGCCGCGCGAGCCCGACGCGATCCGCGCGCTCGTCGCGCAGGCTGCGACGGCGATCGGGATCGGCACGTCCGCCGATCTGCGCGACTACTTCCGACTGCCGAACGCGCAAGCGCGCACCGCGATCGCGCAGCTGGTCGAGGAGGGCGTGGTGGTCGAGACGTCCGTCGAGGGTTGGAAGCAGCCTGCCTTTCGTCATCGCGCGGCGCGTGCAGCTCCGATCGGTCCGGCACGAGCCGCGCTGCTGTCGCCGTTCGATTCGCTGGTCTGGTTTCGCGAGCGCACCGAGCGGATGTT
This sequence comes from Haliangiales bacterium, assembly GCA_038325805.1. Classification (GTDB taxonomy): domain Bacteria; phylum Myxococcota_A; class Polyangia; order Haliangiales; family Haliangiaceae; genus JABFXX01. Next base: position 15,466 of record JBBQJJ010000108.1, read on the forward strand.
CGGCATGCGCTTCCGGATCGAGCTCTACACGCCGGCGCCGAAACGCGTGCACGGCTACTACGTGCTGCCGCTCCTCCTCGGTGATGCGCTGGCCGCCCGCGTCGATCTCAAGTCGGATCGCGAGGCGAAGATCCTTCGCGTGCAGGCCGCGCATGCCGAGCCCGGTGCGCCGCGCTCGATGCCGGGTGCGCTCGCGAACGAGCTGCGCCTGCTCGCCAGCTGGCTCGGCCTGGACGACATCGAGGTCGTCAACCGTGGTGACCTCGCGGCGCGGCTGACCTCAGCGCTTGGGTGACGGCAGCAGGCGCGCGGGCGGCAGCCCACCGGCACGCTCGCGCAGGAACAAGGCGCGAGCGTTGCGGTCGACCAGCCGGCACGCGCCGACCCCGACGGCAACCGCAGTCGCGGACGCGATCGCGCACATCACGAACATGCCGATGGCACCACCGAGCGAGATCGGTAACAGGAGGCCGAACAGGATGCCGCCGGTGAGCACCGCGATCGTCGGCGCGAAGATCAACTTGAGCGCGCGGCGGGTCGGCATCTCATCGTCCCAATCGAGCTCGCAGCGCTCGCAGCGCGTGCCGCTCTCGAACGCGTGTGCGTGGCAGCGCGTGATCGTGCAGCGGCCGCATCGCATGATCGGGCGCTCCCTGCAGTCTTCACAGTCGTGACGACGGCCCATCGTCTAACTCTGCCCGAACTCTTCACGAGGCCAAGCGCGGTCTTCTAAGGTGGGATTCTTGCTGAGATTGTCGCGCTGCGGCTACGCGACAAGGAGCGAGCGCAGCTTCGTGGTGAATTCGTCCGGTGCCTCGAGCATCGGGTAGTGGCCGAAACCCTTCAGCGTCACGTAGTCGTAGTCGGCGAAGTACTTGCGGTTGACCTCCGCGGCATGCGGATGGAGATCGGTATCGATTCCGCGCACCGGGACCGTCACGGTCTTCGCCACCGTGCGCGTGTCGAAGCGATACAGCGGCTCGAGCAAGCGCGCGGCCTCGTCGCCGGTCGCCTGCAAGAACTCGCGCTCGAGCCGATCGCGGACGGCTTGCGGCGTCCCCGCTGCGTACAGAAAGTTCGGCAACATCGTGCGCACCGCGGCGGGGAAATCCGCCCGGTACGACGCCAACATGCCTTCCAAGATCTCGAGTGTCGGCATGGCGTCGAGGTTCTTCAGCGTGTCGACCAGGATGACCCTGGCGAGCCCGGTAAGCTGCGGCGCTGCGAGCGTCACATACGCACCCGACATCGAGTGCCCGATCAGGATCACGCGCGGTGCGGCGACCTCTCGGACGACCGCGACGATGTCGTCCGCGTACGCCTGCGCGCTGTGAACCGCCCGCTCGCGACCCGACTTGCCGTGACCTGCGAGATCGAGCGTGACCACGCGATAGTCGGCGGCGAGCGCATCGCGCTGCGCGTCCCACCACCGCACGTTGCCCAGCCAGCCGGCGACGAACACCAGGGCGGTCTCGGCATCGCCGCTGACCTCGTAGTAGATCTCGACGCCATCTGCGGATCGCGTGTGCACGGCCCGAGGTTGACAGGTCTTTGCGTGCAGGTCATCCGGCATGCGAGTTCGCGTTCGACTCGCGATCACCACCGCCAGCGGCAGCTCGGGTTCACGCAGCGATGCTCTTTCGGCATCGCGAGCGCGACCAGGCCGATCGGGAAGAACACGATGCAGAGGACGATCGCGACGACCGTCGTGTGTGACGTGAAGGGCGCGGCGCATCGTGGGCAGCCCGTCTGCACCATCATCATCTGCGGCATCTGCGGCTGCATGATCATCTGCGGCTGCATCATCGGTGGAGGCGGCGGCATGACCGATGGTGCGAGTCGAGGCGGGTCGACCTCTCCATGTCGCTTCCCGCACGTGCTGCAGAACTCGGAGCTCGCGCCTACCGGGGTCGCGCAGCGCGAGCAGAAGGCCGGCGCGCGAACACTGGTTCCACACTTCGCGCAGAACGCAGCATCGGGTGCGTTGGTCGCGCCGCAGTTGCTACAGGTCACGCCGTCTCCCGCCGTCTCCCGCCGTCTCCGCGACAGCGCCTAGACGCCGTGCTTCGACTTGATCTGGTCGAGCACCTTCGCGTACTCGACATCCCACGCAGACGTGCCTTCTTCGAGGTTCTTGATGCGATCGCGAACTTCCTGATCCATCGCTTCGTCGACCTGCATGTGCTTCTTGCAGATGTCTTTGATCTTGTTGCGAAGGACTTTGTCCTCGGCGAACACCTCATCGACATGGCGAGACGACATGAACGCCTCGAGCATCTGGTTAGCGATCCATGACAGGCCTTCTTCGCCGAGGCCGAATTCCTTCTGATCCGCGAGCTGGCGCTTGGTGCGGCCGAGGTGCGAATACGGGAGACCTCGGATCTCGAGGATGTCCTTCGCGCGCTCCGTCAGCTCCTTGTCGACCCGGATGTATTCCTTGAGAACAGCGGCCACATCGAGCTGTGCCTCGTTGTTATCGCTCACCTCGATGTCGCTGGCTTGGACCAACGTGGTGATGATCTCGGCGGCGATGGTGTCGACCTTCCCGGGATACAGTCTCATAGTGTGGCCGCACTCTAGGGGCCGAGGCATCGACATGCAAGGTACCGGAGCGATTCTTGGCCTGGTTTTTCGTCGAGTTATGAGCTGAGCGGCATGTGCACGATCGCGATCTTGATCGAGATGATTTCGGGTGTGCCGATCGCGATCGCCGCGAATCGAGACGAGCTGTTCGCGCGACCAACGCGACCTCCCGAACGACTAGGCGCGAACCTCGCAGGCGGGGTCGATGTGTTGTCGGGAGGCACCTGGCTCGCGGTGAAATCGGATGGTCAGTTCGCAGCGGTGACCAACCAGCTCGCACTCGCGACGCCACCGCCCGGCTTGCGGTCACGCGGCCACGCGGTGCTCGAGCTCGCCGCGGCGGCGGACCCAGAAGCGTATGTCGCGGCGATCGATCCGACGCGCTACGCGAGCATGAACTTGGTGTGGCGCGGTGCGGGCGAGTCGCGCGTGTCGATCGCGTACACGCGTCGGGAGACAGGCACGCTCGAGATCGAGAGGCTCGGTCGCGGCATTCACGTGCTGTGCAACGACCGGCTCGGTGCGCCCGGGTTTCCGCGCTGCGGAAGATTGGTCGCGGCGATCGAGCACGCGCTCGCAGCTGACGCGACGTGGCCGGTGATCGCGAAGCCACTCCAAGCCGCGCTCGCGGATCACACGCGGGTCTCGCTGGCGGACACGCCGCCGTCGCACCTACCCACCGAGCTCGCGCGCGAGCTGACCGCGAACTGCATCCACAGCGCGCACTATGGGACGCGCTCGGCGACGCTGCTCGCTCTCGGCGCTGGCGTGATCGACTACCTGCACGCCGATGGTCCACCGTGCGTGACCCCGTTCCTCGATCGCGCGGAGCTGCTGCGGTGATGTCGCCGCGCAAGTTGGTGGTCGCGGGCTTGATCATCGGCGACGACGGGCGCGTGCTGATCACGCAGCGCCGCGCGGATCAGGCGCTGCCGCTGCAGTGGGAGTTCCCCGGCGGTAAGGTCGAGGCCGGGGAGTCACCGGTGGCGGCGCTCGCCCGCGAGCTTCGGGAGGAAATCGGCGTCGAGGTCGCCGTGGGGCGGATCTGGGAGGTGTTGTTCCACGCCTATCCCGACTTCGACCTGGTGATGCTGGTGTACCCCTGCCGCATCACCGACGGAGAACCGCACCCGGTCGAGGTGGCAGACCTTGCTTGGATCGAGCCCGCGGCGCTCCCAGGTGACTTCGATATCCTTCCGGCAGACCGACCGCTGGTGGATCGACTAATCGCGGAAGGTCCACCTGAGCGCCCCGCGTAATTGATTCTCGTGCGTTGCGAGGCCTACAATTCGCACTGATGGAAGGCCGAGCCAAAGTCACGAAGGAAGTCCTCTGTGAGGAGGCCCGGTTCATCCTCGCCAACGTGATGGCGGAGGCGCGCTACGGTCGCCAGAACCGGTACGACGACATTCGCCGCGTCTGCGAGGGTGCGGTGTCGATTCCGTTCCAGGAGTACATCGGCTTCCTCGAGAAGTCGGGATACCTCCGCCACGATCGCGGGAACGAGAGCCTCGAGGTCTCCCCCGAGGGCGAGACCGTCGTCAACGGGGGCAACCTCGCCGAGTTCACCGAGCGCGCGGTCAGTCACTTCAAGAAGCTACGGCAGAGCCGCGCGCTGGCGGTGCCGGGTGCAGCACCACCGATGGGTACGCAGTCCGGGGTGGTGTCGTCGTCGGCAGCGATGCCGCAGCGAGAAGTTTCTGGATCAGGCCCACTGCCCAGGAAGGACCTACCGATCGTGAAACCGATCATGACAGCATCGGGCGGTCGCCCACAGGCGATGGTGGGCGGAGAGATCCAGCTCGGTGCGGGGGAGATGGAGAACCGCTACGAGAAGCTGGCGTCGATCGGCTCGGGCGGGATGGGCACCGTCTATCGGGCTCGCCAGGTCGCGCTCAATCGCGAGGTCGCGCTCAAGGAGATCCGCGATCTGTTCAGCTTCTTCAGCGAGGACCAGCGCAACGAGATCGTGCGTCGGTTCACGGATGTCGTGCGGGCGTGGGGCAATCTCGCGCACCCGAATATCCTGCCGATCCACGACGTCAACCTCTACACCGAGTACCCGAACCTCGTGACGGAGCTCGCGCCCAACGGCTCGGCGCGCCGGTTGATCAACGACGCAGAAGAGATTCCGGTCGATCTCGTCTTCAAGTACCTGCTGCAGACGCTGCATGCACTGCGCGCGGCCCACGCCCAGCGCGTGTTCCACCGTGGCCTCAAGCCGGAGCAGCTGCTGATCGACGGCTACGGCAACATCAAGGTCAGCGACTTCGGGTTCTCGCGGATCGTCGAGCGCGACCACGCGGTGATACGCCAGATCTACGTCGGTATGGGCAACGTCGCGTACATGGCGCCCGAGCTCTACTCGGATCCGATGCAGAGCGGTCCGCAGACCGACATCTACGCGCTCGGCATCATCTTCTACGAGCTGCTGACACGGAAGTTGCCGGGTCGTCGCTCGCCGATGCCGTCGCAGATCAACACCACCCTGCCGAAGGGCATCGACGACGTGTTCGATCGGATGACGCGCGATTCGCGGAGCGAGCGCTACGCGACCATCGACGACATCCTCGACGATATCGACAAGCTCGACGGCATGGAGAACTTGGTGAGTGCGCACGACCGCGCGTTGGTCGGCGACAGCCCGCTCGGGTCGATCAAGTTCCGGCCCGGTGCCGAAGAGCCGCTCACCGGTACGCCGGTCGACGGTTCCGAGGACGACGACAAGAAGGGCTCGTCGCATCGCCCGTACTCGTTCCAGCAGCGCCGCAACAAGAAGATCTGATGGCGGCGCAGCCGTATCAGGGTGGCTGTCACTGCGGCGCCGTGCGGTACACGGTGACGATCGATCTCGAGCAACCCGTGGTCGCGTGCAATTGCTCGATGTGCGGGCGCGCGGGCACGCTGCTCGGCTTCGTCGCCACGTCGGAGTTCAACCTCGATGCCGGCGATGACGTGCTGACGGACTACAAGTTCAACAAGCACGTCATCCACCACACGTTCTGCAAGGTGTGCGGGATCAAGTCGTTCGCGCACGGCCTCGGTCCGAAGGGGCCGATGGTTGCCGTCAACACGCGCTGCCTCGACGATGTCGACGTGACGAAGCTCAACGTCACGCAGTACGACGGCAAGCATCACTGATCGGCGCAGATCGACTCGAGGGAGCGGCCCTCGGCGTTGACCGCGAGAAAGCGCGCGATCACCGCGGCGATGATCATCAGTGCAGCGGCGAGCGCGTAACCCGCGAACAGCCGCGAGGGCTCACCGGTGTCGACGATCACGCCGAACAGGATCGGCGCACCGGCACCGCACAGCGTCGCGAACGCGTAGAACACCGCGATCGCCATGCCGCGGATCTCGACTGGGAACAGCTCGCTCACCGTCAGGTATGCAGAGCTCGCAGCCGCCGAGGCGACGAAGAACACCACACTCCACGCGATCGTCTGCGTCACCGCATCGAGTAGATCGGCGAGGAACAACCCGCCGGTGATCAGCAGCAACCCGCCGGAGATGGCGTACGTCAACGGGATCATGAACCGGCGCCCGAGGCGATCGAAGTAGCGCCCTAGCAAGAGCGGACCCAGGAAGTTCCCCGCCGCGAACGGCAGGATGTAGAGCCCGATATCGTCGGCGGCGACGCCGTGGAAGCGTTCGAGGATCAGCCCGTAGCTGAAGAAGATCGAGTTGTAGAGGAACGCCTGCGAGACCATCAGGCTGACCCCGAGCACGGTGCGGCGCGGATAGCGCGAGAACAACGTGCGCACCGTGTGGAGCAGCCCGACGCGGCCGGTGACGCGGATCCGGATCGGCGCGATGGTGGTGGTGACCTCGCCGGTGACCTCCTTCTCGATCCGCGCGAGCGTCGCCGTCGCCTCGCGGACGTGGCCGTGCATGAGAAGC
>JBBQJJ010000109.1:0-21719 GCA_038325805.1 Haliangiales bacterium
GGGGAGGCGATCTCCGATGCGGCCGTGGTCGTCGTGATCGAGAGCTCGCTGCCGTTCGCGGTGGTGCAGTCGACGCACGTCGTGCCGACGGACATCAAGACGGTGGTCACCGCCGCGTCGGGGCGATCGATCAGCGAGCTCGATGGGCTTCCGGCGGCGAGCCGGCTCAGGTCGCTGGTCGCGCATCTAGGTCCACTCGGGGCGCCGCGCACACCGTACTCGTTCGCGCGCTATGTCGACGGCATCCCGTACGTTCGCTCGATCGCCCACATCGATGGCGAATGCCTCCAGCTCGCGAGCGCCGTCGAGCCCGGGCAGGTGCTGCGCATCATGCGGCCCGGCGATCTGATCGGGCAGACGGAACGCGACCTCGCGGAGGCCGAGGCCAAGGTCGCGGGCATGTCGGCGTTCCTCGCGTTCTCTTGCATCGGCCGTCACTGGGAAGCAGCGGCGCGCGGCATCGAGAGCGAGCTTGGCGTGGCCTATGCCAAGTATCCGACGATCGGCTTCCAGAGCTTCGGCGAACAGTCCGGCATGCTGCTGTGCAACCACACGTTGACCGGCTTGGCGATCGGGAGCGCGCCGTGAGCCGCGGCGCCACGCATGACGAACGCGTCGCCGAGCTCGAAGCGGAGCTTGCCGCTGCACAACGTACGATCGAGGTGTTGATCGCGCGGCTCGAGCGCGTCGGCACCACGTCCCCGACGCAGACCGAGCTGTTCGATGCTGCTGCTCGACTCGGGCACGTCCTCGAGGAGCGCACCCGCGAGGTCGAAGACGCGCGCGCCGAGTTTCGTGCGTTGCGAGCAAACCTCGATCAGATCGTCCGCCAGCGCACCCGCGCACTCGCCGAATCCGAGGCACAGCTGCGCAGCAAGAACGCCGAGCTCGAGCGGCAGTCGCGGATCAAGGCCGAGTTCATCTCGATCGCCGCGCACGAGCTGCGCACGCCGCTGACCAGCATCGTCGGCTACCTCGATCTGTTCTCCGAGGGGCGGTTCGGTGATCTGCCGCCGTTGATCGCGCGCCCGATGGCATCGGTCCGCCGCAACGCTCACCGCCTCAAGCGCCTCGTCGACGACATGCTCAATGTCTCCCGGATCGAGTCCGGGAAAATGATCCTGCGTCGCGAGTCCGTCGATCTCGCCGACGTCGTACGCGCGGTGGTCACCGAGTTGATGCCGCTCGCGGATGCGCGCAAGCAGAAGCTGGAGACCCACGTCGAGCGGATCTCGGAGCTCGATGCCGATCGCGACAAGCTGCACCAGATCGCCGTCAATCTGGTGAGCAACGCGATTCGCTACACGCAAGATCAGGGCTCGATCGACGTGGACGTCGACGAGGCGCCGCCCGATCGCTACCCCGGTGGATGGGCGCGGCTTCGCGTCCGCGACAACGGCGTCGGCATCGCCGAGGCCGATCGGCAGCGGATCTTCGATCCGTTCCTCCACACGCAACCCGCGAAGCACCACACCTCGGCCGGTCCAGACTCCGCCGGCCTCGGTCTCTACATCGCGCGCGGGTTGATCGAGCTGCACGGCGGCTTGATCACCGTCGACTCGACGCCCGATGTGGGCACCGAGTTCACGGTCCTGTTGCCATTCAAGCAGAAGACGTCGAAACGGCCCGACTCCGAGCCGCGGGCCGACTAACCGACGGGGGCGTAGCGGCAACAAACAAGTGCCGACTTCCGGAGTCCGGAAAGTCAAAAAGCCCTGGCGAGTGAGCGCCAGGGCCTTTCGGTAGCTCGAGCTTCTTTACTTCTTCTTCTTCTTCACCGGCTTGGCCGCAGGCTTCTTGGCCGCAGGCTTCTTCGCCGGAGCAGCCTTCTTGGCTGGAGCAGGCTTCTTGGCCGGTTTTGCGGCCTTCGCCGGCTTCGCTGCCTTCGCAGCCTTCACAGGCTTCGCAGGCTTCGCAGGCTTCGCGGGCTTCGCGGCGGCCTTGGCCGGAGCCGCCTTGGCGGCCGGAGCCGCCTTGGCAGCCGGAGCGGCCTTGGCAGGCGCGCCCTTCGCGGCGGGAACCGCCTTCGCAGCGACCACGCCCTTCGGGGGAGCCGCAGGAGGGGGCGTCTTGCTGCCCTTACCCTTGTTCGCCTTCGCCTCGGCCTTGAGCTTCTTGTTGCGCTCGTCGGCCGTCTTCTGGGCTTCGTCCATCCGGGCGTGCGCGGAGTTGCGCGCGCGGAGCACGGCGGCCTCGACGTCGGCCTTGCTCCGCGGAGCGACCGGCGTGGACGGGGCGTCGGGCTTCTTTGCCCGCTTCTTCTTCTTGGCCTCGCGCGGGACCGGGATCTCGGAGATGTCCGGCATCCGCGACGCGAGATCACCGCGGTTGTGGACCAGGATCCTGGAGCCACCATCGCGGAAGATCACCTCGACCTTGTTGTCGGGGAGCAACTCGATGACGAAGCCGATATCGAACACCGGATGGTGCACGACGTCGCCCTCCTCATAGGCATCCCGGATCGAGTACGGGCGGCAGTTGTTGAGATCGCCCTCGGTGGCTCTCGCCATCGCGTCGTCCCAGGTCATCCGCTTCTGCGACGCCTTTTTTGCGCCGCCTTCGCCGTCACCCTCGACACCGTCGCCACGAGGCTTGCGATACGCGTGTACCTCGCCGCAGACCACGCATTGCACGCGACGAACTTCGTCCTCGTACATGCTGATGATCGTGTGCGTCGTGTCGGCCTTGCATCGAGGCGACGGGCAGTACGCTTCGATTTCTCCTCCGACTTCGTCGGCGTCTTCTTCGAAGATCGAATCCATCCCGGACCTCTTCTCTGCGTTGCCAGATAACTAGTTGAAACGACTACCAGAACCTCTATCCGTCCCTGCGTCCGGAGTGCGGCTTAGGCGTCTTTTTGCGTCTAACACGAGTTCGAGACAGCAAGCAACCCAGCGACTCTACAACTGTTCCGGGACGTGGCAGGATCTCGCTCGGTGCGGCGCCTCCTGGTTCTTAATGCCTTGATCTTCGCGGTGTTGGCCGCGGCGGCCGCACTTGCGTATTACGGCTTCAGCGCGACCTCCGAGCAGACCTCGCGGGAGCGCGAGCGGACCTTGATGCAGGATCTCGCAGAAGAGAAGGTCGCCAACCTCGAATACCTGGTCAGTACGTCGGACACCAAGCTGATGGAGCGGATCGAGCTCGGTCGCCTCACCGACAGTGAGTTCGTCAAGGGGCTACGCGATGCGATCGGGACCGCGATCGCCTCGGTCTACGTGCTCGACGACCAGATGCAGTTCGTCCCCGGCGGTCACATCACCGTCGGTCGCAACGAGGTCGAGGGCAACGCGTATCGCGATTGGTTCATGTCGAAGGTGCTCCCGCCGCTGCCCCAGGGGCAGGGCTTGACGGAGCGTCTCACCCAGGCGAAGCCCAACGTGCGCGGCCACCTGTCGCTCAACGTCGGACTCAACGTCGAGTCGACCGTGGTGCCGAAGCCGTATCTGCTGTCGTACATGAAGCGGTCGTCGGGCGGCCACACGTTCTACGTCGTGGTCGAGGACGACACCAACTACCTGACCCAGGTGTTGTTCCCGCAGTTCTTCGTGCAGTCGAGCAAGCGCCTCTATCAGGTCGTCGACGAGACCGGGCTCGTGCGGTCCGGCGACCCGTTTGTCTACCAAGCCGACGACACCTTGGTCGAGCGCAAGTTCGTCGACACGCTCGATGGCTGGGCACTGCGCGTCGCACAGCGCGAGACCACCGATGTGACCGCGGAGCAACGCAAGCGCTTCATCAACTCGATCGTGATCGGCGGTGCCGTCGGCATCATCGTCATCGGTTTGGTCGCACTGGTGTTCGCGATCCGTCGGGAGCGACGCCTCAACGATCTCAAGAGCGAGTTCATCTCGAACGTCTCGCACGAGCTCAAGACACCGCTGTCGATCATCTCGATGTTCGGCGAGATGCTCGCGCTCGGCCGCACCAAGAGCCCCGAGCAAGCGCACGAGTACGCCGAGATCATCTGGCGCGAGAGTGTCCGCCTCGGACGGTTGATCGACAACGTCCTCGACTTCGCGAAGATGGAGCGCGGCATGGACGTCTACGAGTTCGGCGACGACGTCGACGTCATCGAGACCGTCGCGCGTGCCGTCGAACTGTCGGGTCGCCGCGTCGCCGCCGCGGAGATGACGATGACGACGATCCTGCCGGAGGAGATGTCACCGGCGCGGCTCGATGCGAACGCGGTGACGCTCGCCGTGATGAACCTGGTCGACAACGCGGTGAAGTACGCCGTCGACGGCAAGAAGATCGAGGTGACCCTCCGGCAGGACGGCAACGTCATCGTGCTCGCCGTCCGCGACTGGGGCTCGGGCATCGATCCGGAGGAGCAGCACCGGATCTTCGAGAGGTTCTATCGTGCGAAGTCGATCCGGTTGAAGCCGATCCGCGGATCGGGCATCGGGTTGGCGCTCGTCCAGCACATCGCGCGTGCGCATGGCGGTGAGGTCACCGTGACCAGCAAGCCGAACGAGGGATCGACCTTCAGCATGTTGCTTCCGATCGATGGTAAGAAGTAGCCCGTGACGGAAGCCGCCACCGCCGTAGAGGGCACGAAGAAGCGGATCCTCGTGATCGAGGACGAGCCCGACATCGTCCGTGGGCTTCGCGACGCACTCGAGTTCGAAGGCTTCGAGGTCCAGGCCAAGGGCACGGGTGCCGAGGGCCTGATCGCGGCGATGGACTGGGCTCCCGATGCGGTGCTGCTCGATCTGATGTTGCCCGACGACAACGGTTATCGCGTGTGCGAGACGTTGCGCCAGCGCGACGAGACGGTACCGATCATCATCCTGACCGCGAAGGCGCAGGAGTCCGACAAGATCCGCGGCCTCGACGCCGGCGCCGACGACTACGTCACCAAGCCGTTCTCGGTCGCCGAGCTGATCGCACGGATCAACGCGATCTTCCGCCGCCAGTCGCGGATGAACTCGCACCAGGACGAGACCTTTGCGATCGGTACGTGGACGATCAACGCGCGCAAGCACACGATGAGCAAGGGACGCACCTCGAAGCGGCTGACGTTCTACGAGCTCGAAGTGCTCAAGTTGTTGCGCGAGCGCAGCGACGAGACGGTGTCGCGGGACGAGCTGCTCGAGAAGGTCTGGGGCATCCAGGCGTCGCCCACCTCGCGCACCGTCGATAACTTCATCGTCAAGCTGCGCCGCAAGCTCGAAGAGGACCAGAAGAATCCGCGGCACATCCTCACGGTCTATGGGCTCGGCTACAAGCTCGTCCCGTAATCATCGATCGTAGACGGCCTTGACGACCCACTGGTCGAACGGCCAATCGCCGGAGACGTTGGTCAGCATCACGACGGAGATCTTCGCTTCGGGGTCGACCCAGAAGCCGGTGCCGTAGATGCCGCCCCAGTACCAGGTGCCCTTGCCGCGCGGCGCGATCGATTTCGGATCGACGGCAACGCCGACCCCGAAGCCATAGCGACGACCCGCCGTCATCGTCTTCTTCGACAGCTCGCCGATCTGGTTGTCGGTCATCGCCTGGACGCTCTCGGGCGCGAGGACCGGTGCACCACCACGGCGCATCGCCTCGAGGAAGATCAGGTAGTCGCGCGCGGTGCCCGCGAGCCCGGCACCGCCCGATGGAAACGATGCCGAGTCGAAGATCCGCGGCGGCGCGAACCGCACGAGCTGCTTGCCATCGCGCGCCTCGTAGAGATCGGTCATCCGGATCGGCGGCTGCGGCTTGCCATCCTTCGCCTTGGCGGGTTGCGCGTACGGCCACGCGAGCCGCGCGCGATCGGTGATTGAGAACGAGGTGTCGGTCATCCCGAGCGGCCGCCACAACAGCTCCTTCATCTGCGACGGTAGCTCGCCCTTCGTCGCGCGCGCGATCACCATGCCGAGCACGTCGCTCGACAGGCCGTAGTGCCACGCCGTGCCGGGCTCGAACTTCAGCGGGACGGACGCGAGTCGCTTGATGAACTCGTCCACCCCGAGGCCGGACTCGGCGAGCCCCTCGGCGACGTCGGCCTTCGCATAGGCGCTGTCGGGACCCTCGATGAAACGATACGACAGCCCGGACGTGTGCGTGAGGAGCTGACGGATCGTGATCGTGACCGGCTTGCCGTTCAGGAGCGGCTTGAACTCCGGGATGTAGTTGGTCACCGGATCGTCGAGCTTGATCACGCCTTGCTCGACGAGGACGAGGGCCAACGCTGCGGTCAGCGGCTTGGTCATCGACGCCCAGCGGAACAGCGTATCGACCGTCACCGGGAGCTTGGCTTCGCGATCCGCGAGCCCGGCGCCGCGCGCGTAGACCAGCTTGCCGTCGCGCGCGACCATCACCACGACCCCGACCAGCATCTGCTCGGAGAGTGCGCGATCGATCGCGGCATCGATGCGCTTGCCGAGCGCGGCATCGGGCTCGGCGGGCAGCGCGATCGGCGACTCGAGCGGCAGCGACGCATCGCTCGAGATCGTCGGTGCATCCAGCGTCACCGGCGGTGCCGGATCCGACGGACGCTTCGCTTCGGGCTGTGAGCTACAGGCAACCGTGATCGCGACGAGCGAGAGCCAGCGCATGGCTCTGTGTACTACAGCTTGTTCGGCGACAGTCGTGCACCGCGGGCGATCAGGATGGCAGCTCGAGCACGCGTGGCGACCTGATCGGTCGCGGGTGGTGGTGTGCCGCCGAGTGCGGTGATCGCCGCAGCAAGCTCGGCCTCCGTGCCGTTATTTCCGCAGCTTCTTCGGTCTGCTGCGCAGCCAACGCGCGAGCAGCACCGTGGAGCTGACCACCGCGATGACGACGGCGACGAAGAACATCTCGCGAACACTCATTCGTTCCTCCGGGATCTGTTATCGGGCTCCCTCGAGACGTGCGGCGCTGCGGACGACAACGGATCCATCCGCCTCACTCGTCGTCCAGATGCCCCGTGAGCTTGAGCTTGTTCTTCGCCGACTTTGCCAGCTTGCTGCGCGGGCGATCTTCGACGATCCCTTGGAGCAGCTCGGCGCCGAGATCCTCGTTCGACCCGTCCTTCGACTCGAGCAACCGGAAGCCGAGCGCGTAGATCGCCTCGTCGGAGACATCCTTCTCCTTGGTCAGTCGCTTCGCGACCGGGAAGCCACTGACCGCGAGGCGCGCGAACTGATGGAACACCGGATCGTCGGCGCGCGAGGAGCGGATGATGCCTTCACCGGACGCCTCGAGCGAGAGCAGCGCGAGGAAGTAGCGCTGCTCGTCGTCGATCGCGGCATCGAGATCCGCGTTCGAGCGCAGGAGCGGCTTCAGGCTGCCGAACGCCTCGACCGCCTTGCCGGACTTGCGGAGTCGACGCGCGCGATCGAACAGCAGCTCGACGTGCTTGGCCGGCGCGACATCCGCGACCAGCTCGGCGAGCACGCGCTCGAGCACGATCTCGTCGGCGGACGCTTTGCCCTTGGTGTGCTTCTCGACGTACGCCTGCACGCTTTCGACGAGCTCGTCGATCGCCTGGTTCGAGATGTGGCCGCGGTGCGAGCGCAGCACGCCTGCGTAGCGACGCGCGACTTGTTCGTGGGTCGCGGCGATCAGCGCACGCACCAGCGGGAGCACCGCTTCGGGTGCCTTCGCGAGCCCACGCGCCGCGGCATCGCGCGCCATCGGATCTTCGCCGCCGAGCGCCTCGACGAGCGCCTTCACGGCACTGGCTCCACCGCCCGCCGGCATCCGCTCCATCGCGAGCTTCTGCGCCATCACGTTCTTGCTCTTCGCGAGGCCGGCGAACGTCTTCGCGAGGGAATCGGGGATTCGTGCACCGCGCAGGGTGTCGACCGCCGACTGCGAGACCGCGAGGTCGTCATCGTTGGCGTACTCGATCAGCTGCTCGATCACCTTCTCGGTTCCCTTCGCCTCGCTCTGCGCCACGATCCTTCGCAGACCTGCGATCGCGGCGAGCCGGATCGGGCGCGGCTCCTCGGGATCGGCGTACTTGAGGAGCAGCGACTGCGTCGACGGTCGCGCGAGGTAGCCGATCAAGCGCAGCAGGCTGCCGAGCTCCGACGCGCCCCGCTGGACGTCCGGATCGCGGAGCGGATCGGTGATCACGGCGTGGCCGTTGGTCGCGCCCGGCTTTGGCTTCTTCTTCGCCGCGGACTTCGCCTCTTTGGCAGCGGCCTCCGCCGTCTTCTGCGCCTTCGACCAGGCTCTCCCGAGCTCCTTGTTCGCCTCCGCGGCGCGGGCGACGCAGATCTTCTCGACGAGGTTCGCCAGCTTGTCGTTGCCGTGGTCGAGCTCGGCGCGGACCAGCTGGAGCGCTTGCTCGCCAAACTCGTTGTCGGGCAGCTGATCGAGCACGGCCTCGACCGCCGGCTGCGTGCCTCGACGCAGCAGCAGCTGCGCCATCACGCGGCGAGCGGCGACCTCGCCAGACGCGACCTCCCTGCGGAGCGTGGCCTCGGCCGCCGCGCCCTGCTGCGCGAGCACCTGCGCGGCACGCTCGGCGAGATCTTCGTCATCCCCGTGGAGCAGCGGAACGAGCTTGGCGGCGATCCCGGAGACCCCGAAATCGGCGAGGCCCTCGAGCGCGATCCGGCGGACCACGTTGTCGTCGTCCTCGAGCCGATCCGTCAGCGCCGTCTCGACCGCCTTGTCGCCCTTGCCGACTGCCGCGAGTACGGTGGCTGCAGCCGTCCTCAGCTCGACCTTCTCGGACTCGAGGAGATCGATGATCGCACCACCCAGGTTCTTGGCCATCGCCGCGAACCGTACCCCAGCGGGCTCACGTCGTGTAAACGCCGAGTGCCCAGGCCGCCAGCCCACCAGCGGAGATCGCCGCATGGCGCCAGCTCGGACGGCGTATCACCAAGGCCATCCCGACGAGCCAGCCGGCGATTCCGACGATCGCGAGTGCCGCGGAGCCGCTGCTCGGCCGTGGGTCTCGGGCCAGTTGCTCTCCGTACCAGGCGGTGAACTTCGCCGGCTCGCCGCCCGCGGGCGCGCGTTCCGGATCGGTCGTCGCGAGCGCGAGCAGCGCGGCATCGGCCTCGGCGAGATCCTCGGCATGCGGTTGCCAGAGTCCGCGGGTAGCGCGTGCCGCCGAGCGGATCGACCGCCACGCCGCAGCGCTGTGGTGCGTCCGTGCGAGCTCTCGCAGTCGGTCGTACGCGTCGTCGACGTGCGAGGCGGAGGGCAGGTACCAGCGCGCCGCGGCTTCCCACGCGGTGATCGCATCGGCTGCGCGCTGCTCGGCCATCGCCGCATCACCCTCCGCCAGTGCGGCGCGGCCTTCGAGCACGACGCGCAGTGCGAGCGCGGCGAGCCCTGCGACCACCACCGCGGTGATCCAGGCGAGCTTGCGTTTCACGCGAAGTCTCGACGGTGGAACAGCACCGCCGCGAAGGCGAGCAGCCCCGCGATCCAGCCGAACGAGTGCACCGCCGACAGCCCGACATAACCCCATGACACGAAGTCACCGTGGACGCTGACCGCGGCGCCATCGACGGTGCGTCCGGAGACGGCGAACAGGTGCAGATCGGGAACGACATAGAGCGTGATCCTGGTGACCGTGCGGATCAGCGGCGATGCCGCCTGCGTAGCGGCCTCGATGTCGGGCGTGACGCGGCCGATCACCCAGATCGCGAGCGCGAAGATGCCGGAGAGGAACGGCGTCGAGAACGACGAGAAGAAGATCGCGATCGCGGCGACCGTCAGCACCTCGCACCACGACAGCAGGATCGCCTTCAGGATCCCGGCGGTGAGCGAGACCTCGTTGAGGACCAGCACGCCGACCATCGCGACGCTGAACGCGACGACCAGGACGCTGAGCACGAGCGCCATCCCGAAATACTTGCCGATGACGAACTCCCAGCGCTCGATCGGCTTGCTGACGATGGTGTGGATCGTGCGCCGCTGGATCTCGCCGTACAGCAGGAACACGCCGAGGAAGATCGCGGTGAGCGAGCCGAACAGCGAGATGCCCGCGAGGCCGACGTCGCTGGTGACGCGCGAGCTGTCGGTCGCGGCCATCGAGCCGAGCACGAAGCTCATCAAGTTCGCGCCGAGCAGGAGGATCAGGATCCCGTAGAGGACGCGGATCCGCACCGCTTCGCGGAACGTGTTGAGGGCGATCGCCCAGATCCTGCCGGTCACGTTCGGCCCTCCCGTGCCGCCGGGGAGTCATCGGCCGCGGCGATCTCGCGGAGGAACAGATCCTCGAGCGTCTCGTGGCGCGGCGACACCTGGACGATCCTGGCGCCGATGCCGTGGGCGGCGGTGAGCCAGGCATCGACGTCTGCGGTCGCGGGCAGCTGCAGCGAGACCTCTTCGCCGACGCGGCGCACGCCCTTCGCACCCTCGGCGAGCGCTCCCAGCTCTCGCTCGACGGGCAACCGGACCGTGATGTCGACGCCGAGGATCGTCTTCGCGACCAGCTCGGCGGGGGTGCCGGAGGTCTGCAACGAGCCGCGCGCGACGATCGCGACCCGATCCGTGATCGCCTCGACGTCGGACAGGATGTGGGTCGAGAAGAACACCGTCTTGCCCGCTTCGCGCAGCGACACGATCAGATCGCGAACCTCCTTGCGACCGAGCGGATCGAGACCGCTCATCGGTTCGTCGAGCACGACCAGCGAGGGATCGTTCATCAGGGCCTGCGCGAGGCCGGCGCGCTGCAACATGCCCTTCGAGAACTTCTTGAGGCTTTGTGTCCGCGCACGCCCGAGGCCCACGCGATCGATCAGCTCGTCGGCACGCTGCTTTCGCAGGGGGGCGGGCACGCCGAACAATCTCCCGGCGAGATCGAGGAGCTCGGGCACCGTCAGGTAGTCGTAGAAGTACGGGGACTCGGGTAGGAAGCCGACGCGCTCGCGTGCAGCGCGGGAGGGCACGGTGTGGCCGAGCAGCTTGATGCTGCCACCGGTAGGCCGGATCAGGCCCATCATCATCCGGATCGTCGTGGTCTTGCCGGCGCCGTTCGGCCCGACGAACCCGAAGATCTGGCCCTCCTCGACGGAGAACGTCACGCCACGCAGGGCCTCGACCCGCTTGCGCGCGAACGGCGTCAGGTACGTTTTCGTGAGGTCGTTGACCTCGATGACGGCGGTCACAGCCGCGGAACAATACCAGCTACTTCATGCCGTACACGAATGTCACGGTGCCGCACACCTTCACGTTTTGACCGTGTGCCGTGTATGGCTTGTACGTCCAGCTCCTGATCCCGGAGATCAGCTGGGCGTCGTAGGCGGGGTACTTGGTCGACTGCATCATCGCCACCTGGGTCACCGCGCCGGTGTCGGAGACGCACACCTTCGCGACGCCGATCGTCTTGTCGCGACCATCGCGCTGCATCGCGATCTTGGTGACGTCGGTCGGGTGGATCTGCGTGCTGCCGCTGATCCGCATCATCGTCAGCACGTTCGGCGGGACGATCGTGTCCTTGACGTCGTCTCGTGGCGGCGGGTCCTTCTTCACGGGTGGCGTGGTGTCCGACCCGCTACCGATCCCGCAGTCGACCAGGCACTTCCCCTTGTCGCCCTGACTACCCGATCCCTCGCCCGACCCGTCGCCCGAGCCCGTGGTGGTCGATGGCAGGTCGGTCGTCGGCTTGACCGGAGCGTCTTCCTTGGGAGTCAGCTGGACCGTCTCGGTGACGACCTTCTTCTCCTTCTTGTCGAGCTTGACCTCGGGCAGCGTGGGGGCCCCGCCCTCGGCGGGAGCGGGCGGCATGATCATCGCGAGGCCAGGGCTCGACTTGAACGAGCCGTCGAGGCGCTCGATTCCCCAGACCTGGGATACGAACACGCCGGCGCCGAGGCCGGCATGGATCACGATGGAACCTACGATGAATGCGGAGCGACGGGATGCCATGTAGTCGACACGCTCGAGGTTGCGTGATGATCTGAGTCCTTGGCTCGCACCCACTAACGCCCGTAAAGCCGGCGTATCGTAGGTGTCGCAGTGGTCGGCTCCCTGGTCGTCTTCAGTCTGACGTACCTGGTGATCGCCAGCCGCCAGCTCCACTGGATCGGGCTCGATCGCCCGGCGGGGGCGATCGTCGGTGCCGTGGCCATGGTGGTGGTCGGCGGGTTACCGATGGACAAGGCGCTCGCCGCGATCGACCTCCACATCATCACGCTGCTGTTCGGCGTGCTCGTGATCGCCGCGTATCTCTCGGAGGCGCGGTTCTTCCGGCTCACCGCGTACCTCGTGCTGGTGCGCGCGAAGTCGGCGCGGAAGTTGTTGTTCTTGCTGGTCGCGGTGGTCGGTGCACTGTCCGCGCTGCTGCTCAACGACACGGTGTGTGTGTTGCTGACGCCGCTCGTGGTCGCGGTGGTGGTCGAGGCGAGGCTGCCGCCGCTGCCGTACCTGCTCGCGCTCGCCTCGTCGGCGAACGTCGGCGGGGTGGTGTCGTTCTCCGGCAATCCGCAGAACGTGATCGTCGGCGCAGCCGCGCACGAGTCGATCAGCTTCGCGCAGTACTTCGCGCTCACGCTGCCGGTCGGCGTCGCATGTCTCGTCGCAAACGCGCTGGTGATCGCGTGGCTGTTTCGCAAGGAGCTCCCCGACGGACCGCTCGCGAAGCTCGAGATCCCGAAGCCGGCGATCGAGAAACCACTCGCCGTCAAGGCGCTCGGGGCGCTGCTGCTGTTCGTCGTGCTCGCGGTCGCGGGCGTTTCTCTCGACGGTGCCGCGATGACCGCCGCCGCGGCGTTGATGGTCGTCGCACGGACGCCGCCGAAGCAGATGTTCGCGTGGTTCGATTGGCAGCTCCTGGTGTTCTTCGCCGGCCTGCTCGTCGTGATCAAGGGCATCGAGCATGCCGGCGTGATCGATGTGGTGTTCGATCAGATCTCGCCGGTGATCGGGCGTGGTGACATGATCGGTGACCTCGCGTTCATCGCGCTGATCGTCGTCGTGTCGAACGTGGTGTCGAACGTGCCGGCCGTGCTGGTGGCGGTGGCGTGGGTGCCGAACATGCCGGAGCCGACGTGGGGCTACGTGATGCTCGCGGTGGCGTCGACGCTCGCCGGTAACCTGACGTTGTTTGGCTCGGTGGCGAACATCATCGTGATGGAGGGGGCGGGGCCGCGTGGCGAGATCGGGTTCTGGAAGTTCCTGCGGTTCGGGCTCGTGATCACGCTGCTCGATCTGACGATCGCGTTCGGCCTCCTCGTCGGAGAGCGCACGATCGGCGTGCCCGGTTGGCTCGGCCTCTAGCGAGGCCTTGACCGTCGCTCTCGCCAGGTCTTGGTGTGTCGGCTGCTCAGACCTCGACGTCGATACGATCGTGAGCACTTCGTGTGGTCGATCCGTCGGGCGCGACGACGCACGAGTTGCCTTGGCCGGGCACGACGATGTCTCCCTCTCCCCAGTTCGCGTTGACGATCGTCAGCTGGAAGTTGTGCGCGAGGCGCTGCAGCCGCGGGATCCGGAAGTCAGGCTTCTCGACCCACGCGCTCGGGAACAGCAGCACGTCGGCGGCGTCGAGCTGATCGGCTGACTCGCGCGGCAGGAAGTGCAGGTCGTAGCAGATCGCGATCGTGACGGTGCGATCGGCGATCGCGACGACGGGCAGGGGCTCGGGACCCTCTGTCGCCCACTCCTCGGGGATCCAGGGATGGCGCTTGCGATAGACGAACGGACGCGTGCCGTCGGGCGCGTGACAGATCATCGCGTTGTAGAGCGCCGCGCCCTCGCGAAGGATCAACGGCGCGACGAGGTGAGTGCGGTGTTTGGTCGCGAGCGCGCCACATGCCCGGGAGGTCGGGCCGTCGATCGGCTCGGCGAACGGCGTGAGGTCGGCGTCGCCGTCGGGGGATAGGTACCCGGTGAGCGACGCCTCGGGGAGTAGCACGAGATCGGTGCTCGTTCCGGTCAGCGCGACATCGACGTCGGCGAGCGCGCGATCTGCGGCATCCCACCGCGCCGGCAGCTCGAGGATGGTGACGCGCACGCGGCGAACATCATACGCTGCGTGCGTGTTGTTCCCCACCTGCGCGTGGACGGTGCTGTCACCCCAGCGCGTCATCCTCGCGCCCGACTGCGGCATCAACTACCTGCCGCGCGAGGTCGCCGCCGGCACGCTGGCCGCACCCCTGCGAAACGGCTGATGGAGAGCTGGCGCGAGGGCGTGCATGCGGTGGTCGCCGGAACCAAGGTCCCGGTCGCCGACGCGATCGGACACGTCGAAGCGGCGCTCGCGGCGGGTGCATCGGCCACGCATGCGGCAGATCTGGCGCACGCGTTCTGCGTCTCGCGCGGTGATCCGGTCGCGCTCCGTCGGTTCGAGGAGCATGTCGGTGGTGAGATCGCCGCGGCCGCGCGTGCGATCGATCGCGACCCCGCCTTTGTCGACGAGGTCGCCCAGGCGACGCGGGTGCGGCTCGTCGTCGAGCATCGGCTCGCGACCTATCGAGGCGCAGGTCCGCTGCGCGCGTGGGTGGCGATCGCTGCACAGCGGATCGCCCTCAACGCGCGGCGCGATGCGCGTGCGGGTCCCGCGCTGCCGTCTGCTCCGGGGCGTGATGACGTGCTCGCCGAGCTGGTCGATCGCGAGCCCGATCCCGAGCTTCGCCACCTCAAGACGCTGTACCGCGCCGAGTTTCGCGAAGCACTGGTCGCCGCGCTCGCCGGTCTCGCGGATCGCGAACGCGCGATCCTTCGCCTGCGCTTCGTCGACGGTCTCGAGCTCGCGCAGATCGGGCGGCTCTATCGCGTGCACGAATCGACGGCGTCGCGCTGGATCTCGAGTGCGCTCGCCGAGATCCAGCAGTCGACGCACGAGCGGCTGATCGCTCGCCTTGCCGTCACCGATGACACGGCCGCGAGTGTGGCCCGGATGGTCCAGAGCCAGCTCGATCTCAGCATCGCGCGCCTGCTCTCCTGAACGGGACCGTGCCCTGATCGTACGTTTGGCAGACCGCCAATGATCTCGAGGTGATGTCGTTTTTTGTGCAAGCGGAGGCTGGAGCCGTGTCGGGTGGGCATGACCCGCTTTCTCGCTGTTGTCGCTTTCATGTCATCGGCCGGCTGCGCCGTCGACGAGCCCGATCACGTCGTCGTCGAGCAGGACGCGTCGCTCGCGTTTTCACGCCGGCACGTCACCGCCGACATCTATCACTACGAGCTCGTGCTCCCGGTCGGGCAGGGGCCCAACGACGCGATCCGTGTACACCGCGTCGTCCGCGAGATCTCGCCGTTCATTCCTCGGCCGACCACGCGCGCAGTCGCTCTCTTGCACGGCGACTTCTCGACCTTCACCAGCAACTTCGTGCCGGTGCACGGCACGCCTGCATCGCCGGTGCGTGGTCTCGCACCGTACCTCGCCGGGCGCAATCTCGACGTCTGGGGCTTCGATCGCCGGTGGACGCTCCCCGGTCACGACGACGACGTGTCCGACTTCGCGTCGATCGGCCTCGCCCAGGCGGTCCACGACACGCGCGCGGGACTCGCACTCGCGCGGACGCTGCGTGGTGGGGGCAGCAAGCTCGACCTCGTCGGGTTCTCGCACGGCGCACAGGTCGCGTACGCGGTCGCGGGATACGAGGGCGGGTTGCCCGCGGCACAGCGCCACGTCGGTGCGATCGCTCCGCTCGACTGGTGGGGCGGCTTTGGCCCGGATCAAGAATCGGATCGCCTGGCCGCGTGCGCGTTCAGCGACGAGGAGTACGCGCTCGTCGCCGACGGCGTGACCGACTCGCCGAATGACTTCTTCATCGACCTCGGCACGTTCGCGCGCTCGGCGCCGAACGACATCACGCCGTACGCAGACTTCCTCGGTCCGATCACGAACCGCGAGGCGATGTTGCTCGTCCTCGGGCAGACCTGGCAGCTCGTGCCGTTCACGCCCTGGTATCACCTGCTCGCCCCGGCGCCCGATGGCCTGAACGAGACGTCCGAAGCGGCCGCCACCGCGTGGATCGCAGGCGCGACGCCGCATCAGTCGATGCTCGAGGCCGCGGACTTCGATGCGATGTTGTGCGGCGAGCACCTGCCGATCGCGGCACCGCTGTCGAACATCCGCGTGCCGATCTTCTACATCGGCGCGGCGGGCGGCGTCGGCGAGCTCGGCATCCCTGCGACTGCGAGGACGTCGTCGACGAACATTCGCACGCTCGTGATCGAGCGCGAGGACGATGTGTTCACCGACTTTGGCCATGGTGATCTGCTGTTCGCCGACGACGCCTCGTCGCTGGTGTGGCAACCTCTCGCGTCATGGATCGCGCAGCACTAGAGCGATCCTGTCTCGACGAGGACGAGCTCCTCGCGCTGGCAGCGGGCGCGCTCGCCGAGTCGCCGGCCGCGGAGACGCATCTCGCGAGCTGCGCGACGTGCAGTGCGCTGCTCGCGAACCTCGTACGTGCGCCGGTCATGCGCGCCTGGGATGCGCTCGCGGGCTCGATGCTCGGGCCGTATCGGATCGATGCGCAGATCGGCGCCGGCGGGATGGGTGCGGTGTATCGCGCGTGGGATCCGCGGCTCGGGCGCGCGATCGCGATCAAGGTGCTGCACGGTGATCGCCCCGAGCGGCTCGCGGTCGAGGCGCGTGCGGCGGCCGCGATCGGCCATCGCGCCATCGTCGGGATTCACGATGTCGGCGTCGCCGAGGGCGTGCACTACGTCGCGATGGAGCTCGTCGAGGGCGAGTCGCTGCGCAGTGTTCTGGACCGCTCTGCGCCGGGGATCGAGCGCGCTCGCGAGCTCGCTGTCGAGCTGGCCGATGCGCTCGTCGCCGCGCACGGGCGCAAGGTGATCCATCGCGATCTCAAGCCCGAGAACCTGGTGCTCGCACCCGGCGGTCTCAAGATCCTCGACTTCGGGCTGGCGAAGCTCGTCGACGGCACGCCGCTCGATGTCACCGAGGCGGGCACCGTCCAGGGCACCGCCGGCTACATGGCGCCCGAGCAGGCGCGCGGCGAGATGGCAGATGCGCGAGCCGACATCTTCGCGGTCGGCGCGATCACCTACGAGCTCGCGACGGGCAAGCGCGCGTTTCCGGGTGGCACGCACGCGGATCGACTCTCCGCGACGCTGCGCGACACGCCGTCGGTCGCCGAGCTCGGCTCCCTGGGCCCCATCGTCACCCGCTGTCTCGCCAAGGATCCGCGCGAGCGCTTCCAGTCGGCGGCGGACCTCGCGTGGGCGCTGCGATCGATCTCGCCGACTGCGACGAGCCCACGGCATCCAACCCGTCGCGCGGTGCTCGCCGGGCTCGCCGGGATCACGGGTGGAGTCCTGGTCGGACGCCGGCTGCGCGACCGGGAAGCGGCATTGCCCGAGCCGCGCATGCTCACGCACAGCACGGGGCGCGTCTACACGGCGCGCTTCAGTCACGACGGCACGCGTGCGGTGTACGGAGCGGCATGGGATCTCGAACCGATCCGTGCGCACGTGCTCGACTTCGCGACGGGCGAGACGGTCGTGCTCGAGGTGCCGAGTGCGGACGTGCTCGCGGTGTCACACAGTGGCGAGCTCGCGCTGAGCATCGACGTCAAGTTCGTCGATCATCAGAGCGCGCGTGGCGAGCTCGCGATCGTGCCTCTCGCGGGAGGTGAGACCCGCCGCTTGCTGCAAGACGTTCAGGAGGCCGACTTCCTGCCGCTCGATCCGCGGGCGCGGTATGCCGACAACTCGCCCGCCGGCACGCTCGCGGTGACGCGTCCGACGGCACGCGGCTTTCGCATCGAGGCGCCGGTCGGCACGGTGATCGCTTCCGAGCTTGGATGGATCACACACCTGAGGATCTCACCCGATGGGCGCTCGCTCGCGTATCTGCGCCATCCCCATGTCAACGATGACAGCGGTGCGCTCGTCGTCGTCGAGATCGCGAGTCGCACCGCGCGTGTGATCACCGAGGACTGGATGAGCATCGCCGGGCTCGCGTGGGATCCCGACGGCGAGTCACTGTGGTTCACGGCGGCGCGTGAAGGGCTGCACTCGACGATGCATCGCGTGATGCTGGATGGCGAGGTCACGGCGGTGCCGGGCCCGACGGCGAATCGGCTGCGCATCCATGACGTGGCGGACGGGCGTATCCTCGGCACGCTCGACGCGTGGCGGCTGCGTGCGCGAGCCGGCGATCACGATCGCTCGCTGTCGGAGGTCTCGTATGTCTCCGACCTCTCGCGCGACGGCGAGCACGTGTTGATCGGCGAGCTCGGCAGACCGGTGGCGAGCGCCGGGGCGTACGTGGTCTCGTACACCACGGGTAAGCGCGTTCGGCTCGGCCCCGGGTTTCCCGTCGCGATCTCGCCGTCGGGGCAGCGCGTCGCCGTCAACGTCGAGGAGGCGGCACGCCTGGTGGTCTACTCGACGACCAGCAGCGAAGCGCCGTCGATCGCGGCCCCCGGGTTTGTCGTCTACGCGCGGTGGATCGACGAGCGCTCGCTCGTCGCCCTGTTCGGGGAGCGGTTGTGGAAGCTCGCGATCGGCGCCGAGCCCGTGCTGCTCGCGCAGGCCGGTGGCGAATTCGCGCTCGATCCCACGCGTAGTCGCTGCGCATTCATCGACAAGAAGGGCGACCGCCGCGCGCTGCGCATGCTCGATCTCGCGAGCGGTGCGACGCGCGTCCTCGTCGAGGACATGGGTGGCGCCCAGGTCTGTGGCTGGCTCGCGACGCCCGATGCGATCGCCATTCGCTCGGCGACGACACCCGTGGTGATCGAGCGCATCGACCCGATCAGCGCAACGCGCTCGGAGCACGCGGTGATCCAGCCACCGGTGGCAGGCCTCAAGGCGGTCGACGCCTTCGTGCTGCACCAAGACGGCGTGCGACACGCGTACTCCTATGGCCAGGAGCTCTCGCAGCTGTTCGTGATGGCTATCTAGCCGGTGCTTCGGCGTCCCACGCGAAGCGCCAGCGCACCGCGCCGTCGACGATCCGCACGGCCTCCGCCTTCGCGATCGCCTGAAACGTCGGATCGCCGACGACGAGCGCGCCGATCGCCGACAGCGACGGTTCGTGGCCAACGATCAGCACGCCGCTGAGGGGTGGCAGCGCCTTGAGTGCGTTGACCACATCGCGCGGCGAGCCGTCCGGTGCGAGGGCAGGCACGCTCTCGACGGCGATCTCGTGGTTCATCCCGGTGCTCACGAGCTCCGCCGTCTGGACCGCGCGGACCAACGGACTGGTCCAGATATGCGACGGGCTGCAGTCGTGCCAGCGCATGCGCTCGCCGAGGTCGCGAGCCTGCATCCGTCCATGGACGCTGAGGTTGCGGTGCGGATCGCGCACGGCCACGGTCTCGGCGACCGCATCGGCATGGCGGATCAGGAACACCTGCACGCCCGGAGCTTAATCCAGTACGTTCGGCCGTATGAAGCTCTACGGCACTACGACCTCACCCTTCGTTCGCCGCGTCCGCGTGGTCGCCGCCGAGGTCGGCGAGCCGGTCGAGCTGATCGACACCGCGCCGGATGCCGGGCAGGCCAAGCTCCGCGAGGTCTCGCCGATCCGCAAGGTGCCGGTCGCGCTGATCGATGGTCGCACGATCTTCGATTCGCGCGCGATCATCGACTGGCTCGTCACCACGAGGGGCTACGGCACGTTCGCGCCGCCCGTCGACAAGTGGCGCGAGACCAACCTGGTCAACGCGACCGACGGCGCGCTCGATTCGCTGATCCAGCTGTTCTACCTCCGGCGCGATGGCGTCACCGTCGACGGTAGCGCGTATGCGACTCGGCAGGTCGAGCGCGCCGAGACGAGCTTCGCCTGGCTCGGCAGCGAGCTCGCAGGCAGCCGGACCTTCGGGCTCGCCGAGTTGTCGCTGATCGCTGCGCTCGACTGGATGGACTTCCGCAAGACGTTCCCGACCGAGAAGCTGACGGCGCTGGCGCCGCTGCGCGCGCACTGGCGTGACCGGCCGTCGCTGGCTGCCACGCGGCCCCACGCGTGATGGACATCGGCGCAGGGTGACAGCGTGGTCGCCGACTTCGATGTCGACGGCGCTCGGATTGCGATCCCCGGCTGCGCTGCGACGAGCGCGATCTCGCTTGCCGTAGTACCAAGGAGCCGTGGTTCACCTGATCGTCACGCACCCCGGCGGCTCGCACAAAGATGACGTGCTCGCGGCCTGTGTCCTCGCCTCGCTACATGGCTGCCCGATCGTGCGGCGCGACCCCACCGCCGAGGAGCTCGCCGATCCGGGTGTCGCGATCGTCGACATCGGCGGCAGTCACGATCCATCGCGGTCGAACTTCGATCACCACCACTTTCCCCGCGAGCATCCGCCAACGTGCGCGCTCAGCCTCGTGCTCGAACATCTCGGCCTCTATCAGGATGCGCTGACGTTCTGCGACTGGCTCGAGACCGCGGAGTGGTTCGATTCGCGCGGACCGAAGAAGACCGCCGAATGGCTGGAGGTTCCGCGGCGTGCGATCTCGCGACTCAACTCACCGATCGACATGACCTTGCTGCGGCGGTTCTCGCAGAGCACGCGCATCGAGCCGAGCGACCCGCTTTACGCGTTCATGCGGATGGTCGGGGAAGATCTACTCGAGTTCCTCCGCCTCGCACGAGAGCGCCTCGACTTCACCGCCTCGCGCGTCGAGCGCTGGTCGATCCCCCACGGCGACGAGGTGATCGAGGCGCTGTTCCTGCCGCGCAGCGACGGCGAGCCCGACGAGCCGAGCGCCATGCTCGGGAGCTACATCCGAGCGCAGCACCTGGACAGCGTGATCGTCGCGATCATCTATCCGGATCGCCGCGGCGGCGGCTTCGGCATCGGCCGCTACGAGGATCATCCGCGGCTCGACTTCTCGCTCGTCGAGGGCCAGCCCGACGTGCACTTCGCGCACAAGAGCGGGTTCATGTGCAAGACCACCGCGACGGACCCGGGGCGCCTTCGCGAGCTGATCTCGCTCGCCTGGAGCTGACCTCGCGCCGGCAAGGTGCTGTACACCCGGCAGCTCTAAACATGCGGCTGCTATGCTGCGCGACGTGGAACGTGGCACCGATATCGAACGCGCCGCCGCGGTGATCACCGCCGGCGGACTGGTGGCGTTTCCGACGGAGACAGTCTACGGCCTCGGCGCCGATGCTTCGAGCGATGCCGCGGTCGCGAAGATCTTCGCTGCGAAGGGTCGGCCCACCGGGCATCCCTTGATCGTGCACCTCGCATCGGCCGGGCAGATCGACGACTGGGCCGACGACATCCCCGACGTCGCCCGCACGCTCGCCGCCGTCGCGTGGCCCGGACCTCTCACGATCATCCTCCGCAAGAGCGCGCGCGTCGCCGCAGGCACCACCGGCGGTGCCGCGACCGTCGGGCTTCGCGTCCCCGCACACCCGGTGGCACAGGCACTGCTTGCGAGGTTCGGCGGCGGCATCGCGGCACCGAGCGCGAATCGATTCGGCGCCGTCAGCCCGACGACGGCGGATCACGTCGCGCACGATCTCGGCGATCGGATCGATTATCTGCTCGATGGCGGACCGTGCAGCGTCGGCGTCGAGTCGACCATCGTCGATCTCAGCGGCGGGCGCGCCGTGTTGCTGCGACCCGGCGGGATGACCCGCGAGACGATCGAGGCAGTGACCGGGAAGCTCGGTGGGGGGACCTCGGAGTCACCGGCGGCACCCGGCACGCTCGACAGTCACTACGCACCACGCGCGGTGGTGATCGCGATCGAGCCCCACCAGCTCGCGATCGTGCTGCCGAACGTCCGCGCGCACGGCGGGAAGGTCGGTGTCCTCGGGCCCCCGTCGGCGCTCGGGGATCTTCCGGAGGACGTGGTGGTCAAGCAACTCCCGGAGGACGCGGTGGGGATGGCGAGGGATC
>JBBQJJ010000110.1:0-21690 GCA_038325805.1 Haliangiales bacterium
GCAGCGCCTCGCTCTCGGGCATGCCCTGGCCGAGGTTGCACCAGTCCTCGGAGCTCGGCGAGTAGCCGCGGCGCTGGGCCTCGGTGGTCACGAAGATCACGCCGGTGCGCGGCACCTCGCGAAACGCCGCGAAGGTCGGCGACTCGGTCACCGCATGCGGGCCGGTGCCTGTTTGAGGCCTGGGGAACTGCGCCATCGGCGGACCCTATCAGTGACGCTGCCGCCGGGGCAAACCTGCGATAGCTTCTGACCATGCGAACAGATCCGACGAGGTTCGATGCGGTGGAGGCGCATCCCGAATACGCGTCCGCACCGTCGGATCCGGTGCTGCCGGCGGATGCCACGATCGGCGTCGCGGCGGCCGTCGGGCCCTTGTTGCTGTCGCTGTTTGGCGGTGCGTTCCTGCTGATCGCGCTCACGCTGCTGTTCGTGATCCGACCGCCGTTCCTGTTCTCGCTGCTGTTCCTCGCGAGTGGTGCCGCGTTCCTCGTCGGTGGAATCAAGGTCGCGCGCAGTCTCCTCGCCGCGAAGAGTGCACCGATCGAGCGAATGACCGCGGTCGTGGTCAAGGAACGCACCGAGATCACCGGTCGCAACGAATCGACCGGCACCACGTACTACGCGACGCTGCAGACCCGCGACGGCAAGCGCGTCGAGTACCGCGTGTCGCGTGCGCTCGTCGGCAACGTGGTCATCGACGACATCGGGATCGCGTACGTCAAGGAGGTGGTCTTTGACCTCGGCTTCACCACGCTCCGCTCGAAGTCGCTCGTCGAGTTCATCCGGTTCGAAGTCGACAACTGACGGAGTGTGCTAGCGTCGCTGCGTGTCGGTCTGGGACAACGTCCGCGATCAGGAACGCGTCATCGCAACGCTGCGGCGAGCGATCCAGAGCGATCGCGTACCGCATGCATATCTGTTCTCGGGGCCGCCGGGCTGTGCCCTGATGGAGACCGCCACCGCGTTCGCGGCAGCGATGAATTGCACCACCAGTCGCGGTGAAGGCTGCGGCACCTGCGAGCAGTGCAACAAGATCGCGGGGGGCTTCCACCCCGACGTGGTCACGTTGGTCCGCGAAGGCGCCGCACAGATCGTGCCGATCGAGAACGTGCGCAACCAGGTGATCGCGCGGATCGCCCTTCCCCCCCACGAAGCCGCGACGCGGGTGTTCATCGTCGAGGAAGCCACGTCGATGGCGCCACCAGCTGCGAACGCCCTGCTCAAGACGCTCGAGGAGCCGCCGGCGCGCACGCTGTTCGTCCTCTGCACCACGGCGCCCGAGCAGCTGCTGCCCACGATCCGGTCGCGCTGCCAGCGGATCCGGTTCGGTGCCGGCACTGGCGTGGTCGGAATGGCGGCGAACGATCCGGACCGCGCCGAGCGAATCGCCGCGCTCGGTGAGGCGCTCGCCGGCGATCGCCACGATCCGATGTTGCCGTCGAAGATCTCCGAAGGCAAAGGCGATGCGGCTCCGGTGCTGGTCGCCGCAGCGCGCGCGTTGCACGCTCGTGCCCACGCCACCGCCCCACACGATCCCGCTGCTGCACGCCGCGCGAGTGCCCGCGCGCAAGCGATCCTGTCGTGGCACACCGCGGTCGCGGTCCACAACGCCAATCCCCAGCTCGCGATCGATGCCTTGCTCGCGCAGCTCGCTGGTCTCCCGCCCGTGTCGTTGTCGCCGTCATGAGTCCCGACGATGGAGATGGTGGGCCGGATGGACCGGACGACGGACCCGACGATGGTCCGGACGAAGGCGGAGCTGACGTCGCGGGCGATGCACCGGGCGGCGAGCGCCGCAAGCGCCGGCGGCGGCGGCGCCGGCGCGGTGCGGAAGGTGCGCCGGGCGAGCCGCGTCCCGAGGGACAGCCACAGCAAGCAGAAGGACAACCGCCGCGGCAGCCGCAGCCACCTGGCCGCGATGGTGAGCCGCGACGAGAGCGCCGACAGTATGGCGATCGCGTCCAGGGCGAAGGCGCACCTCCTGTCAGCGTCGATGCTGCCGTAGCGCCCGTGGCTGCGACTGCCGACGGATCCGGTGCGGAGCCCGGCGGCGAGCCCGGTGGCCGCGTCAACGAACGCGGTCGGCGTCGTCGTGGGGAGCGCGGTGGACGCGACGAGCAACGCGGCCCCGGCGCACCGCGCGACGGTCGTGGACCCCACAACAAACAGCCCCGCCCCGACGCCGCTTCGAACGAACCCCGCGTCGCCGGCGACGGTGAGCCCGCGGCGGACGGTGCTCCCGCCGAACCGCGTCCCGAGGGCAGTCCTGGCGAGGGTGGTCGCGGCAATCGTCGCGAGCGAGGAAACCGTGGCGAGCGCGGTGGCAGACAGCCACGTCCCGACAGCGGGCGCGCCACAGGTGAACCACGCGTAGCCGTCGATGGAGCGCCGACCGCGGACGGTGCGCCCACCGACCAGCGCACCGAGGGTAGCCCTGGGGAACGTCGTCGCGAACGCGGAAACCGTGGCGAGCGCGGCGGTGGACAGCCACGCACCGACGCTGGCAATCGCGACGGTCAGCCACGCACCGACGGCGGCGGCGGTCAGCCACGCAGCGACGGTGGCAATCCGGGTCAGCGTGCCGACGGCGGCAACCGCGGCGGACGCGGGAACGACGGACGTGGGAACGACGGACGCAACGACGGGCGCAACGACGGGCGCGGTGGACGCCGCGACGATCGCGGACCGCGCAACGATGGACGCGAAGGCCTGCAAGCCGCTGCCGTGGCGGCGGCCGCCGTCGCGAGCTCGACCGCCGGTACAGGTGCGAACACCGGCCCGATGGCGCGCCTCGATCAGCGGCGCCCCGCGCACCAGGATGATGACGAGCCCGCGGCGGAGACGCCGGCGGTCGCGTGGGGTACCGACGACGGCACACCCGCACCGGAGATCACGCTCGCGGCCGACTTGCCCGCCGATCCGCCCGTCGACGACGACGATCCGACGAGCTTCCCGGTCACCGAAGCACCGAGCGAGCGGCTCGGTGACGTGATCAACGTCTGCGCGGTGCGGTTCGTGCCGAACGGACGGATCAGCTGGTTCGATGCCGGCGAGCAGGACTGGGGCGTGGGTGAGCGCGTGCTCGTCGATAGCGATCGCGGCCAGCGGCTCGGCTGGGTCGCTGTTGCACCAGCGCGCAAGGCGATGGGCAATCGCGAGCGGCCGCGGCGGATCATCCGCGTCGCGAACGAGAACGACCTGCGTGGCGAGCACGAGGGTGAGGCGGATCGCGCGCGGGCGCTGCGCGTCGCGAAGGATCAGGCCGAGCGCCTGCGGCTGTCACTCAAGGTGTTCCGCGTCGAGGTCTCGGGCGCGCTCGGCCGCAACGCGAAGGTGCTGATCTACTACTCCGCCGTCGGCGACGATCGTCAGCGCTACGACTTCCGCGAGTTCATCCGCGACACCACCAACGAGCTCGGCGGTTCGCGCCTCGAGCTTCGCCAGCTCGGCGTCCGCGATGAAGCGAAGGCGGTCGGCGGCATCGGCTCGTGCGGGCTCACGCTGTGCTGCACGACGTGGCTGCCGGACTTCGTGCCGGTGTCGATCAAGATGGCGAAGGATCAGGGGCTCGTGTTGTCGCCGACCAAGGTCAGCGGTCAGTGCGGTCGCCTCAAGTGCTGCCTGGTCTACGAGCAAGCGGCGTACGCCGAGCTCCGCAAGGGGCTACCGAAGCTCGGCAAGCGTGTGACCGGTGCGCGCGGTGAAGGCCGCGTCGTCGAGGTCGACGTGCTCCGCCAGCGCGTTCGCGTCTCGTACGGCCCGGGAGACAGCGAGGTCGTGCCGGCGGCCGAGGTCCAGGCGCTGTTCCCGTCGGGGACGCAGCCGTCGCGCGAAGGCGAGCCCAGACGCGAGCGGGCTCCCCGCGATCCCCGCGATCCACGCGATCTACGCGATCCACGCGGACATCAGCCCCAGGTCGAGCCGCAGGAGGACGACGACGAGGACGCGGCCGACCAGACCGACGATCCGAGCGCGCTCGCCAACGTCGACCCGCGCGCGAACCTGGGCGGCGGAGTCACCGATCGCCCAGAGGACACGCCGGAGAACACCGACGGCAGCCCGACCGACGCTGATCTGGATGCGCTCGATGATCTCGACGTTTCGGATCTGCCGGACGAAGATCCGTCGCGCGATCCGAATGCAGAGGACTGAGATGTCGACCTTCTACATCACGACACCGATCTACTACGTCAACGACGTTCCCCACCTCGGCCACGCGTACACCACGATGGTGTGCGACGCGCTCGCGCGGTTTCATCGGATGCGGGGCGACGACACACGGTTCCTGACCGGCACCGACGAGCACGGCCAGAAGGTCGAGGAAGCGGCGACCAAGCGTGGGCTGACGCCGATGCAGCTGGTCGATCAAGTCGCGCCGCGGTTCGACGAGTGCTGGAAACAGCTCGGCATCACCGACTATCGGTTCATCCGCACCACCGAGGAGCGCCACAAGCAGATCGTCGCCGAGCTGTGGAAGACGATCCGTGCGCGCAACCCCGACGACCTCTACATCGAGACCTATCAGGGCTGGTACTGCGTCGGCTGCGAGGCGTTCTACAAGGAGAGCGACCTCGACAAGATCGGCGACGCGTTCCACTGCAAGACGCACAAGCGCCCGGTCAGCTGGATCGATAAAGAGCGCAGCTGGTTCTTCAAGCTGACGAAGTACGCCGAGCCGCTGCTCGCGCACATCGAGGCGCACCCCGAGTTCATCCGTCCCGAGCAGTACCGTAACGAGATCGTCGCGTTCTTGAAGGGCGGGCTCAAGGATCTCAGCGTGTCGCGCACGTCGTTCTCGTGGGGGGTGCCAGTCCCCGAGGACGATCCGAATGGCGACAAGCACGTCACGTACGTCTGGATGGACGCGCTGACGAACTACATTTCGGACCTCTCGCACGGAGGCAAGATCGCCGGGCCTGACATCGACAAGTACTGGCCAAGTGCCGTGCACGTGATCGGCAAGGACATCCTGCGGTTTCACGCGGTGTACTGGCCGGCGTTTCTGTTGTCCGCCGGACTCCCGCTACCGAAGACGATCTTCGCGCACGGCTGGTGGACGGTGCGCGGCGAGAAGATCAGCAAGTCGCTGCCTGCGACCCGGATCGATCCGGTGGTGCTTTCCGATGCGCTCGCCGGCTCGGAGGAGAAGCGTCCCTACGGCGTCGACGCGATGCGGTACTACCTGCTGCGCGAGATCCCGCTCGGCAACGACGGTGACTTCACGTTCGAGTCGCTGTTCGGCCGGTTCAACGCGGATCTCGCGAACGACCTCGGCAACCTGATCAACCGCTCGCTGACGATGATCACGAAGTTCGCGCCGGATGCGCCCCCTGCACGAGATGACAAGTACTTCGCATCGCAGACGGAGAATCCGTACTTCCAGCTCGAGCTCGCGGCCCACGAGGCCAGCAAGCACGCGGCCGCGTGCTTCGAGGCGTTCTCGCCCTCACGCGCCCTCGAGGCGATCTGGAAGTTCATCGGCGTCGCGAATCGCTTCATCGATCAGACGCAGCCGTGGCACATGGCGAAGGCGAAGGACCCGGCCCTGCCCCACTGCTTGTGGAGCCTCGGATCGAGCCTGTGGTTGATCGCGCGGCTGATCGATCCGGTGCTGCCGGCGACGTCGCAGACGTTGCGCGAATGGATCGGCGATACCGCACCGCTGGCGTGGCCCGACACCTCCGGGGAAGGCCGCGTGATGGCCGCAGCACCGCCATTGACGGCGCGGCCGCCGAGCCCACTGTTCCCGCGCCTCGACGAGGCGATGCAGAACGCGATCGTCGTCAAGGTCGCCGGCGATGCCGCCGCCACCACGGCGGAGGCACCCGTGGTCAGCGACAAGCCGACGGTGCGATTGGCGCCGGTCAAGGGCGTGCCACCCATCCCGGCCACCGGCCCGATCACGTTCGACGACTTCATGAAGGTCGAGATCCGCGTCGGCAAGGTGTTGACGGCGGTTGCCCTCCCGAAGATGAAGAAGCTGCTGCACCTGTCGGTGGATCTCGGCGAGGCCCAGCCGCGCTCGATCGTCGCGGGCATCGCGCTCGCCTACACGCCGGAGCAGATCGTCGGCAAGCAGGTCCTCGTGGTCGCCAACCTGGCGCCGAGGAAAGTGGGCGGCGTCGAGTCGCAGGGCATGATCCTCGCCGCGGGCGACGAGACGATCGTGGGCCTGTCCTCGCTCGATCGTGACGCGCCCCCAGGAACGCGAGTACGATAGCGGCAGCATGTCGGAGCACCGTCGAGCACAACGCCTGGTCGTCAACTCGCCCGCGATCGTCGAATCGATCGGGCAGGTGCCGATGGCGATGCATCCGAACCTGGCGGCCGTGTTCAAGCGGGTGGACGCCGACGGAACCAACATCGGCAAGCGGTTCCCCGCGGTCGTTCGCGACCTGTCGACCAACGGAGCCTTCATCTCGGGCGCGCCATTGCCGCTGCTGTCGCGGGTCGCCCTCAAGTTCGAGGTCAAGGGCCTCGGCACCGTCGACGCGGTCGGCTGGGTGTTGTGGCAGCGCACCGGCGACTGCGAGCTGCCGAGCGGCAGTGGCGACAACACCACGTTGCCCAAGGGTTTCGGTGTGCTGTTCGAGTCGATTCCGCTCGAGACCCGCGCGGCGATCGCGGCACTGGTGGCGAAGCAGTAGGGAATTCGGCAGCCTCGCCGGCTGTCGTTGCCTCGATGGATATGGCGACCCACCGCTTCAAGCCTCGCTACCGCGGAATCGCCTGGGGATCGATCGGCTTCGGCGGCTCGCTCGTCCTGGTGGCGTCCGTCGCCGGCTTCGTGATGGTGCCGTTGATCACCGGAGCCGCCGGGATCGCTCTCGGCGTCGCGTACTTCGCGTCGCCGACCTGGAAGCTCGCGGTGACGACGGACGACGAAGGCCTCGAGGTCGGCTCGCCAACGCGGCGGCGGTTTCGGATCGCGTGGAGCGAGGTCAAGAAGGTCATCGCGTCGCCCTCGACCAGCTCGTGTTTCGTCGACGGTGGTGAGCCCGCGAAGAGCTTGCTGGTGCCCGGTGTCGGTGCGCCGGCGCCGTACGATCTCGAGGATCGCCCTGCACTGCTCGCCGCGATCCTCGCGCACGTGCCGGCGGACCGCGTCGAGACCGTCGAGCTGCTCGACCCCGGTAAGCAGCCGAAACCGGCGACGTAGTCGCCGCCCCCAAATTTCCCTAAATTGTATTCGGGTCGATCCTTCGACCAGGCGCTCGTCCTCGAGCCGGGGACACAGGCGAACTCTGGGGTAGCGTGACAGCCAAAGGGACTTAGTATTTTCTCCATGCTCACTGCGCTTGGTGGAATGGCCATGTGGTTGGGTTTGGTGCTGCTCGTCATCGGCGGCATCTGGTTCGTGATCGCGGCGTTCCGCGAGGGCATCTTGTGGGGACTCGGGGTGCTGTTCGTGCCGTTCGTCTCGCTCATCTTCCTCGTGCTGGGCTGGCCCGAGGCGAAACGACCGTTCTTCCTCCAGCTGGCGGGGCTCGGCGTCATCCTGCTCGCAGCGCTGGTGTTGTCGGCGCCGTTGCCGTTCCGCTGACTCTGCTAGGGTGCGGGGCGGATGTCGTTCCTGTTCCCGAGCTCGACGATCACGTTCGAGGCCGCGCTGCGCGACCTCACGGCGAAGAGCCCACGTGCTCGCGCATTCGCGGCCCATGCCCTCGGTGACCTCGACGATCCGACGGAGAAGCGCCGCGCCGTCGAGGCGCTGCTAGGCGCGCTCGAGGACGACCGTCCCGAGGTTCGCGCCGAGGCTTGCTCGTCGCTCGGCGATCTCGGGGAGCCCGTCGCCGCGATGGGCCTGGTCAAGCGGCTCGATGATGGCTCGCCACCGGTGCGCCAGAACGCGGCGATCGCGCTCGGCTCGCTGCGTGCCGAGGTCGGCTTCGAGCCCCTCGCACACGCGCTGCGCGAAGGTCCCGCAGATCTCCGGTTCCAGGCCGCGACTTCCATCGCCGAGATCGATCCCAGGCGCGCGTTCGATCCGCTGCTCGCCGCGCTGTCGGACAAGGATCCGCAGGTCGCGAGCTCCGCGGCGCTCGCCCTCGGCGTCATCCCCGGTCGCCTCGAAGACGCCTCCCTCGCCACCCGCGCCAGGACCGTGCTGGTCGAGCATCTCGATCACGGCGATGCGTCGACACGCTTCGACGTCGCCTACGCGCTCGCGGATCTCGGCGATCCGGCGGGCCGCGTGGTGTTGTCGCGATCGCTCGGCGATGCGGAGCGTGCGTGGGATGCAGTGACCGCGCTCGCGAGCCTCGGCTCGCCGGCGGATCTCGACGAGCTCGCCGCGGCACTCACCGACCGATCGGTGCCGACCGAAGCCACCGTCCTCGCCGCGGGCAAGTTACTCGCGAAGCGATCGAGCGAACCGGCAAAGCGCGTGCTGCTCGCGGCGCTGACGGCGCGCAAGACCCACGTGCGTGGGCTCGCCGTCGAACAGCTCACCGAATGCGGTGGCGAGTGGGCGGTACGCGACCTCGAGAGAGCCGCGACTGTCGGCAAGAACGAAGAGCTGCTCGAGCTGATCGCCGGCGCACTCAAGGCGATCGCCGCTCGCATCGCGGACTGAACGCATTTCCATGGTTCAGTAGGGCGATCATGACTGAGGACGACGAAGAACAGGTCATCGGGCTACTCGTGCGCTGCGAGGTGTGCGGCGACAAGACGCTGCATGTCGATGGTGTCTGTCAGGATCACAAGATCGTGCGCCGGCGAAAGCAGCCGGTCGGGCCGGTCGGGGCACTCGAGTCACGGCGCGCCAAGATCGCCGCGGAGAAAGCAGCCGACGAGGAGGTCGCGGCCGCGCGATCGGGCCGTGGGTTTCGTCGCGTGGTCATGGTGGTCGTCCTCGGCGGCCTGATCTGGCTGATGGGCGCGACGCACGTCTTGCACGGCGACAGGAGCGGTGTCGCCTTCTGCTGGAAATCGGGCTGGAGTCTCGCCGACACGTTCGTCGACACCGACAAGCTCGCGTCCGAGCCACCGCCGAGGAAGGTCTTCGACGCACTCGCGGTTTGTGCCTACTGAGCGTCGGTCTTGCTCAGGGACGCGGGCGTGTCGGTGGTCTCGACAGCGAGATGAGCACGGTTGTGCCGCCGCATCCCGCGAGGCTCGCTTCGTCAGCGCTATGCACCATGCGCAGCAAGATCCGAGGGGACGTGCTCGGTCGACTTGGCGCGAGCGATCGCATAGATCACGAGTCCGAAGCCCGCCTTCGCGGTGATGTCCGCGATCGTGTAGCCGACCTGGATGGCGGTCTCGCCGGCGCCAGAGGAGGCACCGAGCGCGCCCAGCACGTACGCCAGCGGGTAGAACGACCAGGTCACCAACACCACGTTGCGTGCCAGGCGGAGCAGCGACTGAACCTGCGGAGGCTGCGACACGGCAGCGTTGCGGAGCGCTCCGAACAACGTGACGATGATGTAGAGGAACGGGACCATGCTGGCGCCGAACCACGCCCAGACCGCGCCACTGCTCCCGGTCCCGATGGCGGCTTCACCGGGGTATCCCAGTGCGATCATCAGCGCCGCGGCGATCGCGAGTCGCTTGAGCAATGGGCCGGCCTGTGCCTTCGCCAATGCGAGGACCGCAACCAGCTCCACCATCAAGAGCGGCACGGTGAGGAGCCAGTCCGCGTAGCGATAGAAGTCGTTGAACGGCACCTTGGACGCGACGTAGCCACCCGCATCCGCGGTGTACGCGGCCGAGAACGAGCCGAGGATCCGGAAGTAGTGATAGCAGGCGATCGAGACCACGAGTCCCGACACGACAAGCGCCGGTTTGAATCGCCGGTCGACGCCGGGTGACAGGAAGAAGAACACCGCGGCAGCACCCATCGCCGCAACGGTCAGGGACATCAAGTTGTAGACAAGATCGAACTGAAAACTCGAGAGCGTGGGCATGACTTACTCCAGGTTGGGTTCGTTGACGAGCCGGACAGAGACCGACGCGATCGTGCTCACGACGAGCGCGACCCCGATGGTCGAGAACAGAGATTCGAGCACCACGGGATGAGCGGGCCACGTGCGCGAGAGCACCAGTCCGACTGCACCGGCCGCGAGCGCCGCGAGGACGCTGAGTCCAAGGGCCTCGGCGACGGCGGCGATGCCACCACGCTTCACCCAGCCAGCGATCCAGAACCACCCGGCGAGCGCCGGACCGATGACGAACACGAAGCCTGGCCCGCCTGTCTGGGTCACCGGTGACCACGTCGCACCTGCTTCGAAGCCGCGGGCGAACAGGACGAGGACCAGCGCACCCAGGCCAGCCAGCACACCACCGAGGAGAAACGACCCGAGCGCCGGTGTCGAACGAAGCATCGTGCCTGGCTAGACGCCTCGACACGGTCAGAGGATACCGATCTGGTGTCTGACACGTTGTCGCACTCGCGACCGAGCGAACCTGTAATGCCGAGCTCACGAGGTGCATCGAAGCGCCGTGATCACCGCCTCAGACGTCTCGCCTATTGTCGACGTGCGCCGGCTCGTTGCCCTCCATCTGCACCGCACCGCTGAGGAAGTCGACGCCGAGCTCGTGCCCCTCGCCGGCCGGGTTCCCGAGGGCCTCGATGGCGTGTGGTGGCGCAACGGTCCCGGTCGATTCGAGCGCGGTGGGGTCGGCTACGGCCATCCGTTCGACGGCGATGGGCTGGTCGTCCGCTTCGAGCTCGGTCCCTCGGGGCACAGGGTGCGCACGCGCTTCGTACGAACGCCCGAGTTCCTCGCGGAGCAACGCGCTGACAAGATTCTCTACCGTGGCTTCGGCACCGAACGGCCAGGTGGGGTCGTCGCCAACGTGATGCGGTTGCACTTCAAGAACGCCGCAAACACGTCCGTGATGTGGCACGCCGGGCGCCTGCACGCGCTGTGGGAAGGAGGCGCACCGACGCGGCTCGACCCTACGACCCTCGACACCCTGGGACGCGACGACCTCGGCGGAGTTCTTCACGTCCGCGGGTTGGCCCCACCCACCTTCTCGGCCCACCCATGTCGCGACGACAAGAACGGGACGCTCTACAACTTCGGGCTTCGCTGGGGGCTTCGTCAGCGCCTCGTGATCTACGCGATCGACGCGCAGGGCGCCGCACGGATCGAGCGCACCGTCGCCCTCGACCGGCTCACGTTCATCCACGACTTCATGCTGACGCCCAACTGGTTCGTGTTCCTGCTCCCCGCCGTGCGCTTCGACGTGATGCGGATGGCGCTCGGGTTGGCGACCCCGGTCGGTAGCTTGCGTGGCACGCCGGGGGAGGCGATGACCGCGCTCCTCGTCCCGCGCGGTGGAGGCGAGCCCGTCGAGATCGAGACCACTCCGGGCTTCGTGTTTCACCAGGCCGGCGCCTTCGAGAATGCCGACGGCCACGTGGTGTGTGACGTGATGCGGCTCGACGGGGTTCCGGAGCTCGATCACCTCGAGACCCTGTTCGATCCGTCGAGCACCGCCGGCTGTGCCGTGCCGATGAGGCTGATCCTCGATCCGAGATCCCGCGTGATGATCGAGGCCAGTCAGCTCGCCGATACCGCAACCGAGCTGCCGATCACGGCAGCCTCCAACGGACTCCCCTACCGCTCGTTCTGGGCAACCGCGACCTCACCCGGGCGCCGTCAGCCGTACCACTCCGCGCTGGTGAGGATCGAGCCCGGTCGTGGGGAGGTGGCGCGGCGCGACATGTTTCCCGCGCTCCCTTCCGAACCCTGCTTTGTCCGGCGACCGGATGCTCGCCACGACGAGGACGGCTGGCTGCTGACGGTGATCCACCGTCCCGGAGCGGCGGCCGAGCTGTGGATTCTCGACGCGGAGACGCTGACCATCGAGGCACGCCTCGGGCTGCCGATCGCGCTACCGCCGGGCCTCCATGGGTGCTGGGCCAACCGGCTGGATGCCCTTACGACCTCGGGCGGTACGGGCTAAGCTCGGTGTTCCAAGGACCGGCGCCGCAGTAGGCTAGCCGCATCATGCTGTTCGATTCGCACGCCCACGTCGACGGACCCGAGTTCGATGGCGATCGCACCGAGGTGCTCGCCCGTGCTCGCGCGGCAGGCGTGCAGCGGATCGTCGTGATCGGTGCCGTCGGCGATCCCACGTCGGCCGACCGCGCCGTCGCGCTCGCCGAGACCGATCCGAACATCTGGGCGACGGTCGCCACGCATCCGCACGACGTCGGGAAGATGACGCCCGACTGGTGGAGTGTCCACGAGCGGCTCGCGCCGCATCCACGCGTCGTCGCGATCGGCGAGACCGGGCTCGACTACTACTACGATCATTCCCCGCGCGCGTTGCAGCGCGAGTGCTTCGAGCGCTTCCTCGACCTCGCGCGCCGCGTCAACAAGCCCGTCGTCTGCCACATCCGCGATGCGAACGAATCACCGACCGGTGCCGGCGCGGCGGCGGGGGCCCACGAAGAGGCGCGCGCGATCTTGAAAGCCGGAAATGCCGCCGAGCTCGGCTGCGTGATCCATTGCTTCACCGGCACCCCCGAGGACGCGCGCCAGTACGCCGAGATGGGTTGCTACGTGTCGTTCTCCGGCATCGTCACCTACAAGACGGCGCAGGGACTTCGCGACAGCGTGGCCCTGGTGCCCCGCGATCGGCTGCTGATCGAGACCGATTGCCCGTACCTCTCACCGATCCCCAAGCGCGGAAAGCGCAACGAACCCGGCTTCATCGTCCACACCGCAGAACAAGTCGCCCGATCAGCAGGCATGAGTTTCGAGGAGTTAGCCGCGATCACGGCCGAGAACGCCGCCCGCGTGT
This sequence comes from Haliangiales bacterium, assembly GCA_038325805.1. Classification (GTDB taxonomy): domain Bacteria; phylum Myxococcota_A; class Polyangia; order Haliangiales; family Haliangiaceae; genus JABFXX01. The sequence goes on from JBBQJJ010000110.1 coordinate 12,760, forward strand.
TCAAGATCAGCGCGGCTTGACCAGCCGCACCGACGCAGGTATAGACTCCGGCGCTCGGACATCGTCCGAACGTCGTATTTGTCTCTGGAGATTCGCATGTTGAAGATCGGCCTGCTCGGCAAGAAGCTCGGAATGACCACGGTGTTCGCGGAGGACGGTGAAGCCGTCCCGGTGACCGTGATCCAGACCGGTCCGAATATTGTCGTTGGTACCCGCACGCAAGAGCGCGACGGTTACAGCGCGCTCGTCCTCGGTTTCGACGAGAAGCCCCTACGCCTCGCCAACAAGCCGGAGCTCGGTGCCGCGAAGAAGACCGAGACCAAGCCGCAGCGCTTCGTCCGCGAGCTTCGGCTGACGTCGGAGGAAGTGGCGAAGTTCACGGTGGGCCAAGCGCTCCAGCCCAAGGATGTCTTTGCCGATGGCGCTCCCCTCGACGTCGAGGGTTGGAGCAAGGGCAAGGGCTACCAGGGCGTCATCAAGAAGCACCACATGAAGGGTATGACCCGTGCGCACGGTACGCACGAGTACTTCCGCCACGGTGGCTCGATCGGTTGCCGCCTTACCCCGCAGCGCGTCCACAAGGGCAAGCGCATGGCGGGTCAGATGGGCAACGAGAAGAAGACCGTCCAGAACCTCCAGCTGTTCCGCATCCTCGAGGAGGACGGCTGCATCCTGGTCCGCGGCTCGGTGCCGGGCGCGGCGAACGAGTACGTCGTCGTGACCCTCGCGGCCACGAAGAACACGTACAAGCGCAAGGGTATGGGCAAGGAAGAGGTTCGCTCGAAGAACCCGCTCAAGGCCTCCAAGAAGGCGGCTGCGGGTCGCGGCTAGTTGGCTTGGGGCCAGGGCCCCAAACCCGTTCGATTTCCCACGAACGCGCCCGAGCTGCTTGGCTCGGGCGTTTTGTTTTTTAGGGATCCCGATAAACCAATGGCCAAGTCACGCCTCGACGACCGCGGCACCCGCCGAGATCACTTTCACGCGAAAGCGAAGAAGGAGGGGTTTGCCGCGCGCGCGGTCTACAAGCTCGAGGAGATCGATCAGAAGGTCTCGCTGTTCGAGACCGGCGATCGCGTGCTCGATCTCGGCTGTGCACCGGGCTCGTGGCTGCAGTACGCGCGCAAGCAGGTCGGCGAGACCGGCATCCTGGTCGGGCTCGATCGGCCCGTGGGTATCAACGCGATGAAGGCACTACCAAACGCTCGCTTGCTCAGCGGTGATGTCATGACGGTGAAGCTCGACGACCTCAAGGCGGATCTATCCGGCTTCGATGTCGTGCTCAGCGACATGGCGCCGGATACGTCCGGCATCCGCAGCCTCGATCAATCGCGCAGCGAGGCGCTGTTCGAGCGCGCCCTGGAGATCGCGGAGGCCGTGCTGTCGCCCGGCGGAAACTTCGTCGGAAAGTTGTTCCAGGGTCCGGACTTCAAGAAGCTGATGGAAGCCGTGCGAATGACGTTCGACAAGATGAAGACCGTGAAGCCTGCGTCGTCGCGCCAGATCTCGATCGAGCAGTACGTGGTGGGGTTGGGGTTCAAGGGAGTGAAGAAGTGAGTGGTCCCATGAGAGTTCAGATCGACAAGTGGGGCGTCCCCAACCCCCGCAAGATCGAAGCGGCTGTCGAAGTGCTTCACAAGGGTGGCGTTGCCGCCTACCCCACCGATTCGATCTACGCGCTCGGCTGCGCGATCGATTCACGCGACGGCATCGAGCGAATCTACCGCGCGCGCAACATGCACAAGAATCAGCGGCTCGCGCTGATCTGCCCGGACCTATCGACCGCGTCGGAGTTCGGCATCTTCTCGCAGACCGCATTCCGGATCGCGCAGCAGGTGTTCCCCGGTCCATACACGCTCGTGGTTCCCGCCACCAAGGCGGTACCGAAGTCGCTGACCGAGAGCAGCAAGCGCCGCACCGTCGGCATCCGCATCACGTCGCATCCGATCGCGCAGGCGCTCGCCGTCGGGCTCGGTCGGCCGCTGCTCACGTCCTCGGCGATCAACCCCGAGACCGGGGAACCGTGCCGCGATGCGGAGGAGCTGCTCGAAGCGTTCGGCAAGGCCGTCGATGTCGTGGTCGATGCAGCGTTGATCGACTCGGAATCGAGCCGCGAACCACAGCCATCCACGGTGATCGCGATCGACGGCGAGGTCGTTACTTTGATCCGCGAGGGGCAAGGATCGATCGAAGGATTCCTCGAGATCCTGCAGATCGAGCCGTCGCAGGATCCGGAGCAGGCGCCGGTGCGGCGGTCTGGGCGCCGCTGAAGCCACCCTCCAGGATCATCAACGACCGCGAACAGACGTCGGTGTCGTAGATCCACGCCGACAGTACGTCCAGGGCGTCCTTGCGGCTCAGGGTACGGCGGCTCATCGCTGTTGAGCTGGGGTCAAGTGCAAGCGATTCGCCAGCCGGATCGCGCCCGAACTACGCGAACTCACGTGCCCGCGGCTGACGTCTTCAGGGTCGCCAGACCAGGGTGAGGTCCAGGCTCCCCGTCAGCGCGAAACGACGTCGGCCTTCGCGCCGTCCGGCCAGGTCTCCTTGGCGAGCCAGGGATCGAAGCCAGCACCCTTGATCGCGACCAGCATCGGCTTGGTGACATCCTTTGGCGTGCCGAGCGACCTGTCGTACGAGACAAAAATACTCTCGTTCGAGACGTCGAACCCGAGCTCGTAGACCGCGGGGACGTCGGCGAGCGCGTAGCGGACTTTGAGCGGACAGCTCTCCTCGCAGTACATGCCGATCGCCTTGATCGTGACCTTGGTCAGCTCGGCGGGACGCGGCGGTGCGACCTTGGGCGCTGCGGCCACCACGGGCTTGGTCTCGATCGCGGGATCAGCCGGTTCGGTCTTGCTGCACGCAACGAGCGCGATCACCAGGAGCCAACGCATCGTGTCTAGGCTAGCAGCCACCCTGCTCACGTGCCCTGTTTTGGAAGCTTGCCGACGGGGAGCTTCAGCTCGCCCGGCAATTTTGGATCGACGAGCGCGGCGACGCGGCCGACCTCGGCATCGGGGAGCTTGCCCTTGACCTCGACGACCAGCGCCCTCGCGGTGGCGCGATCCGACTTCAACACCGCGAGCGCTTCTGCGACCACGAGCTTCGCGGCGGGGATCAGCTCTCCGAGCTTACGCACCGGCGCCATCGTCGCGAGCGCGCGCTCGGGATCGCCGCGGCGAATCGCGATCCGAGCCTGGATCACGTAGCTCATCGCGTTGCCCGGATGAATCACGAGCGCCTGGTCGATCTCGGCTCCCGCGGTGTCGAAGTCGTTGGTCACGAGTGCGATCTCGGCGAGCAGCTGGTGCGTGCGGTAGGCGAACGGATCCGGGCGCTGCGCGGACGTCTCCTCGACGACACGACGCAGCTCGCGCTGTGCGGTGGTCAGATCACCGATCGCGAAGGACGCGGCACCGAGGGCGTGACGTGCACGCTGATCGTCTGCCGCCGAGGCATCGGCGAGTGCCGCGAGCGCCGCGAGCGCATCGCTGCGTGCGGTGCCCGTTCCGACGCTTGCCTGCGCTTGTCGCAACACGATCTCGGCCGCGCGATTCTCGGGACGCGCGCGGCCGTCGAAGCTGGGGATTTTCACGAACAGCGGCACCACCTCGTTGGCTCTCCCGAGCTCGAGCAACACGTACGCCCTTGTCACCAACCCCCACCGGATCCCGAGGTTCGACGCGATCGATAGCGCGGCGTCGAGCTTGCCGAGCTCGAGCTGGAGCGTCGCGTCGACGAGCCGCAGCCGATCGTTGTCGCCCGTGGCCCTGCCGAGCGAGGCACAGCGCTGCCGGGTGATCCCCGCCCTCTTGTGATCGTTCGCGCGCCCCGTACTCCGGCCGAGCTGAAGGTGCGCCCACGCGATGCGCTCCCACAACGGGCACTCGTTCGGCAGGCCGCGTTGCTTGCCGAGCTCCTCGAGCGCATCGGCGGTCAGCTCGTAGCGTTGATTGGCCAGTCCGATCAGCGCCTGGGCGACCAGCCGATACGCGACGATCCGAGGCGCGTCGCTCTTCAGGGTCTTCAGCGCGAGCGCGGCCGAGTCGAGCTCGCCGCGCTCGGCGAGCAGCACCGCGCGGGTCACGAGCTCGAGCTCGTGGTCGGGCGCCAAGCTTGCGAGGGCGTCGTCACTGCGATCTTCGTCGGCGAGGATCAGCGCGCGATCGACCTTCGCCGCGGGAAGCGCCGAGCCCTCGAGCAACACCGCGGCGGCCACCCGATCGCCGCGCGCGAGCTTGATTCGTGCGGCGAGCCAGGTTCGCCACGGATCGTCACCGAGCCCCGCGAGGAGCTTGTCGAGCTCGTCGAGCTGCTCGGGCTTGTCGACGCGCGTCAGCTCCCGGGCCACGTTGCCGATCGCCCACGAGCGAGCACCTGGAGCGCCCGGTGCGACGGCGACGAACACGCGTGGCTCGGGCACCGGGATGCCGTAGAGCAGCGCCGACAAGCCGTCGACCTCCGCGATGCCGGCGATCACCGCGCCGTTCGTGCGGTCCTCCTCGAGCGTCGCGAGGAGGCTCCGCCGCGCATCGGTGAGCTCGCTCAACCGACCACTCGTCAGCGCGACCGTCTCTACCTTGACCGCGACCTTGTCTCCTCCCCGACACGCCAGCGCGAGCGCGAGGACGCCTGCGGCCCAGCGCATCACCGCCCGCGACGACGGGGCGGTTGCTTGGGCGGTGCCTCACCCGGCTTGCCCGGCTCGGCAGCCGGCTCCGGCACACCGAGCTTGCTCGGAAGCTTCGGATCGAGCAGCGCCGCGATTCGACCGATCTCCTCGTCGGTGATGCCGGGCGTGCCCTTCATGTCCGTCAGGATCTTGATGGCGCGGTCCTCTTCCGCCTTCGTTCGGTCGGTCTTGACGACCAAGATCTCGGCGAGTGTCAGCTGGACCTGCGGCGTGATCGCGCCGCCGCCCTCGGTGAGGATCGGGGTCAACGCCGCCATCGCCTTGTCGGCTTCCTTGTTGCGAACCAGGATGCGCGCGAGCAGTGCCCGCGTCGGGATGTAGTTGCCGTTGATCTCGATCGACTGCAGGACGATCTTGTTCGCGGTCTCGAGATCGTTCTCGCGCAGCGCGATCTCGGCGAGCGCCGTCCGCGTGCGGTACTCGAACGGGTTCGGCGACGTGTCGCTGATCTCCTTGACGGCCTGCCCGAGGTGCTCCTTCGCGTTCACCAGGTCGTTGAGCGCGAGGTACGCGATCCCGAGCGCGTGACGGCCGAGCTTGCTCTTCGCCTGACGCGCGAGGGTGAGCAGGGCGTCGGCAGCCGCGGTGCGCTCCTTGTCGTTCGACAGCATGCGCGCCTGCTCGCACAGGATCTTGGCCTCGATGTTCGCCTGGTCGTTGCCTTCTTCGCACGGCTTACCCGTCGAGCCCGGCACGTTCGAGAGGGCCTTCTGGACCTCGTCGTACGCTTCCTTGTTCTTGCCGAGGTCGAGCAGCGCGTAGGTGCGCAACACCACCGGCCGCACGCCGTCGTTGTTCGGCGCCTCGTCGAGCACCTTCTCGGGCAGCCCACGTGCGAGACCCTCGAGGCCGGCCTTGACGATCTGCTTCGTCGGATCCGGCTCCGGCTTGGGGTTGTAGTAGAACGCCTTGTCGATCGCCTTGCGAGCCTCTTCGAGGTCGCCGATCTGCTTGTCCTCGGGCTTCGCTGCGCGGCCGATCTTGTAGTGGATCCACGCGACGCGCGACCAGAACCGCGGCTCGGCCGGCGGCTTGTTGAGCGTGGCCTTGTTGATCGCCTCGATCGCCGACGGGTACTCCTCGATCGCGAGGTTCGCGATCGCGAGCGCGAGCCAGCGATACGCCGCCACACGCGACGAGAGCTTCTCGACGATGAACTTCGCGTTGAGATCGCCGAGCGTCTCGTTGACCTCGATCGAGGCCTCGCTCTTCGCGATCGCCTCGCCGAGGATCGCGAGCTGGTGGTTGCCCTTCGTCCGTTCGTTCGCGGTCTTGTAGTAGATGAGCGCTTCCTTCGTCTTGCCCTCATCGGCCAGCAGGTTCGCGTAGTCGACCATCGCGACCACGAGCCCTTCGGTGCCGGGGCCTTCGGCGGCACCCTTCAGCATGGCCGCGGCACCGCGGCGGCTACCGGAGGCGAGCAGCGCGCGCCCCTTGAGCCACTGGGCCCACCGATCGGTCTTGGCCGTCGCCATGTAGTCGTCGAGCATCTTGTTGACGTCGGCGAGCTTCTGGTTCGCCGCCACCACCAGCTCGGGCTTGCTCAGATCGTTCGGCAGGGTCGCGAGCTCGTAGGCGACCTTGCCGATGACCTTCTCGCGATTGCCTTCATCGCCGGGCTGCAGCTGGTCGTCACCCATCGTGATCGACTTGAACGCCGCGTCGACCTGGTCGGGACCGATCAGGATCTCCTTCGTCGGATCCTCCCGGCTCGGCACGCGCGCCTCACCGTAGAGGAGCACCGCGAGGCCACCGGACTCGACGTAGTAGGCGAACGTCTGCTTGTTTGCCTTGTCCTTCTCGAGCGCTTGCGTGAGCTTGCCGAGGCTGTCGACCAAGCCGACGTACTCGCCGTCGCCGACCGAGGTCTTCGCTTCTTGCTGGAGCCGCGCGACAGCTTCGGTCTTCTTCTTCTCGCTCCACCAGTACCAGGTGCCGCCGCCGCCGATGCCGAGCACCAGCACAACGAACAAGAAGATGAAGGCGCGGCGCGTCGAGCGCCCCCAGCGGCGATCCGGTCGAAGGTCGTATTCCTCGTCGGGGACCCGCACGCCGGCGACATCGAGCAGCCCGCCGGTGAGCAGATCGTTGAGGTAGTTCTCACCGACCGACGCGGACTGACGCAGTGACGCCGCCGCCGCGTTCTGCACCTTGTGGCTCGCGATGATGCGAGGCTTGACGCCTTCGACGCTCATCGGCGGTGGTGCGGTCTGCTTCGGTGCGCGCAGCATCGGCGCTGGCGGTGGTGCCAACGGTTGCGCGGCCTGCATCGCGGCGAGACCGTGCGGCGAGGGATCCGGCTCGGTCAGTGAATCGAGGCCGCCGTAGGGCGACGGCATCGGTTGCGGCATCGGTTGCGGTGCAGCCATGCCTCGCGCCGGCGGCTTCTGCTGCGCGGCCATCGCACGCGGCGACCGCTGGATCTCGACGGGGGCATCGGTCTCACCGCGGGGTGCGACCGGCGTGGGGATCGGGTTCGGCGCGTCGAGTTGCTGACCGGCACGGGCGCGGCGCAGCATCGACAAGATCTGCGGGCTGGTGGGATCGAGGTTCTGCGCGTGCTGCAGCACGGGCACGGCACGCTCGAAGTCGGAGCGACGAAGGAGGACCTCGCCGAGCAGCGCGAAGCCTTGCCGGTTCGAGCGGTCGACCTTGACCACGCGGAGCAACTCGCCTTGCGCTTCTTTCCATTGATGGAGCGACGCGAACGCGCGCGCGAGCATCACGCGACCTTCGAGACTGTCCGGAGCAGCCTCGAGCCCCATCGTCCCGATCTGGATCGCATCACGCGGTCGGCCGAGGGATAGATAGGCCTCGCCCAGGTCGATAAACGCGGGCGATGCCGGGTCCTTCCGGACCAGATCGATCAGCTCTTCGATCTCAAGAGCCGTGGGCCGGCGATCCTCGACCATCAGCTCGACCAGCCTACTCCCAAACGCGCCGCCGCCGCAAACGACATCACCTCCCTAGATGGGCTCAGGTAGTCTCGCCCCATGAGCAGTAGTTTCGGGACACTGTTCCGGATCACCACCTTTGGAGAGTCGCACGGAGCGGGTCTCGGCGTGGTCATCGATGGCTGTCCTCCAAACCTGGCGGTCTCCATCGAGGGGATCCAGGCGCAGCTCGACCGCCGTCGCCCCGGTCAGAGCCGTCTGGTCAGCCAGCGCAAGGAAGCCGATCAGGTAGAGGTGTTGTCGGGGATGTTCGACGGCAAGACCCTCGGGACGCCGATCGCGCTGGTGATCCGCAACCAGGACGCACGCGGCAAGGACTACGAGGACATCGCTCGCGCCTACCGGCCCTCGCATGCGGACTTCACCTACGACGCGAAGTACGGCATTCGCTCGATCGCGGGTGGCGGCCGGGCCTCGGCGCGGGAGACCGCCGGGCGGGTCGCGGCTGGGGCGATCGCCGAGCAGCTGCTCGCAGCGCGCGGGATCGAGATCATCGCCTGGGTCGATGAAGTGGCCGGGATCGCCGCCGCGGTGGATCCGGCGGCCGTGACGCGCGCACAGGTCGACACCAACGATATCCGGTGTCCCGACCAAGCGATCGCGGCGCAGATGATCGAACGCGTCGAAGCCGCGCGCAAGGATGGCGATTCCGTCGGTGGGGTGATCCGCGCGATCGCACGCGGCGTCCCCGCGGGCTGGGGCGAGCCGGTGTTCGACAAGCTCGAGGCGGAGCTCGGCAAGGCGATGCTGTCGATTCCGGCGGTCAAGGGCGTCGAGAGTGGCTCCGGGTTCGCGGGCACCTTGATGACCGGCAGTCAGCACAACGATCCATTCTATCGCCGAGCCGACGGGACGATCGGCACGCGGACGAATCACTCGGGCGGCATCCAGGGCGGCATCTCCAACGGCGAGCCGATCACGCTGCGGATCGCGTTCAAGCCGACGGCGACGATCATGCGCGAGCAAGACACCGTCGATCGCGACGGCAATCCGACGACGCTGTCGCCCAAGGGGCGCCACGATCCGTGCGTGCTGCCGCGCGCGGTGCCGATCGTCGAGGCGATGTTTGCGCTGGTGCTCGTCGATCACTGTCTGCGGCAGGCGGCGAGAACGTAGGTCGCTCGTCGGCGAGGTGCCGGACGCAGATCCCTTATCGAACCGGATATGTCAGACCCACCCCCTAGCGTCGCGGCGTGGGTCCGGCCTCGGCACAGCTGATCGATCTTCTCGGGTACGACCCCGATGACGGCACGCCCGACGTGCGGGACCTGCCGCTGATTCCGA